>JAOAEA010000035.1 GCA_026417035.1 Burkholderiales bacterium
GCGCCCGTCCCATCCCCAGGCGCGTGACCGTGGCACGCAACTCGGCAAAGGCACCCCCCGGCGCCACCGCCGTCCAGTCCACCGCGATGATCAACGGCTGTGCGCTGGCGCGCAGCGTTTGCAGCAGCGCGGCGGCCGCCGCTTGCGCCTCGCTGGCAACGCGGTCGCTCCCGATCAGTCGGTCGATGCGCTTGAGCGCCCCCTTGAGGGCGCCGGCACCGAGCAGCCCGCGCGCCAGGCGCGTGAGGCTCAAGGCATGCCCGCCCATCACCGCCAGCACCGCCGCGGCCAGCGTGCGCCGGCGCGCGGCGTGCATCGCCCCCAGTTGCGTCTCGATGAAGCGCTGTACGATGGCGTGCGCGTGCATGTCGGTCGCTCCCTGCGATGGTTGGTCCCAAAGCAGAGAAAAAACCGCTCATGCACGCGCCGTTTTTGCGCACCTTAACCCTTTATCGTGCTGTTCGGAATAGAAATCCCGACGGCAAAAACCGGGGAAACCTCAGGGATGTGTCCCCCTTTTTCAACACCTTGCTAACGCGCCCCCGCCTGCGGCGTGAAGGCGTCCGAGAAGCAGTACGCCTCGCCGAGCCCCTGCGCGACGAATGCGGGCTTCGCCGCCTCGACCATCTTCACCGAGCCGCACGCATAGACGCTGAAGCCCGCGAGGTCGGGGAAGTCGGCGAGGATCGCTTCGTGCACGAGGCCGGTGCGGCCGTTCCACTCGTCCTCCGGCCCGGGCTCCGAGAGCACCGGCACGAACCGGAAATTGGGGTGCTCCGCCTGCCAGCGCTCGGGGAGGTCCGCGAGGTAGAGGTCGCGGCGCTTGCGCACGCCCCAGTAGAAGTAGAGGGGCCGCGTGATGCCCATGCGGAACGCTTCTTCGAGCAGGCTCTTCACCGGCGCGAAGCCGGTCGCGCCGGCGACGAAGATAAGCGGCCGGTCCGAGGGCTCGTGCAGCACGAAGCTGCCGAGCGGGCCCTCGAAGCGCACCAGGTCGCCCACGCGCAGGCGGTCGAACACGTGGCCGGTGAACTTGCCGCCGGGCATCCTGCGGATGTGCAGCTCGACGAGGTCCGTCGTGCCGCCCGGAATCGTGAACGAATAGCTCCGCCGGTCGCCGTCGTCGAGGATGACGTTGACGTACTGGCCTGCCCGGAAGGAGATCGCCTTCCCCGGGGGCAGACGCAGCGCGACGAGCATCACGTCGTGGGCGAGCTTCTCCAGCCGCTCGACGTGCGCCGCGTACACCGGGAGCGGCTGCTCGCGCACCGCCGCGCCTTCCTCGTACTCGACCTCGACGTCGGTGAGCGCCTGCGCGCAGCAGAGCAGCACCTTCCCGCCGGCGCGCTCGGCGTCCGACAGCGCGCTCTTCTGGTAGAGGCCGGGATCCACCTCGCCGTTCAGCACGGTGGCCTTGCACACCCCGCAGCCGCCCGAGCGGCAGTCGTAGGGCAGCGGCTCCGCGGCGCGCAGCCCGGCGTCGAGCAGCGTCTCGCCCTCGCGCACCGGCACCGTGCGGTTGCCCGGGTGCAGCGTGAGGTGCAGCGCCGCGCCCCGGGTGCGCCGCTTCGGCGGCAGCCAGGGGAGCAGCAGCCCGACGAGCGTGGCCGCGCCGACCGCGTACCACATCGGCAGGCCGCCGAAGCGGTCCACCAGGGGGAAGGCGGCGAGATAGAACCAGTCGAAAGCGAGCACCTGTGGCATCGATGCGAAATCGGCCGGGCCCTGCCCGACGGCGGGCTTGGCGAGCGAGAGCGCGAGGAGCGTGACGGCGAGTCCGATCGCGATCGGCCTGGGCGGGACGGTGCGCGCGCGCGGCACGCGCTGCGTGTGCACCCACAGGGCGATCAGCACGGCGAGCGGGATGCCGATGTGGAGGAACTGCAGCAGCGAGAAGAAGCGGTCGGTGATCGCCTCGGGCAGCACGAAATTGCGCACCAGCGTGCCGCGGAAGGCCGGCAGCGCATCGAGCCACTCGGCGGTCTTGATGGTCACGTACTGGGCGAGCCGGTCCCAGGGCAGCATGTAGCCGTTGACGCCCGAGACGTACACGAGCCACAGCAGCACCACGCCCGTCACCCACGAGAACGCGCGGAACGCGCGGTAGTGGTCGAAGAACCAGTGCCGCGCGAGGTGCAGGAGCATCGTGAGCACCATCGCGTCGGAGGCGTAGCGGTGCAGGCTCCGCATGATCCCGCCCGCCCACCACTGCGCGACCGTGAGCCGCTCCACGGACGCGTACGTGGTGTCGATCCCGGTCTCGTAGAAGGCGTAGACGTAGAGGCCGCTCGCCACCACGATCCAGAACATGTAGTAGCTGATCGGCCCGAGGTAGTAGAGCGGGTTCAGCCGCTCGCCGAAGAGGCGGTTCGCGACGCCGTCGGCCCGCAGGAAGAGCCACTGGCCGGCGGCGTGGATGCGCTGGAGCACTTCGCAGGGGGCGGGCTTCTCGACGCGGTCGAACATACCCGCGAACCCGCCGCCGCGGATTTGACGCGCATCAGGAGAATCCCGGCCCGCGCCGGGATCAGTCGGCGAGCGCGTGGTTCACCGCCAGCGCGGCGGCGAAGACGAGCACGGCGACGCCCTGGTGGGCGGCGCCGAGCGCGACCGGCACGGCGTGGAGCAGCGTGGCGATGCCGAGCGCGATCTGCGCGGCGACGGCGGCGAAGAGCAGCGCGATCGACACGCGCGCGCGGGGCGTGAGCGCGACCCGGCGCGCGCGCAGCCACAGCCACGGCACGAGGAAGGCGAGCGCCCAGGCGCCGAGACGGTGGTCGAACTGCACCGTGGCCATGTTGTAGAAGAAGTTCTTCCACCACGGCTCGAGCATGAGGATTTCGGGCGGGACGACGTGCCCGTTCATGAGCGGGAAGGTGTTGTAGGCCTTGCCCGCGCGGATGCCGGCGACGAAGCCGCCGGTCACGATCATCCAGGCGACGAGGCCGGTGATCCACCACGCGAGGCGGCGCAGGGGCACCGCCGCTGCCGCGCCGCGCGCTTCCGGCCGCCGCGGGTAGAGGAGCCCGAGCGCCGTCCACAGCATCGCCGCGAAGATCAGGAACGCGAGCGAGAGGTGCGCCGTGAGGCGGAAATGCGAGACGCGCGGGTCGTCGACGAGCCCCGATTTCACCATGTACCAGCCCATCGCGCCCTGCAGGCCCCCGAGCACGAAGATGCCGAGGAGGCGCAGCGCGAGCGCGCGGTCGATGCGCCGCGTGAGGGCGAACCAGGCGAGCGGCACGATGAAGACGAGGCCGATCACGCGGCCGAGCAGGCGGTGGAAATACTCCCACCAGAAGATGCCCTTGAACGCCTCGAGGCTCATGCCGCGGTTGACCAGCCGGTATTCGGGCGTCTCGCGGTACTTCGCGAATGTCTCCTGCCACTGGGCGTCGGTGAGGGGCGGCAGCGTGCCCACGATAGGCTGCCACTCGACGATGGAGAGCCCCGAGTGGGTGAGGCGCGTGACACCGCCGACGACAACCATCGCGAACACGAGCGCCGCGCACGCGAGGAGCCACACCGCGACGGCGCGTGTGCTGCGTGCTTCGCCCGCGGCGAGCTGCGCTGGACCGAGCGCGGAGCGGTCGAGCGAGGGGGAGTGGATCTTCGCCTCCTTTGTTCCGGGTGCGCGAGCGGCGGGCCGCGGCGCGGTGCATTCAAACATCTTGCCCTGCAGCATGCAACCGGCTACGCAAAATCCATCGGCCCCGCATGGGATTGCCGGCGGTGCCCGGCGCGCGGGAGCCGCGATTTACTTAAGGCGCATCAAATTTTTCACGGGCGCGGTCGGCGTAGATTTCGCCGAACCGCAGGCCGGGCCGTCGAGACGCGGCATCGCAGCCGCCCGCGCTCGCGCCGCGACCGAAGGAGGGACACGAGGATGCGATCGTCCGCGATGCACGGCGGCGCGGCGGCCGGCGCCCTGGCGCTGGCGGCCGTGGCGCTCGCCGCGGCCCTGACGGCGGCGCTTCCGCTCGTCGACCTCCTGCCCTGCATGAAGCTCTGGCAGCACGGCGTCGCCGCGTGCCTGCCCTGACCGATCCGCAACCCCGCCAAGCGAAGAGGAGCGAAAGATGGCCGACACCGACGCCAAGCCGGGCGAGGAGCGCATCCCCGCGTTCCAGCACATCCTCGAGAACCCGTTCCTGCTGCTCTTTCTCGGCATCGCCGTGCCGACGGTGATCTACACAGTGTGGGGGATCATGGAGATCCTCTCCGTACCGATCACGCCGCTCGCGAAGTAGCGCCGCGGCCGGCCGAAAGGAGGAAAGCCGATGAGCGCAATCCAGCCCCCGGCGCAACGGATCTGGTGGAAGCAGCCCCTCGACAAGGTGGAGCTCGTCTGGATCGTCATCGCCTTCGCGTGGTGCCTGGTGATGTTCTTCATGATGCCGTACTGGCACGTGTTCGGTAAGCAGAACCTCTCCAGCGAGACCTACCGCGCGCGGCCCGAGATGTTCGCGCGCGCCGCCGAGGAGATGGTTGCCAAGTGGAAGGTGCGCGAGGAGACCGAGGCGAAGATCCCGGTCGTCGCGCCGCCCGCGGGCGCCGACGTGTACCTGATCGCGCGGCTCTGGGACTGGTGGCCGATCCTCGAGCTCGAGGAGGGCAAGACCTACCGCCTGAACCTCATGTCGATGGACTACCAGCACGGGTTCTCGCTGCAGCCGGAGAACATCAACGTGCAGGTCCTGCCCGGCTACCAGCACGTCGTCACGGTGACGCCGAACCGCGCCGGCACCTACGGCATCGTCTGCAACGAGTTCTGCGGCGCCGGCCACCACAAGATGGTGAGCAAGCTCTACGTGGTCAAGAAATAGGGGGGAGTCATGGCCGGGACAGAACTTTTCCGCACCGATCCCCGCACGGGGCTGCAGTACCACAAGTCGGCGGAGCTGCTCATCAAGGCGAACGCCGTCGCCGCGGTGGTGGCGCTGCTCGTCGGCGGCATCATCGCGCTGCTCATCACGCTCACGCGCTGGCAGGCGGTGCACCTGCTCAACGCCGACAACTTCTACCTGCTGCTCACGGCGCACGGGCTCGACATGCTCGTGATCTGGGTGATCTTCTTCGAGATCGCCATCCTCTACTTCTGCTCCTCGACGCTGCTGCGGTCGCGGCTGGCGACGCCGCGGCTCGCCTGGCTCGCGTTCGCGCTGATGGTGATCGGCACGGTCACGTTCAACGCCGCCATCTTCACCGGCAACGCGACGGTGATGATGACGTCCTACGTGCCCCTGCCCGGCCACCCGGCGTTCTACCTCGGGCTGATCCTGTTCGCGGTCGGCGCGCTCATCGGCTGCTTCATCTTCCTCGGCACGCTGGTGGTCGCCAGGGCGGAGAAGACCTACGAGGGCTCGATCCCGCTGGTGACCTTCGGGGCGCTCACCGCCTGCATCATCGCGATCTTCACCATCGCCTCGGGCGCGATCATCCTGATCCCGACCTTCCTGTGGTCGGCCGGGTACGTGAAGTCGATCGACCCGCTCATGTACCGCACCATCTGGTGGGCGTTCGGCCACTCGTCGCAGCAGATCAACGTGAGCGCGCACGTCGCGGTCTGGTACGCGATCGCGGCGATCGTGTTCGCCGCGAAGCCGATGAGCGAGCGCGTGAGCCGCACGGCGTTCGTGCTCTACATCCTGTTCCTGCAGCTCGCCTCGGCGCACCACCTGCTCGCCGACCCGGGGCTCTCCACCGAGTGGAAAGTGTTCAACACGAGCTACGCCATGTACCTCGCGGTGCTCGCCTCGATGATCCACGGGCTCACCGTGCCCGGCTCGATCGAGGTCGCGCAGCGCGCCAAGGGGCTCACCAAGGGGCTGTTCGAGTGGATCCGCAAGGCGCCGTGGGGCAACCCGACGTTCTCGGGGATGTTCATCTCGCTGCTCGTGTTCGGCTTCCTCGGCGGCATCTCGGGCGTGATGATGGGCACCGAGCAGCTGAACATGATCATCCACAACACGACGTACGTGCCCGGCCACTTCCACGCCACCGTCGTCGGCGGCACCACGCTCGCGTTCATGGCGCTCACCTACTTCCTGATCCCGTCGCTCTTCAACCGCGAAGTGATCATGCCCGGGCTCGCGAAGTGGCAGCCGTACCTCTTCGGCATCGGCATGGGGGTGTTCTCGCTCGCGCTGATGGGCGCCGGGACGCTGGGCGTGCCGCGCCGGCACTGGGACATCACGTTCGCCGGCGCGTCGCTGCCCTACGAGTACCCGGGCACCGCCTACCTCATGCTCGCGATCATGGGCGTGAGCGGCGTGGTCGCGATCGTCGGCGGGGCGGCGTACATCCTGATCACGGTCGGGTCGCTGCTCTGGGGCAAGCGGCTCGCCGCCGGCGCCTACGGCCGCGAAACGACGGTGCTGCGCATGCCGGTCGACACCGCCCTCACCGGGCACGGGACCGGCGGGTTCGTGGCGCCGGGCACCTTCGTGTTCGCCATGGTGTTCCTGACGGCGTTCATCCTCTACTACTTCGTCAACTGGAAGTACCTCTCCACCGTGTGGGGCTTGAGTTGACGGGCGGGCGGCGCGGGAGCGGACCATGCCTCGTCAACCGCAAACCGCCGGGGCGGCCGCCGCCCCGGTGCCCGCCGGGGAGCGGGCCGCGGCTTCCCCGGTTCGGCTCGTCTTCAACCTGTTCAAGCTGCGCATCGGGCTGGTGATCGCGGTCACCGCGCTCGCGGGCATGGCGATCCAGCCCGGCGCCGCGCTCGCCGGCTGGCAGGTGGCCGCGCTGTTCCTTGCGGTCCTCGTCTCCTCGGCGAGCGCCGGCGCGTTCAACCAGTACTACGAGGTGGACATCGACCGGCGCATGCGCCGCACGCGCGCCCGGCCGTTCGCGGCGGGGCGGCTCGCGCCCGGCCGCGGCTGGCTCCTCCTCATCGTCGCGATGACCGCGGCCGCCGTCGCCGCGGCGTGGCTCGCCGTCAACCCTTACGCCGCCCTGTACACCTTCCTCGGCGCGTTCTTCTACGCGATCGTCTACACGGTGTGGCTGAAGCGGCGCACGTGGTGGAACATCGTGATCGGCGGCCTGGCCGGGAGCTTCGCCGTGCTCGCGGGCGCCGCGGCGGTCACGCCGGGTCTCTCGCCCGAGGCGCTCCTGCTCGCGCTGGTCCTCTTCCTCTGGACGCCGCCGCACTTCTGGAGCCTCGCGATCGCCTTCCGCGACGATTACCGGGCTGCGAGGGTGCCGATGCTGCCGGTGGTGAAGGGCGACCGCGTGGCCGGGCGCGCGATCCTCGCGCACGCCGTGGCGCTGGTCGCGCTGTCGCTCGCGCTCGCCCTTTACTCGCCGGGCTGGATCTACCTGGTCTTCGCCGCGGTGGGCGGGTGGCTGTTCGTCAAGGCCGCGCTGCGCCTCGCCGCGGCACCGGGCCGCGCGACGGCGATGCAGTGCTTCCACGCCTCGCTCATCCAGCTCTCGCTGGTGCTCCTCGGCGCGATGCTCGACGCGGCCGTGCGCGCGGCGCTCGGCTGAACGGGAAAGCGCGAGGGGCGGCGGGCGATGCGCTCTTCGCGGCGCGCACTTCTGGCCGCGCTCGCGGCGGCGGCGCTCGCCGCTGCGCCGGCGCACGCGGGCGAGCCCGATTACGAGAAGGCGCTGCGCGAAAGTCAGGCGGCCATCGGCAGGGCGGTGGGCGAGCACCGGTTCCGCGACACGGCGATGCGCGAGGTGCGCCTGGCGGACTATCGCGGCAAGCCGCTCGTCGTGTCGTTCGTGTACACCGGGTGCTTCCAGGCCTGCCCGGTCGCCACGCAGTTCCTCGCCCGGGCGGTCAAGCAGGCGCGCGACGCGCTCGGGCCCGACAGCTTCAACGTGGTGTCGATCGGCTTCAACCAGCCGTTCGACGGCCCCGAGGCAATGGCGAGCTTCGCCCGTCAGAACCGCATCTCCGACCCGCGCTGGGCGTTCCTCGCACCCGAGCCGCGCGCGGTGGAGGCGCTCGCGCGGGACTTCGGCTTCAGTTACAGCGCCACGCCGAAGGGCTTCGACCACATCACCCAGGTGACGATCGTCGACGCGAACGGCGTCATCTACCGCCAGGTGTACGGCGAGACCTTCGAGCTGCCGATGCTCGTCGGGCCGCTGAAGGAGCTCCTCTCGGGCGAGGCCTCGCGCTCGCTCACGCTCGAGAACGTCTGGACCAAGGTCAAGCTCTACTGCACGGTGTACGACCCCGTCGGCGGCGGCTACCGCCTCAACTACTCGCTCTTCTTCGAGATCTTCGCCGGGCTCACGTTCCTCGGCGCGGTGGCGTGGTTCGTGATCCGCGAGCTGCGGCGCGCCCGCCGGCCCGCAGCCTGACGGCGCCGCCCGCGGCGAGCGCGGACCGGCACCCGGGCGCTTGATGGATGTCAAGGAGAGCGGCGCGGCGGCCCGGATCATGGACGGACGCGGCGCGGCGCGCGAGCCCGCCGCGGCCGGTCATGCAGACGCGCCCGATCCTCGCCGCCAACGACGCGCTCGGCCGTGCCCCCGCGCGCGGCGCCGCGGCGCGCGCCTTCCGCGCCGCCGAGCGTGCGCTCGACCGGGCTTTCGGGCCGGAAGCGAACCCGCTGCGGCAGCTCGGCGCGCTCGCCTTCCACCTCTTCTGGATCGTGGCGGCGACCGGCGCGTATCTCTACGTCTTCTTCGACACGTCGCTCGCCGGGGCGTACGAGTCGGTCGAAGCGCTGACGGCCGGGCAGTGGTGGGCGGGGGGCGTCATGCGCAGCGTCCACCGCTACGCGTCGGATGCCTTCGTGCTCGTCATGCTCGTGCACCTCGCACGCGAGCTCGCCCACGGGCGCTTTCGCGGTTTCCGCTGGTTCTCCTGGCTCTCGGGCGTGCCGCTCCTCTGGCTGGCGGTAGCCGCGGGGGTCACCGGCTACTGGCTGGTGTGGGACGAGCTCGCGCTCTTCCTCGCGGTCGCGACCGCGGAGTGGTTCGGCTGGCTGCCCGGCTTCGGCGCGGCGCTCGTGCGCAACTTCCTCTTCGCGGAGGCGGTGTCGGACCGCTTCTTCTCGCTCGTCGTGTTCCTCCACATCGGCGTGCCGCTCATGCTCCTGCTCGGCATGTGGGTCCACATCCAGCGCATCACCCGGCCGCAGACGCGGCCCGAGCCTGCGCTCGGCTGGGGGACGCTCGCGACGCTGGTGATCCTCTCGCTCGTGCGCCCGGCGGTGTCGGGCGCGCCTGCGGACCTCGCGGCCGCACCCGAGTCGGTGCCCCTCGACTGGTTCTACCTCGCCGGCTTCCCTCTGGTGTACGAATGGTCGCCGGGCGCGCTCTGGATCGCGAGCGGCGCCGGCACCCTGCTCCTGGCGATGCTCCCGTGGCTCGCGCTCGCGAGGCGGCCGCCGGCCGCGCGGGTCGATCTCGCCCAGTGCAACGGCTGCGGCCGCTGCTTCGCCGACTGCCCGTACGGCGCCGTGGTCATGGCCCCGCGCACCGACGGCAAGCCGCACGGCACGCAGGCGCTGGTGCTCCCCGACCTCTGCGCGAGCTGCGGCATCTGCGTCGGCGCCTGCCCGTCCTCCACGCCCTTCCGCCGCGCCGAGACGCTCACGACGGGCATCGACCTGCCGCAGCTCCCGATCGGCGAGTTGCGCGCGCGTCTCGACGACGCGCTCGCACGGCTCTCCGGGGAGGCGAAAGTGGTCGTCTTCGGTTGCGACTGCGCCGCGGACGTGCGTTCGCTCGCCGGGCCCGGCGTCGCCGCGCTGAGCCTGCCTTGCGCCGGGATGGCGCCGCCCGCGTTCCTCGAATACGCGCTGCGCGGCGGGGCCGACGGGGTGCTCGTGACCGGGTGCCCGCCGCACGACTGCGAGTACCGCTTCGGCGCGCGCTGGACGGCGGAACGGCTCGCCGGCGGGCGCGAGCCGCGGCTCCGCGCGAACGTGCCGCAGGAGAGGCTATGCGTCCGGTGGGCCGCGGCCGAGGACCTCGCCGCCCTCGGCCACGAGCTCGCGGGCTTGCGCGCCACGCTCGCGCTCGCCCCCGCGGAAGCGGGCGTCGCCCCGGCGCGCCTGCGCCGGGAGCCGGAGACCGGCAATGGGTAACGCCGTCCGTTACCTCGGACAAGGGATCGCCTACGCGCTCTTCGCCGTGGTGGTGGGCTACTTCGCCACCTCGCCGCCCTACCGCTACCTCGGGCCGGACGAGGGGCTGCTGCGCCTGTCGTTCAAGCACCCGGGCAAGGTGAAAGCCGACTGCAGGAGGCGCACGCCGGAGGAGCTCGCGCGGCTGCAGCCGCAGTTCCGCACCGAGATGGACTGCCCGCGCGAGCGCTCGCCGGTGCGCGTGCGCGTCGAGCTCGACGAGCGGCTCCTCTACGACGACGTGTTCCCGCCCGCGGGGCTCTCGCGCGACGGCGCTTCGAGCGGCTACCGGCGCCTGCCCATCGGCGCGGGCACGCACACGCTGCGCGTGCAGGTGAACGACGACGTGCGCGTCGCCGGGTTCAACTTCGAGCGCGCGGCGCGCGTGGACGTGAAGCCCGGGCAGGTCGTCCTGATCGACTTCAACCCCGAGCAGGGAGGCGTGATCATCCGATGAGCACCGCCGCCGCAACACGCGCTGCGGCCCGCACCGCCGGCCGGGCCTGGCTCGCCGGGCTCGCCGCGCGCCACCGCTACGAGCTCGCCGTCCCCGAGGGCGAGCGCCGCCGTCTCGCCGCCGCCTGGCTCCTCCTCGGCGTGGCGGCGCTCGTCGGCTCCGGCGTCTTCTCCGTGCTGCTGGTGGCGGCGCGCGCGCCGTTCCTCGCGCCGCTCTTCCCGGCGGCGGATTTCTTCCACACGGCGCTCGTCGTGCACGTGGACCTCTCGGTGCTCGTCTGGTTCGTCGCGTTCGCCGGGCTGCTGTGGACGGCTGCGAGCCGCGACCGGATGCTCGACCTCGCCTGGGTCGGGTTCACGCTCGCCGTGCTCGGCGCGGCGACGATGGCCGCGGCGCCGTTCCTCGGCGCGGGACGCCCGGTGATGGCGAACTACGTCCCGGTGCTCGACGAGCCGGTGTTCATGTCCGGGCTCGGCCTCTTCGGCCTCGGATTCGCGGCGACGAGCCTGCGTGCGCTCGCCGCGCCGGCGCGAGTCGGCCTCGACCTTGCGCCGGAGGGCGCGTTGCGCTTCGGGCTGAACGCGGCCGCGGTGGCGGCGGCGCTCGCGATCGTCGCGCTGGCGTGGTCGTGGGGCGGCGTGCCGCGCGCGCTCGCGGGGAAGGCCTACTACGAACTCCTCTTCTGGGGGCCGGGCCACGTCGTGCAATTCGCGTGGACGCTCGTCATGCTGGTCGCGTGGCTGTGGCTCGCGTCGGCCTCGGGCGCGCCGGTGCCGCTGTCGCCGCGGGTCGCGACGCTGCTCTTCGCGATCGCCCTGGCGGCCGTGTTCGTGACGCCGGTCATCTATCTCGCCTGGGATGTCACTGCGGTCGAGCACCAGAAGATGTTCACGTGGCAGATGCGCTTCGGCGGCGGGCTCGCCATCCTGCCGATGGGCCTCGCCGTCGTCGCGGCGCTCGCACGCGCCGGGCCAGCGCCCGACGCGGCGGCGCGTCCGCTGCGCGCGGCCCTCGTGACCTCGCTCGCGCTCTTCGCGGCCGGCGGCGCGATCGGGTTCCTGATCCAGGGCAGCGACGTGCGCATCCCCGCGCACTACCACGGGGCGATCGTCGGCGTCACGCTCGCGATGATGGGGCTTGCCTACGCGCTCATGCCGAAGCTCGGGCTGGGCACCCCCGACGCCCGGCTCGCGGCCTGGCAGCCGTGGATCTACGGTGGCGGCCAGCTGCTGCACGTCGTCGGCCTGGTGTGGTCGGGCGGCTACGGCGTGCAGCGCAAGGTGGCGGGCGCGGCGCAGGTCCTGCGCACGCCGCAGGAGATCGCGGGCATGGCGTTGATGGGCCTCGGCGGACTGGTGGCCGTCGCGGGCGGCGTGCTCTTCCTCGTCGTCGTGCTGCGCGCGATCGCGCGGCGCCACCGGAGCTGACTCGCGTGCGCGTCCTCGCCGGCGTGCTCCTCGCGCTGCTCGTCGTGATCACGACGACGAGCGCCTACCTGCGCCTCGCGCAGACCGGGCTCTCCTGCGCCGGCGCGCCCGACTGTTACGCGCAGCGGCCGGCCGGGCCGGAAGCGGATCCCGCCGAAGACACGGCGCGCGCGCTGCACCGGATCGCCGCGAGTGCAGCGGGCGCCGTGATCCTCGTGATCCTCTTCGTCGGCTGGAGCGACGCGCGACCGGGCGAGCGCGTCGCGGCGATCGCGCTCCTCGTTCTCGCCGCTTGCCTCGCTTGGCTCGGCCGTTACACGCCTTCCGGGGTTCCGGCGGTCACGCTCGGCAACCTGCTCGGCGGCATGGCGATGCTCGCCGTCGCGGGCTGGCTCCTCGTCGCCCTGCGGCGCCCGCCGCCCGTCGCGAACGGGCGCGCGTTGCGCGGCTGGACCTGGCTCGCGGCTGCGCTGGTCGCGCTGCAGATCGCCGCAGGCGGCCTCATCGCGGCGCGCCACGCAGCCTACGCTTGCCCGTCGTTCCCGGACTGCGCGGGATCGATCTGGCCGGACGGCGCCGAGCCGGCCGCGTTCGACCCCTTCCGCGAGATGGCGCCGCCCGCGAGCGCCGCCGAGCGCGCCGACCCCGCGCGCCAGGCGGTCGCCCTCGCGCACCGCTGGATCGCGGCCCCGACGCTCGTCGTCCTCGCCTGGCTCGGCGTGCGGGCCGCACGCTCGGGCGCGCGGCCGGCGGGGTACGCGCTCCTCGCGCTCGCGGCCGCGCAGCTCGCGCTCGGCGCGGCGCAGGCCCTCGGCGGCCAGCCGCTCGCGCTCGCCGTCGTGCACAACGTCCTGGCGGCGGCGGTCGTGATCACGCTCGCGGCGCTCGCCGCGCGGACGGCGCCGGCATGAGCGCCACGAAGGTGATCGACGCGCGCGGGCTGCCGCCGCCGCAGCCCTTCGAGCTCGTGATGGAGGCGCTCTGCGAGCTCGCGCCGGGCGACGAGATCCTCCTCGTGCTCGAGCGCGAGCCCACGCCGCTCTACCAGGTCCTGGAGCGCAACGGCTACCAGTGGCGCACGACGCTCCATCCGGAAGACGGGCGCGTCGAGGTGCGCATCCGCGAGCGCGGCAGCCGGTAGCGGCGCGCGGCGCGCCGGCTCAGCCCTCCGGCGCGCGCAGCCGCTGGCAGTCGAGGATGCGCACCTCGCGCCCGTGCACCTCGATCAGCCCCGCGGCGGAGAGGTCGTGCAGGATGCGCGAGAAGTGCTCCTGCGTCAGGTTGAGGCGCGAGGCAATCACGCCTTTCGCCGCCGGCAGCGTCACGGTCAGCGTGGTCGCCCCCGGCGCGGCCTCGCCGCAGCTCGAGAGCAGGAACCCGATGACGCGCTCGGTCCCCGAGCGCATCGAATAGCTCTCCAGGTCGGCGACGAGCTGGCGCATGCGCCGCGCCATCCCGCCGATCATGCGGCGCGCGAAGCGCGGGTCGCGCTCGACCTCGGCGAACACCGCATCCTTCGCGACGTGCAGGAGCAGCGTGTCGGCGAGCGCCTGCGCGGTCACCACGTGCGGCTGCTCCATGAACATCACCGCCTCGCCGAAGCTGCCTCCGGGGGCGACGATGTCCACGACCTTCTCCGCGCCCGACGAGCCCACGAACGCGAGCTTCACCTGGCCGAAGACGACGACGTAGAAGCCGCTCGCCGGGTCGCCGCGGTGGAAGAGCACCTGGCCGCGCTCGGCGTGCACCTGGCGCGTGGCGGCCGCGACGCGGTCGAGCTCCTCGGCCGACAGTTCCTTGAAGAGCGGCAGGTTCGCGAGGAACGCCTTCGCCTGGATGCGGTTCGTCGCCATGGATCCCCCTTGCGCGCGGCCGTGCCGCTAGTCGAGCGGCCCCTTCAGGCGCAGTGTGAGCGCCAGGTTGCCGGCGAAGAGCGCCATTGCCGCGGCCGTCAGCGCCCCGCCGATCGCCACGAGCCAATCCGCCCGGGCGAGCCATCCGGCGATCATGAGCGGGAGCCCCGCGTTCGCGAGCCAGAACTGCGCCGTCGCGGCGCGCTCGGAGCGCAGCGGGTAGCCGGCGAAGCGCGGGATCACGTGCAGCCCGATGCCGTAGATCGTCATCAGGACGAAGCCCGCCAGCATCATGTGCGCGTGGACCTTCGGCAGGTTTCCGGGGAGCGCGCCCGGCACGGCGAGCTGCGCGATCGCGGCGAGCCCGCCGGCGAGCCCGTAGAGGAGCCCGATCGCGACGAACAGACGGTTGCGGCGGTGCATGGGCCTACTGGAGCAGGTTCACGCCCCGCATGTGCTCGGCGTCGGCCTTCGCGGCCGCCTCCTCGAGGGGGACGAACGCGCCGGTTTCGATGTCGAGCACCAGCACCCGGCCGTCCTCGATGTGGTAGAGCCAGCCGTGCAGGAACAGCTCGCCCTTCTCGACCCGCGCCGCCACCATCGGATAGCCCATGAGGCGCTCGAGCTGCAGCACCACCGAGCGCTGCTCGGTGCGGCGCAGCGCCTCCTCGGAGGGCGTCACCGGCAGCGCAGCGTCGCGGGCGAGCTCGAGCCAGTGCGCGAGGTGCGGCGCCTCGGCGGGCGGGTCGGCGTAGAGCGCCTTCATCGCGCCGCAGTGGCTGTGACCGCAGACGATGATGTCGCGCACGGCGAGGACGAGCACCGCGAACTCGATCGCGGCCGCGGTGCCGTGATGGCCGTGGGAGGCGTCGTAGGGCGGCACCAGCGCGCCGACGTTGCGCACGACGAAGATCTCGCCCGGGCCGCTGTCGAGCAGCAGGTGCGGGACGATGCGCGAGTCCGAGCAGCCGATGAACAGCGCCGTCGGGTGCTGCCCGCCGGCGACGAGCTCGCGGTACTGCGACCGGAAGCGCGGGAAGTAGCGGTGCTGGAAGCGCTTCAGCCGTCCGAGGATTTCGTCGGGCATCGGGGCCTTGCGTTCCCGGCGGGCGGGCCCGCCCGCGTCACTGGACGAGCGGCGAGGCGGCCGGGGCGACGGGGAAGTCCGCCGCGCCGGCCTCCGCGGCGAGGATGCGCACGTATTGCACGAGCGCCCGCTCGCGCACACGCTCGGCGAGGCGCGCGGCGATCTGCTCGCGCGCCGCCTCGAACGGCACCCGGCGCCCCGGGATGCGCGCGTCCACGCACACGATGTGAAAGCCATAGCGCGTCTTGACGAGGCGCGGCAGCACGCCCGAGACGCCCTCGCCGAACACCGCGGCCTCGAACTCGGGCACGGTCTCGCCGCGCTGGATCTGCCCGAGGTTCCCGCCCTGCGCGCCCGACGGGCAGTTCGAGAGCTGCCGCGCGACCTCGGCGAAGCGCTCCGGATGCGCGCGGACCTCGGCGAGCGCCTTCTCCGCGGTCCGGGCGAGCGCCTCCACCGGCGTCCCGGGCACGACCGCGAACAGGACGTGGCGCACCGCCGCGAGCTCGCCGGCGATGAAGAGCGCCGGGTGGTTCTCGTAGAAGCGCCGGCATTCCGCCTCGGTGGGCTCGGGCACGGCGACCTCGCGCTCGAGCAGCGCCTCGATGCGCGCCTCGTCGTCGGCGCCCTCGATCCCGAGCGCCGCGGCGCGCGAGGCGAGGAGCGCCCGCACGGCCGCGATCCGCGCGGCGCCGTCGCGCTTCGGAAGTTCCGCGGTCATCCGCGCGCCCCCGGCTACCGGCCGCGCACGACCTGGTAGGGCCGCAGCGCGTAGAACACCGCCGCGAAGCCGCTCCAGATGTGCACCAGGCGCGAGAACGGGAACACGAGGAAGATCGTCATGCCGAGGACGAGGTGCAGCTTGAAGATCGGCGAGGCGCCCGCGACGAGCTCCGCCGCGCCGCCCTGGAACGTGACGATGCGCTGCGCCCAGGTCATGAACTTCACCATCTCGGAGCCGTCGAGATGCTGCCCGGAGACGGGGATGGTGGCGAGCCCGAGCAGGAGCTGCGCGAGCAGCAGCCAGAGCACCACCCAGTCCATCGCCTTCGTCGTCGCCCGGATCCGCGGGAGCGTGAGGCGCCGGTGGATGAGGAGCGCCAGGCCCACGAGCATCACGACGCCGAAGACCCCGCCCGCGACCATCGCGAGGATCTGTTTGGCGCCCGCCGACACGCCGAGCGCGTGCCAGACGGGGATCGGCGTGAGCAGCCCCACGAGGTGCCCGAAGAAAATGCCGAGGATGCCGATGTGGAAGAGGTTCGACCCGAGCCGCAGCTGGGCGCGGGCGAGGAGCTGCGACGAGTCGCTCTTCCACGTGTACTGCTCGCGGTCGAAGCGGATGACGCTCCCGATCAGGAAGACCGAGAGCGCGACGTACGGGTAGATCCCGAAGACGAGCTGGTTCATGTAGTCCGCCATGGTGCGACTCCTTCAACGCCGGGCGCCCGGCGCGGGCCCCCTGGAAACGAACGACGCCCCGCCGCCGCACGCCGTCGGCGCAGCGCCGGGGCCAAACACTACGGGCTCTTCCGCCCATTCTTCGTCGAGCGGCCTCTCCTCGGCCGGCGGCACGCTTCCCGGCCGGAGGCCCGGCTCGCCCGCGATCTCGAGCAGCGCGGCGAACACCGCCGCATAGCGGCTCCCGCCGCTCGCGAGCGTCTCGCCGATCGCCCGCAGGATGTGGGCGCAGTCGGCGAGCATCTCGCGCGCCTCGGCGAGCGGCCGGTAGGAGAGGTACTCGAGCACGGCCGGGAGGAAGTCCGGCAGCTCGTTCGCCGCGAGGCGAAAACCCGCGCGTTCGTAGACGGCGGCGAGGTCCACCATCGCCTGGCCGCGGTCGCGGGAATCACCGTGCACGTGCTCGAAGAGGTGCAGCGAGGTGCGCCGGCCGCGGTCGAAAGTGCCGACGTAGCGCTCCTCGGTCTCGAGCGCATCGCCGGCGGCCAGCTCGTCCGCGAGCTCGCGCACCGCCGCGCGGGTCTTGCGCGCGAGCAGGCCGTCGGCTTCGACCACGGCGGCGATCTCCGCCAGCGCCTCGCGCAGGGCGGGGCCGGGGTAAGTGAGCAGCGCCCCGAGCGCCTTCAGCGTCACGTTCATCGCCGGAGCCCCTTCAGATCGCCTTCACCGGCACGGTCTTCCTCTTCTTGCCGCCGAAGAGGCTCGTCCCGGAAGTGCCGTCCGCGCAGGCGTTGCCGAAGGAGAAGCCGCAGCCGCCGCGCAGGTCGTAGGCGTTCTCGGCGTACTCGCGGTGCGTCGTCGGGATCACGAACCGGTCCTCGTAGTTCGCGATCGCCATGTAGCGGTACATCTCCTCCACGTCGCCCACCGAGAGCGCCGTCTGCGCGAGCACCTCCGCGTTCTCGCGCTTCTCGACGTGCCGGTCGCGCATGTACGCGCGCATCGCGAGCATGCGCTCGAGCGCGCGCACCACCGGCGCCTCGTCGCCCGCGGTGAGCAGGTTGGCGAGGTAGCGCAGCGGGATGCGCAGGCTGCGCACGTCGGGGAGCTGGCCGAACGCGCCGATCGCGCCGGCGTTCGCCGCCGACTGGATCGGCGACAGCGGCGGCACGTACCAGACCATCGGCAGCGTGCGGTACTCGGGGTGCAGCGGCAGCGCGACCTTCCATTCCATCGCCATCTTGTACACGGGCGAGCGCCGGGCGGCCTCGAGCCAAGCCTCCGGCACGCCGTCGCGACGCGCCTGCTCGACGACCTCGGGCGCGTTCGGATCGAGGAAGATCGCGAGCTGCGCCTCGTAGAGCGCCTTCGGGTCGGCGACCGAGGCCGCCGCCTCGATGCGGTCGGCGTCGTAGAGCAGCACGCCGAGGTAGCGGATGCGGCCGACGCAGGTCTCGGAGCACACCGTCGGCTGGCCCGCCTCGATGCGCGGGTAGCAGAAGATGCACTTCTCGGCCTTGCCGGTCGACCAGTTGTAGTAGATCTTCTTGTACGGGCAGCCGGAGACGCACATGCGCCAGCCGCGGCACTTGTCCTGGTCGACGAGGACGATGCCGTCCTCCTCGCGCTTGTAGATCGAGCCGGACGGGCAGCTCGCGACGCACGCCGGGTTGAGGCAGTGCTCGCAGAGCCGCGGCAGGTACATCATGAAGGTGTTCTCGAATTCGCCGTAGATCTCCTTCTGCACGCCCTCGAAATTCGCGTCCTTCGAGCGCTTGGCGAACTCGCCGCCGAGGATCTCCTCCCAGTTCGGCCCCCACTCGATTTTCTCCATCCGCTCGCCGGTGAGCAGCGAGCGCGGCCGGGCGACCGGCGGCGCCTTCATCTCGGGCGCGGTGTGCAGGTGCTCGTAGTCGAACGTGAAGGGCTCGTAGTAGTCGTCGATCTCCGGCAGGTTCGGATTGGCGAAGATCTTCATGAGCACCGACCAGCGCCCGCCCTGCCGGGGCTCGATCCGGCCGTTCGCTTTCCTCGTCCAGCCGCCCGCCCAGCGGTCCTGGTTCTCCCACTCCTTGGGATAGCCGATGCCGGGCTTGGTCTCGACGTTGTTGAACCACGCGTACTCCATGCCCTCGCGGTTGGTCCAGACGTTCTTGCAGGTGACCGAGCAAGTGTGACAGCCGATGCACTTGTCGAGGTTGAGCACCATGCCGATCTGAGCGCGGACTTTCATGTCTTCACTCCTTTCGCAGCGACGGGGTCTGACGGACGGTTGCGGGGCCTCTCGCTTTCATCCGTGCGCCTCCGCCGCGGCCTCCGCCGGCGCGTCGAGCCAGTCCACCGTCTTCATCTTGCGGATGACGACGAACTCGTCCCGGTTGGTGCCGATGGTGCCGTAGTAGTTGAACCCGTAGGAGAGCTGCGCGTAGCCGCCGATCATGTGCGTCGGCTTGGTCACCGCGCGCGTCACCGAGTTGTGGATGCCGCCGCGCGATCCGGTGATCTCCGAGCCGGGCGTGTTCACGATCTTCTCCTGGGCGTGGTACATGAGGCACATGCCCTCGTTCACGCGCTGGCTCACCACCGCCCGCGCCACGATCGCACCGTTCAGGTTGTAGGCCTCGATCCAGTCGTTGTCCGCGATGCCCGCCTTCCGCGCGTCGGTCTCGGAGATCCAGATGATCGGGCCGCCGCGCGAGAGCGTGAGCATGAGGAGGTTGTCGGTGTAGGTCGAGTGGATGCCCCACTTCTGGTGCGGCGTGATGAAGTTGAGCACCACCTCGGGGTTGCCGTTCGGCTTCTTGCCCCGGATCGGCGCCACCGTCTTGAGGTCCACCGGCGGCTTGTACACGCACATCGCCTCGCCGAAGGCGAGCATCCACTTGTGGTCCTGGTAGAACTGCTGGCGGCCGGTCAGGGTGCGCCACGGGATCAGCTCGTGGACGTTGGTGTAGCCGGCGTTGTAGGAGACGTGCTCGCTCTCCAGCCCCGACCAGGTCGGCGACGAGATGATCTTGCGCGGCTGCGCCACCAGGTCGCGGAAGCGGAGCTTCTCTTCCTCCTTGGGCAGCGCGAGGTGCACGTGGCTGCGTCCGGTGACTTTCGAGAGCGCCTCCCAGGCCTTCACCGCGACCTCGCCGTTCGTCTCCGGGGCGAGCATCAGGATCACCTCGGAGGCGTCGATGTCGGTCTCGATCCGCGGCTGGCCCTTCGCCACCCCGTCCTCGGTCACGGTGTAGTTGAGCCTGGCGAGGTTCTCGACCTCGCGTTCGGTGTTCCAGGCGATGCCCTTGCCGCCGTTGCCGACCTTCGCCATCAGCGGCCCGAGCGAGGTGAACTTCCGGTAGGTGTTCGGGTAGTCGCGCTCGATCACCGTCATCACCGGCGCGGTCTTGCCCGGGACGAGGTCGACCTCGCCCTTCTTCCACTCCTTCACCCCGAGCGGCTGCGCGAGCTCGGCGGGCGTGTCGTGCATGAGGGGCGTGAGGACGAGCTCCTTCTCGACGCCCAGGTGGCCGACGCACACCTCGGAGAACTTCTTCGCGATCGCCTTGTAGATCTCCCAGTCGCTGCGCGCCTCCCACACCGGGTCCACCGCCTGCGTGAGCGGGTGGATGAACGGGTGCATGTCGGAGGTGTTGAGGTCGTTCTTCTCGTACCAGGTCGCCGTGGGCAGGACGATGTCCGAGTAGAGGCAGGTCGTCGACATGCGGAAGTCGAGCGTGACGAGCAGATCGAGCTTGCCCTCGGGCGCCTGCTCGCGCCAGACGACTTCCTGCGGCCGCGCCCCGCCCTCGGCGCCGAGGTCCTTGCCTTGCACGCCGTTCTGCGTCCCGAGCAGGTGCTTGAGGAAGTACTCGTGGCCCTTGCCCGAGCTGCCGAGCAGGTTGGAGCGCCACACGAACAGGTTGCGCGGGAAGTTCGCCGGGTTGTCCGGATCCTCGCACGCCATCCTGAGCGTGCCTGCCTTGAGGGCGTTGACGGCGTAATCCTTCGGGTCCATGCCGGCGGACGCCGCCTCCTTCGCCACCTCGATCGGGTTCTTGCCGAGCTGCGGCGCGGAGGGCAGCCATCCCATGCGCTCGGCGCGCACGTTGAAGTCGATGAGCGAGCCGGTGAACTCGCCGGGGTCGGCGAGCGGCGACAGGATCTCGCGCACCGTGAGCTTCTCGTAGCGCCACTGGTCGGTGTGGTTGTAGAAGAAGGACGTCGAGTTCTGCTGCCGCGGCGGGCGGTGCCAGTCGAGCGCGAACGCGAGCGCGGTCCAGCCGGTCTGCGGCCTGAGCTTCTCCTGCCCGACGTAGTGCGCCCAGCCGCCCCCCGACTGCCCGACGCAACCGCACATCACCAGCAGGTTGATGACGCCGCGGTAGTTCATGTCGGAGTGGTACCAGTGGTTCATCGCGGCGCCGATGATCACCATCGAGCGGCCCTGGGTCTTGTGGGCGTTGTCGGCGAACTGCCGCGCGACGGTGATCACCTGGTCGGCCGGCACGCCGGTGATCGACTCCTGCCACTTCGGCGTGTAGGGCACGTCTTCGTCGAAGCTCTTCGCCACGTGACCGCCGCCCAGGCCGCGGTCGATGCCGTAGTTGGCGATCGTGAGGTCGAACACGGTCGCCACCAGCGTCTCGCCGTCCGCGAGCTGGAGCTTCCTCGCGGGCACGTTGCGCACCAGCACGTCCGAGCCCTGGTCGTTCGCCTGGAAGTGCTCGACGCGGATGCCGCCGAAGTAGGGGAAGGCGACGGGCACCACCTCGTCGCGCCCTTCGACGAGCGAGAGTGCGAGCTTCGTCGGCGCCCCGCCCGCCTCCTTCTCCTCGATGTTCCACTTGCCCTGGTCCTCGCCTTCCTTCTGGTTCCAGCGGAAGCCGATCGAGCCGGTCGGCACCACGACGCGGTTCGCGGCCTCGTCGAAGGCGACCGTCTTCCACTCGGGGTTGTTCGCCTGGCCCAGGGCGCCGGCGAAGTCGGAGGCGCGCACGAAGCGGTCCGCGACGTAGTGGCCGCCGCGCTTCGCGAGGCGCACCAGCATCGGGAAGTCGGTGTACTGGCGCACGTAGTCGCGGAAGTACTGCGAGGGCCGGTCGAGGTGGAACTCCTTGAGGATGACGTGGCCCATGGCCATCGCGAGTGCGGCGTCGGTGCCCTGCTTGGGATGTAGCCACAGGTCGGCGAGCTTGGACACCTCGGCGTAGTCGGGCGTGACCGCCACGACCTTCGCGCCCTTGTAGCGCACCTCGGTGAAGAAGTGCGCGTCGGGCGTGCGTGTCTGCGGCACGTTCGAGCCCCAGGCGATGATGAAGTTCGAGTTGTACCAGTCGGCCGACTCGGGGACGTCGGTCTGCTCGCCCCAGATCTGCGGGCTCGCCGGCGGCAGGTCGCAGTACCAGTCGTAGAAGCTCATGCACACGCCACCGATGAGCGAGAGGTAACGGCTGCCGGCGGCGTAGGAGACCATCGACATCGCCGGGATCGGCGAGAAGCCGATGACCCGGTCGGGCCCGTACCTCTTGATGGTGTAGACGTTGGCGGCCGCGATCATCTCGGTCACCTCGTCCCAGGTCGAGCGCACGAACCCGCCCAGGCCGCGCCGGGACTTGTACGACTTGGCCTTCTCGGGATCCTCGACGACCGACGCCCAGGCTTCGACGGGCCCGAGCGCGCGCCGCGCCTCGCGGTAGAGTTTCACGAGCCGCCCGCGCACCATCGGGTACTTGACGCGGTTCGCGCTGTAGAGGTACCAGGAGTAGGACGCGCCGCGCGAGCAGCCGCGCGGCTCGTGGTTCGGCATGTCGGGCCGGGTGCGCGGGTAGTCGGTCTGCTGCGTCTCCCAGGTGACCACGCCGCCCTTGACGTAGATCTTCCAGCTGCACGAGCCCGTGCAGTTGGTGCCGTGGGTGGAGCGCACGACCTTGTCGTGCTGCCAGCGGTTGCGGTAGCCGTCCTCCCAGGTGCGGTCCTCGCGGGTCACGACGCCGTAGCCGTCGGCGAACTCCTGCGTTTCACGGCTGAAGAACATCAGGCGGTCGAGGAAATGACTCATGGCTGCCTCCTAGAAAGACGGTCGGGTGCCGCGCCGCGGCGCGCGTAGGCGACCCAGGTGAGTGCGATGCAGGTCGCGTAGAAGACGGTGAAGACCCACGCGGCCGCCTGCGCCCCGCCGGTGAGCGAGATGGCGGCGCCGAGGATCTTGGGGATGAAGAACGCGCCGAACGCGCCGATGGCCGAAGCGAAGCCGATCGCCGCCGCGCCCTCGAGCGCGCCGTCGTGGCGCGCCCGCGCGAGCGCTTCGGCGTCGCCGGGCTGCGCCCCGTGCTCGCGCTCGCGCGCGAACACCACGGGGATCATGTTGAACACCGCGCCGTTGCCGGCGCCGCTCGCCGCGAAGAGCACGAACGCCAGGGCGAGGAAAGTGCCGTAGCTGCCGCCCGTGCCCTCCCCGGGGAGCGCGGTCGCGAGGAGGACGCTCGCCGAGGCGAGCACGATGAAGGCCCCGAGCGCGATGCGCGCGCCGCCGAACCGGTCCGCCAGCCAGCCGCCAGCGGGCCGGGCGGCGGCGCCGACCACCGGACCGAGGAACGCGTACGCGAGCGGGCTCGCCCCGAACTGCGTTTCCGCGAAGAGCGGCAGCCCCGCGGAAAAGCCGATGAACGAGCCGAACGTGCCGAGGTAGAGCCACGACAGGAGCCAGGTGTGCGGGCGGACGAAGATCACCGCCTGCTCCGCGAACGAGCTGCGCACCGACGCGATGTCGTCCATGCCGTACCAGGCCGCCGCCGCCGCGAGCACGATGAGCGGCACCCAGACGTAGCCCGCGTTCTGCAGCCACACGTCGCGCACCCCGTCGCCGTCGACGAACTGCTGCGGCGCGCCCGAGAGCGCACCGAACACCGCGCCGCCGATCACGAGCGGGACGGCGAGCTGCGCGAGCCCGACGCCGAGGTTGCCCAGGCCCGCGTTCAGCCCGAGCGCGGCGCCCTTGCGGTCGGTGGGATAGAAGAAAGAGAGGTTCGCCATGTTCGAGGCGAAGTTGCCGCCGCCGATCCCCGCCGCCAGCGCGAGCAGCAGGAACGTCGGGTAGCCCGTCGCGGGATCCTGCACGGCGAGCGCGATGCCGAGGGCGGGCAGGAGCAGGAGCGCGGTCGAGACCGTCGTCCAGATGCGCCCGCCGACCACCGGGACCATGAACGCGAAGAAGAGCCGCAGCGTGCCGCCGGCGAGCCCCGGCAGCGCCGCGAGCCAGAAGAGCTGCGCGGTGGTGAAGCGGAAGCCCACGTGCGGGAGGTACACGACGACCGCGCTCCAAAGCATCCACACGGCGAACGACAGCACCAGCGGCGGGATCGACAGCGCGAGGTTGCGCCGCGCGACGCGGGAGCCCTCTGCCTCCCAGAAGATCCGGTTGTCGGGTTCCCAGCGGGTGAGGAGCATGTTCATCGATTGCAGGGGCCGGGCATGAGGCTCGCGGATCCAAGATCAGGAATCCGGTGCTCGAACCGATCGAGCAGCCCGGCCCGAGCCCTGCGCCCCGTGGCCGGGCCTCGCGGATCCTCGCGTACCCGTCGCGTCCCGGCCGGAAGCGCGCGCCCATCCCGGGGCAGATCGCCCGGGGCGCGGCGACGACCTTGAGCGCGCGCGACAGCCGCCATCTCACCTTCCCCACAGCGACCAGGCGCCGTAGCCCGCGACCAGCAATCCCAGGACCAGGTTCACCGGGCGCGTCCTCTCGCTGGCGCCTGGGATGAACAGCGCGTCCACCCGCATCGCCTCGGTCACCGGTGTGCGCACGAACACGCCCAGGACCAGCACGATCCCGTAGACGATCGCTCCCAGGTTGACGACGGTATCCATGGATTTGCCGGCTCGGGCGGATGGGGTGCATGCGGTGCGGACCCGGAGTCCGCAGCCGCCCTCGCCTCGCTCAGGCGGCCTGGCCCAGGTCGATGCGCTTCATGCGCTCCTTCTCGCCCTCGGGCAGCTTGTCCCACCAGGTCCCGCCGGCGTTGCCGTAGTCGTAGCGCTCGGCGCCCTTGCGCGTGTAGTACCACCAGTTGATGCCGAGCGAGTACACGTAGAACACCGCGCAGCCGAGGAAGAACGCAACCACCGTGCCGGTGCGCTCGATCGAGGTCGCGATCAGCGAGTTCCAGACGAAGGGGCCGAAGGCCGCCCACGCGCCGGTCCAGCCGAGCATCTGCGCGCCCTTGGCCGGCGAGTACGCGAACACGATCGGGTACTGGCGGAAGGTCGCCGCGTTGTTGATGCCGGTCATCAGGAAGATCCACAGCATCCCCCCGAGGAAGCCCTCGAACTGCTCGACGCGGGTCGGCGTCAGGTACCCGCCGAAGACGAGGAAGGCGACGCCGGCGATCTGCCCGATCGTCGTCCAGTGCATGCCCTTGCTGCCGCCGATGCGGTCGAAGACGCCGCCGGTCAGCACGCGCACCAGCCCGCCGATCAGCGGCCCGAGGTACGCGTACGTGAGCGGGTCGGGCGCGCCGTCGAAGCCGCCGTACAGCGTCTTGATCAGCATCGGGAACGCCGCGGAGAAGCCGCTGAACGAGCCGAACGAGCAGATGTAGGTGATCGTGCAGTTCCAGGTGTGCAGGCGCGCGCGGTTGCGGTTGCTCAGGATCTCGAACTGGCCCATGAACCCGCGCGTGGGCAGCTGTAGGCTGCGCAGGAACACCAGCGCGAGCACGAACGCGAGCACCAGGAACGGCACCCAGACGAACGCCGCGTTCTGCAGCCACATCGGCTTCTTCACGACGCTCTTCAGGGCCACGTCGGTGACCGCGCCGGCGGCGTCGCGCTTGACCTCGACCGCGTAGCCTTGCGTCGGCACGACCTCGACGATCGCGCCCGCGGCGTCCTTCTTCACTTCGGTCCTGACGGGCTGCACCTTGTCGGCGCCGCGTAGCACGACGTCCTTCACGACGCCGTCGGCCTTGACCACCTCGATCGCCGCGGCGAACTCGGGCTTGGCGACGACCACGTCGCGGACGACGCCGCCTTCCTTGGTGACGCTGAGCGCGCCCTTGACCGTGTCGGCCTTGGTGAACACCTGCGGACCGCCGGCGATCGTGCCGAGCGCGGCGAAGCCGATGATCCACGGCGCGACGAACTGCACGACCGACACCCCGAAGTTGCCGACGCCGGCCTGGATCCCCATCGCGGTGCCCTGCAGCCGCTTCGGGAAGAAGATGCTGGTCGACGGCATGAACGACGAGAAGTCGCCGCCGCCCATCCCGCAGAGGAAGCCGATCACCATGAAGGTCGCCCACGAGGTGGTCGGGTCCTGGATCGCGATGCCGAGCCACACCATCGGGATCACCTTCAGGATCGTCGCGGTCGCGATCACGGGCCGCGTGCCGAGCACCGGGATGAAGTTCGAGTGCACGAGGCGCAGGATCCCGGAGGCGAGCCCCGGGATCGCCGCGAGCCAGAACAGCTCGGTGGTCGTGAACTTGAAGCCGATCGCCGGCATGCGCACGACGACCGCGCTCATCACGAACCAGGTCGCGAACGAGAAGATCAGGGAGAAGGTCGTCACGCCGCAGGTGCGCCAGGCGAGCGCGCTGCCCGTCTCCTGCCAGAACTTCGGGTCCTCCGGCGTCCAATTCTGGATTCTCGCCATGGTGCTGGCCTTTCGAGGTGAGGGGTTCGGTGAGCGGGACAGTGGGTCGGGTCAGCCCCGCAGCGAGAACTTCTTCGCGCGCGGCCCGATCACCTCGGCCTTGCGCACTTCGGTCCAGTACATCCAGATGAGCGAGACCCACACCACGCCGTAGAGGAGCATGAACGCGCTGGAGCGGATGCCGGTGAAGTCGAGCAGCGCGCCGAACATGATCGGCAGCAGGAAGCCGCCCAGGCCGCCCGCGAGGCCCACCACGCCCGACACGACGCCGATGTTGTCGGTGAACTCGTCGGAGATGTACTTGAAGACCGAGGCCTTGCCGAACGCCCAGGCGATGCCCATCACGAACATCAGGATGGTGAAGAGGTAGACGTTGAGCCCGATGTGGAACGTCTGCGGCCCCGTCACCGTCTGGATCGTCATCGACGTCTGCGGATAGGAAAGCAGGAAGAGGCAGATCCAGGAGACCCACATCACCCACCACGTCACCTGGTGCGCGCCGTACTTGTCGGAGAGCCACCCGCCGATCGCCCGCAGCACGCCGCCGGGGAGCGAGAAGGCCGCGGCGAGCAGGGCAGCGGTGGCGAGCGGCAGCTCGTACTCGCCGACGTAGTACTGCGGCATCCAGAGGGCGAGGGCGACGTAGCCGCCGAACACGATCGAGTAGTACTGCGAGTACTTCCAGACGCGCGGGTCCTTCATGGCCTTGAGCTGGTCCCGCCAGGTCACTTTCGAGCCGACGAGGTGCGCGGGGTCCGAGTAGCTGAAGATCCAGAAGAGGATCGCCGTGCCGAGCATGACCGCGGCGTAGACCTGCGGCACCATCGTCCAGCCGAAGGCGAGCACCAGCGCCGGCGCGATGAACTTGTTCACCGCCGCGCCGGAGTTGCCGGCGCCGTAGATGCCCATCGCGAGGCCCTGCTGGTTGCGCGGGAACCAGCGCGCGACGTAGGGCGTGCCCACCGAGAACGAGCCGCCCGCGAGCCCCGCGAAGAGGCCGATCACGAGGAAGTGCCAGTACTCGGTCGCGTAGGACATCATCCAGATCGGGATGACCGTCGAGAGCATCAGGACGAACATCACGATGCGCCCGCCGTACTTGTCGGTCCACATCCCGAGCGGCACGCGGATGAGCGAGCCGGTGAGCACGGGCGTCGCCGTGAGGATCCCGAACTGGGTGGCGTTGAGGTTGAGCTCCTTCTTGATCGGCACGCCGATGACGGCGAACATCAGCCACACCATGAAGCACACCGTGAAGGCGAGCGTGCTCACGACGAGCACCGAGATCGCCTTTGCCCTTTGCGACTTCGCCATGGATCGCTCCCTTCTCCCGGGGGTTTCCGATGGCGGGGATTGTCCGCGCCGGGCGCGGCCGCTCCCATTCTCCGGAAGGCCGCAGCGCGCGCTTCGGAAGGCGGAGGCTCGCCGCCTGCCGACGGCGGATGCGGCCATCCGCCGAAAGGACTATGCGGCGGGCCGCGGGGCGCTTGAATCGCTGCCGAGGCGCCGCAATTTGACTCGCGTCACAGCCACGGAGCCCAAACCATGTCCGAGCCCGTCCACGTCGTCTGCCCGCGTTGCGGTGCGGCCAACCGGGTCCCGCGCGAGCGCCTCGCGGACGGCCCGGTGTGCGGAAAGTGCCGGCAGCCGCTCTTCGACGGCCGGCCGGTGGCGCTCTCCGAAGCCGACTTCGACCGGCACGTCGGTAAGTCCGACATCCCGGTGGTGGTGGATTTCTGGGCCGACTGGTGCGGCCCGTGCAAGATGATGGCGCCGCAGTTCGAGCGCGCGGCGCGCGAGCTCGAGCCGAACGTGCGGCTCGCGAAGCTCGACACCGAGGCCGCGCAGGGTGTCGCCGCGCGCTACGGCATCCGCTCGATCCCGACGATGATCGTGTTCAGGGGCGGTCGCGAGATCGCGCGGCAGTCGGGCGCGATGGACGCGGCGTCGATCGTGCGCTGGGTGCGCGGAGCGGTCGGCGGGGAAGGCTTCGACGCAGAGGGCGCGGAGGGCGCAGAGGGGCGCGCAGGAAGGCCCCCGCCCCTGGGCCGGCACCGGGTCCCGAAACCGCGCCCGGCGACCCGCGCTTGCGCCGGGCGTCGCGATCTTCCCGGTTGCTCCCGGGCGGCCGCGCGCCCGCTCCCGGAGAGCGAAGGGGCGGAACGCGCGTTCCGCCCCTTCGAACCCGCGCGCGGAAGACCGCTACGAAACCGGCTTCACCGCGGGCGGCTTCCAGGTGCCGTCCAGAATCGACGGAGCGGTCTCTTTCGGCCAGTAGAGACGCATCATCAGAATGAACTCGTCCTTCGGTGCCGGCAGCCAGTTCGATTCCCTGTCCTTGCCGGGCGACTCGTGCTGGATGTAGAGGTCGACCGACCCGTCGGCGTTGGCCTTGAGCTTGTTGCGCTGGCTCAGCGTGTAGCGGTTGAGCGGGTTGTCGACGAAGAAGTATCCGGCGTCGTACATGGTCAGGGACCAGAAGCCGTCGACGGGCGGCAGTTGGCCCTTCTCGAAGCGCATGACGTACTTCTTGCTGCCGTCGTACTTCTTCAGCAGGTCGGGCCCGGTCGACGTCGGATAGATCGCGTCCTGCGGCCGGTTGGCGCCCAAGCCGATGGCGGTGATCAGCGCGCGCTGCACGTAGTGCGTGCCGTAGGTGCCGACCTTGGTCGAGTAGGCCCAGCCGTTCTCCAGCTTGAAGTCGCCCGCAGCGATGCCGGCCTTCAGCCAGCCCATGATGACCTCTTGCGCCGGCTTGGGCGCAGCCGCGATCCCCTTGGCGACCGCGGGCTCGAGTTTCGCCGCGTCGAAGTCCTGCCCGGGGACGATGCCGATCTTGGCGAGCTTCGCCACCATCGGCGCATCCTCGGCCGCCGGCGGATTCGTCTTGAGGAGCTCCGCGAACAGCCTGAAGTAGTCGGCGCCGGACAAAGCGTCGACCTGCTCGCGGACGGCCGTCTTCATGTCGATGGCCGGATCGACCTTGCCGGGCTCGGGCTGGTACGGCTTGCCGTAGGCCGACAGCGGCACCGCGGAGACCTGGTCCTGCAGCGCGTGGACTTCCTTGTAGTCCTGGGGGGTGCCCGTGGAGTAGATGCGACCGAGGATCCAGACCATGCCGGTCGGGGACTTGTACTCGGTCACGCCTTCGGGGAGCGTGCCCGACCAGCCCGGGCCGGTGATCGCGTACTTCTGCGCCTTCGTCCCCGTCGTGCGCTTGCCCGGAACCTGGAACACGTTGGTCCAGCCGTCGAGCATCGGGAAGAGGAAATAGCGGCCTTTCATGTCCGGGAGGCTGAGGATCCAGGGCTCCTTCGACACGTCGATCCATGCGGTGGTGTAGAGGGTGTCCGCATTCGGCGCCGTGACGTCGCGGAACTTGGCGCTGGGATACTCGCGCATCCGGACGAACTGGCCCATGGGAGCGCGCGTGCCCTCCGGCGAGGCGACGTTGGTCATGACCCGTCGCGTCATCTCCATGGTGACGAGCGGGTAGGCGTACACATAGGCTTCGGTTGCGAGCGCCAGCGCTTCCGCCTCCCTGGCCGCGGCTTCCGCCGCCTTCGCGGCCGCCTCGGCCTTCGCTTTGGCCTCGGCCGCGGCCTGGTCGACGGCCTTCTCGACCCTCGCTTCTTCCTGTTTGCCGCAGCCGGTCAGTGCCAAGGCCGCTGACACTAGAAGCATCAGTACGGGGGCTTTCAGTGCGTTCATGGGTGGTCCTCCTGGGTCGACCATTCGCCGGCGCGACCGGGCGCCGCTCGGTCGGGAGGATAAACGCGGGCGGCAGCCGAACCGTTGGCCGTCCAGCCCGCAAGTTTGCATTTTGTGCCAGACTGGCCCGGCACTCAGTCTGGTCACGCCCTTGGCTGCGCGACGCGCATCGATCCTCCCACCGACCCGCATCCCGGACCACGTCATCCGCGTGGGCGGCGCCGCCGGGCTGCCGCCGCTGCTCGCGAACCGCGGCATCGACCCCGCCCCGCTTCTCGCCGAGGCCGGGCTCGCCCCGGGCGCCTTCGCCGATCCGGACAACGTCGTGCCGTTCGCCGCCTTGTGCCGCTTCGCCCAGATCGCTTCGGAGCGCACCGGGATGACCGACATCGGCCTGCGCGCGTGCACGCGCACGGGGCTTCCGGCGCTCGGCATCCTGGGCTACCTCGTGGCGAACTCGGAATCCGTCGAGCGCGGACTCGCGGCGCTGCAGGAGTTCCTGCACGTCCACGATCAAGGCGCGACGAGCTACGTCGCGCGCGAAGGGGATACCGCCGTGCTCGGCTACGAAGTCCTGACGCCCGGCGTTCCCGGAGCCGACCAGATGACGTTCGGCGCGCTCGCCATCGCCGCCAACATCCTGCGCGGCCTCTGCGGCAGCGACTTTCGCCTGCGGGAAGCGACCTTCGCCTGGCGCGCACCGGAGGACGTGTCCCTGTTCCGCTCTTTCTTCAACGCGCCGGTGCGCTTCGATGCCGAGCGCAGCGCGCTCGCGTTCGACGCGCGCTGGCTCGCCGTGCGAGTCGACGACGCCGATCCTTACATCCGACGCGTCCTCGCGGAAAAGATCGGCGATCAGATGACGGCCAGTCGGGAGCACGCCCGGGACCGCGTCGGCCGCGTGGTGCGATCGCTCGTTGCGGCAGGCCGGTTCTCGATCGGCGACGTCGCGGCCTCGTTCGCCATGAGCCGCCGCTCGCTCGCGCGCCGGCTCGGCGAGAACGGAACGTGCTTCCGCGATCTGCTCGAGGACGCGCGGTTCCGCCAGGCGCAAGGCCTGTTGCGGTCCTCGGCAGTGCCCATCGCCGAGATCGCCGCGCGGCTGGGCTATTCGGACGCGGCGACGTTCACTCGCGCCTTCCGGCGCTGGGCGGGGACTTCGCCCGGCGAATGGCGCAAGAAAGGCGGGACGATCTGACGGGGGTGGTCCCGTGCGCCGCCAGAAGCCCTCCGCGCGCTGTCGCCGCGCATCCGCGCGCCGGCGTGCGCTTCGGGCCGGGGCGTCCGGGTGCCGGTCGGCGCGAAGCAGGCCCCGCCCCGAAGGACCGGCGCTGCCGCTGCGAAAAACCGGATGATTCGCGAGGGACGGGTGCGGCAAAGCGCGCTATCGCGCCCCGGCCTGCTCCAGCATCTGGACCATCTCCGCGTAGCCGCGCGCGCGGGCGAGCTCGAGCGGCGTGCGGCCCGCGGCGTCGGTGAGCTTCGTGCTCGCGCCGGCCTCGAGGAGCGCGCGCACCGTCGCCTGGTGGCGCGGCCCGCCGTCGCCGAGCACGATCGCCTCGATGAGCGCCGTCCAGTGCAGGTTGTTCACGTGGTCGAGGGGCGCGCCCGCCGCGATCAGCCGCCGCACCACGCCGTCGTGGCCGAGGTGCGCCGCGGCGATCAGCGCCGTGCCGTCGTAGCGGCTCGTCACGAGCTTCGCGCTCGCGCCCATCGCGAGGAGCAGCGCCAGCGTCTCCTCGTCGTCCGCCACCGCGGCGATCGTGACCGCGTCGTAGCGGCCCGCCTCGAGCGCCGCCGTGTCGGCGCCCGCGGCGACGAGCGCCCGCACGGCGCCGCGCTGCCGCGCGAAGGTCGCGACGTGCAGCGGCGTGCGGCCGTGCCCGTCGCGCGCCTCGCGCGCCGCGCGCGAAGTCGCGAGTCTCTCGATCGTCGCGACGTCGCCGCGCCACGCGGCCGCGTGCAGGCCCGTGTAGGCGGCGGCCTCGGCGGGCGAGGGCGGCACCTGGGCCCCCGCCTGCGGCGCGAGCGCGCCGAGCGCCAGCGCGGCCAGGGGCAGCAGCCATCGATGCCGGAGCGCCTGCATGCGGGGATTATGCGCGCGAGCACCGCCCGCGATCGACCGACGCCAACTTCCGACGCAGAGGCCGGCGAGAGCGCAGAGGGCCGCAGAGGGAAGAGCGAATCCTGCAGACGTTCTCCTGATCGGCGTCCCCTCTCGGCGCAGCGAACCCGCGGTGTCGCGCTCTGCGGCCCTCTGCGTGCTCTGCGCTCTCTGCGTCGGCAGGGTGTTGAAAAAGGGGGGACACATCCCCCTCGACCCCCTGATTCAGGGGCTGCCGAAAGACGCCTGCCTCCCGAAGCATCGGTGGCCGTTGCTGTTGAAGAGCGCCGGGAAGCGTTTTTCAAGAGCCTGTTAGGGCCTTTGGCGCTCTACGGAACCAGCACCGCCGCGCCCGTGATCCTCCCCTCGCGCAGCCGCGCGAGCGCCTCGTTCGCCTGCGCGAGCGGGAACGTCTCCACCTCGGTCCGCACCGGCACCTTCGGCGCGAGCGCGAGGAACGCCTCGCCGTCGCGGCGCGTGAGGTTCGCGACCGAGAGCACGGTGCGCTCGCCCCACAGGATCTCGTAGGGGAACGCCGGGATCTCGCTCATGTGGATGCCGGCGCACACGACCGTGCCGCCCTTGCGCGTCGCGCGCAACGCCGCCGGCACGAGGGCGCCGACCGGCGCGAAGAGGATCGCCGCGTCGAGCGGCTCGGGCGGGGTGGCGCCGGAGTCCCCCGCCCACGCCGCGCCGAGGCTCCGCGCGAAGGCCTGCGCGGAGGCGTCGCCGGGCCGCGTGAACGCGAACACCGTGCGTCCCTGCCAGCGGGCCACCTGGCAGACGATGTGCGCCGCGGCGCCGAAACCGTAGATACCGAGCACCCTCGCGTCGCCCGCCTTCACGAGCGAGCGGTAGCCGATGAGCCCGGCGCAGAGGAGCGGTGCGGCCTCGGCATCGGCGTAGCCCCCGGGGAGCGCGAACGCGTAGCGGGCGTCCGCGACCACTTCCTCGGCATAGCCGCCGTCGCGGTGGTAGCCGGTGAAGCGCGCGCCGTCGCACAGGTTCTCCCGGCCCGTGGCGCAATAAGCGCACGTGCCGCAGGTCCAGCCGAGCCAGGGCACGCCGACACGCTGGCCGGGGGCGAACGACCGCACCCCTGCGCCGACTTCGCGCACGACGCCGACGATCTCGTGGCCGGGAATCACGGGGCTGCGCACCTCGGGCAGATCGCCATCGACGATGTGGAGATCCGTCCGGCACACGCCGCAGGCCGAGACCGCGATGCGCACCTCGCCGGGGCCGGGGGCGCGTTCGCTCACGCTCGCGAGCCGCAGCGGCTCGCGCGGGTGGTCGAGGAGCATCGCGCGCATCTTGTCCTCCCTCGGGTGCGCCTCAAGGTATCAGGCGGCACACAGGCCGGGAATGGTTTGATCTGCGTCAATGGGTTAGCGGCGCCGGACGCCGAGCATGGAAGCTCGGGCGTGGCGTGATCCCGGACGCGAAAGCGTGATGCCGCGAACGGCGGGCACGCCCGGCGGGTCGAAGGGTCTTTGCGGGGGAGAGGCATGGACGGCGGTACGCCAAGCGCGGGCGGGGCGCTCGACATCGAGCGCCTGAACCGCGAGTGCAGCTGCGAGACGCTCGTGCCCGAACGCCTCGCGGCCGAGCTCGACTCGGGCGGCGCGGGGCTCGCCGCGATCGTCGCGGCCGGCCGGCCGAACCTCTTCGCCGCAGCCCCCGTGTTCGTGTCGCGCGCCGATCTCGCCGCGATGAAGGCGATCGTGCGGGCGGTGGAGACCGTGGCGCGCGAGCCGTGGTACGAGCGGGCGGTCCTCGAGTGGGCCGACCCGGTCGCGCGCATCCCGATGGCGGCCGGCGGCGCGTTCCTCGGCTTCGACTTCCATCTCGGCGCGGACGGGCCGAAGCTCATCGAGGTGAACACCAACGCGGCGGGCGGGCTGCTCGCCGCCAAGCTCGCGCGCGCCCAGGAGCCGTGCTGCGACGAGATGCGCGACGCGACCGCGCCCGCCACGCACATCGAGACGGCCGAGGACGATTTCCTCGCGATGTTCCGCGAGGAGTGGCGGCGCGAGCGCGGCGACGCGCCGCTCGCGTCGATCGCCATCGTGGACGACGACCCGGAGGCGCAGTACTTCTACCCCGAGTTCGAGCTGTTCCGGGCGCTCTTCGCGGCGCACGGCATCGCGGCGCTCATCGCGCCGCCGGAGGCGCTCGCGCTGCGGGACGGGCGCCTCGTCGCCGCCGGACGGCCGATCGACCTCGTCTACAACCGCCTCACCGATTTCGCGCTCGCCGAGCCGGCGCACCGCGTGCTGCGCGAGGCCTACGTCTCGCGCGCGGCGGTGGTCACGCCGAACCCGCACGGCTACGCGCTCTACGCCGACAAGCGGAACCTCACGCTGCTCTCGGACCCGCGGCGCCTGGCCGCCAACGGCGTGCCGGGGGCGGTCGTCGCCGTGCTCGCGAACGGCGTGCCGCGCACCGTGCCGGTGACCGCGGAGAACGCGCCGGCGCTCTGGGCCGAGCGCCGCCGGCTCTTCTTCAAGCCGGCGCGGGGCTACGGCGGCAAGGCGGCGTATCGCGGCGAGGGCGTCACGCGCCGCGTCTGGGCCACGATCGTCGCGGGCGGCTACGTGGCGCAGGCGCTCGTCCCGCCGGGCTCGCGCGCGGTCGCGGTCGCGGGCGAGACGCGCCTCCTCAAGCTCGACGTGCGCCTGTACGCGTATTCGGGCCGGGTGCAACTCGCCGCGGCGCGGCTCTACCAGGGCCAGACGACGAACTTCCGCACCGCGGGCGGCGGCTTCGCGCCGGTCGTCACGTCCGCCTAGCGCGTCCGCGGGCGGCGCATCCCAACGGGCGCCGAGGGCGCCGAGCAAAGGAGGATCCACCATGGCGAAAGAGACCCACCCGATGGCCGCGAACCCGCAGGAGATGCTCGCGCAGATGTCGAAGTACTGGTTCGACGCCTACAAGACGGGGCTCGACATGCTGCTCGCGGTCTCGAACGCCGCGCTCGCGAGCGCCCAGCACCTGAACATGCTGCAGCTCGCCGCCGACGTCGAGACGCAGCACCAGAACCGGGAAGCGCTCGCCGCCGTCGCCGGCGCGAAGGACCTGCCCGCGATGATGAAGGCGCAACAGCAGCTGTCGCAGGCCTACCTCGAGGGGTTCATGAAGTACTGGAGCACCACTGCCGAGATGCTGCAGCAGTGCCAGGCGGACATGACGAAGGTGATGGGCGCGCACATGGGCGAGCTCGGCAAGGGCTTCGCCGCCGTGGTGCCGCCGGGCGCGAAGCCGGGCGACACGGTGCCGTTCAACGCCGCGATCGAGGCCATGCGCAAGTCGCAGGAAGCGATGATGAAGGCGATGGCCGGCTGGGGCGCGATGGCCGCGGGCGCGCAGAAGGAACGCGAGAAGTAGCCGTCACGGGCGGCGCGCGACGCGCCTTCGCGCCTCGTCGCGCCCGAGCGGCCGCTCGGGCGCGCTACTTCCCGCCCTGCGGCATCCCGCCCGTTCCCGAAGCCGGCGCAGACGAAAGGAAGAGCCGCACCGCGCGCTCGCCGAAGTCGGGCGGGAAGCGCCAGTAGCGCGCGCCGCCCGGGGTTACCTGCGCCTCAAGCCCGCGGCGCTCCGGGCCGGCGTCGAGGAGGAACAGGCCGAGGAGGTCCGCGCTCACCCACGGATCCTCGTACCAGAACGCGTGCGAGCGCGTCGGCAGCCCGGGGACGTCGCGGGGATCCACCTTGATCGCGTCGAAGCCGAGGCGCTGCGATGCCTCGATCATGAAGATCGTCTGCTCCGGCGCGAGCTCGGTCGGGTTGGGCCGCCCGGCGCGCGAGGCCCGGTGCACGATCTCCGCGAAGCGCAGGGCCGAATCGTTGAAGTTCGCGGCGACCGACACGCGCCCCACGACGTCGATGTACTGGCGCGTCTCCTCGACGAAGCGGCGGGTGTCGATGTCCGGCGCGGCGAAATAGACGTTGCGCAGCCGCAGCCGCGCCGCGAGCGCCGCCCGCGTCTCGCCGGTGGGCGCGGTCGCGAGCTTCGCGAGCCCGGGGCTCACGACCTGCGCGCCGGCGCTGTAGGCGAGCACGTCGATCGCGGAAGCCTGCGTGTTGGCGGCGAGGAGCTCGACCAGGCGGGCGAAGGGGTCCACCGAGGCCTCGGCGTTGGCGACGTCGGTGAGGTAGCGCAGGATCGACCCCGTCGAGGGCCACATGAACGCGAGCACCACGATCCGCCGGCCGCTGAAGTGGCGCAGCTGCGCCGCCTGCGCCGCCGATCGCGTAACGGAGTTCCTGGCGCCGTGCACGTACACGAGCAGCTCGCGGTTCGCGCTCGCGGCGAGCGCCCGGTCGACGAGGGCGAAGAACGCCTGGGCGTCGGGCGAGGCGGAGACGGCCGCCCACGGCGGGAGCGATGCCATCGGATCGAGCCGGTCGAGCCGCACGACCGGCCGCCGGTCGGGATCGCTGCTCGTGGAGAGGCGGCGCAGCGTTTCCCAGTCGAGGTCCTCGTCGCCGATGCGCACGTGCGCTACGCCGAGGCGCAGCCGCTCGCTCGGCAGGATGGTGTAGATCGGATCGGGCCGCTCGATGAGGGCGCCGCGGTTCGTCGCGTAGAGCACCGGCACGTCGGTGCCCTTGCCCATCGCGCCGGCTTTCTCGAACGGGTCCACCTCGCCGCTCTGGAACACGACCGGCGTCGGCATCAGCCGCACCGGCGTCTGGCAGCCGGCGAGGACGATCGCCGCGGCGAGCGCCGCGACGAGGGCGGCGGGGCGGGCGGGTGACGGGGCGTGCGGTGTCGAGGGAGCAGGGCGCGGGTCGATAAGCGGCATGGCGGGATTCTGCCACGCGGTCGCTCGCGCTTGCGCGTCTCGCGGAGGGGGCTTCCCGCACGGCGCGCCTTGGGCCACCAACGAAACGAGGCTTCGCCCTGACGTCATCGCAGCGCAGCCGGCCGCTCCGGCGGCAGGGCGAGCGGCTTGCGTCTGCGGAGCACTCCGCGCCCCACGTCCGGGCGCTTGCCGCAGGGCGCCGCGCGACCGGCGGCCGCGCGGAAGCCGCGACGACGGACCCTACTCGGCCTTGATGTTGGCCTCGCGCACGACACGCGTCCAGCGCGGTGTTTCGTCGGCGATCAGCTCGCCGAGCTGCGCGGGCGTGCTCGACTTCGCGATCACGCCGAAGCTGCGGAAGCGCTCCTGCACCTCGGGCAGGGCGAGCGCCTTGACCACGGCATCGTTCAGCTTCGCGATCACGTCGGGCGGCGTTCCCGCCGGAGCGAGGAGCCCGAACCAGATGTCGACGCGATAACCCGGCAGCACCGAGGCGACGGTGGGCACCCCGGGCGCGAGGGGCGAGGGCTCGCTGCTCGACACAGCGAGCAGCTTCACCTTCCCCTCCTTGATGAAGTTGTTCAACGTCCCGGAGGAAGTCGTGATCAGCACCTTCACCTCGCCGGTGACGATGGCGTTGGTCGTGGGCGCCTGGCCCTTGTACGGGATGTGGACCATCCGGATGCCGGCGGTGTTCGCGAAGAGCTCGGTCGCGAGGTGCCCCAGGGACCCGATCCCCGCCGTCGCGTATTCGAGCGCGTTCGGCTGCTTGCGCGCGTAGTCGATGAACGACTTGAGGTCGTTCGCGGGGACGGCCGCGTTCACCATGACGAAAAGCGGCGCCGCGGACACCTGCGAGATGGGCGCGACGTCCTTGAGCCCGTCGTAGCCCGCGTCCTTGACCAGCAGCGGCGTCGTCGACGACGGACCGTTGTTCGAGAAGAGAATCGTGTACCCGTCGGGCGCGGCACGCGCGACCTCGCGCGCGCCGATCGCGCCCGCTGCGCCCGCCTTGTTCTCGACGATGATCGGCTGGCCGAGGGTCTTCTGCATCGGTTCCTGCAGCGTGCGGGCCATGATGTCGGTCGTGCCGCCCGCGGGGTAGGGAACGATCATGCGGATCGGCCGCGACGGGAAGCTCTGGGCCGCGGCCCACCCGCAGAGGCCGGCGAGGAGCAGGCCCCCGATCAGCTGTTTCATGCGCATTTCTTCTCCTCCTCGGTGAAAAGCACACCTTCCTCGAACAGGCGATCCAGCTCGGCTTGGCGCAGCCCGAGCCGCTCCGCGGCAACCGCGGCACTGTGCTCGCCCAGGGCGGCCACCCAATCGCGCGCTCCCGCGCGGCCCTTCGCCAGCTTGAACGGCGTATTGGGCACGCGGAAGCTCCCGGCGCGGTCGGCGACCGTGACGAACGCGTGGCGCTCCTCGGCGTATTCGCTCCGCATCGCCTCGCCGACCGTGTGGTACCGCGAGCAGGGAACGCCTCCCGCGGTCATCACCGCCTCGCACTCCGCAGCGGATCGCGCCCCTGCCCACTCGTCGAGGAGATCCATCAGAAGGCCCCAGTGGTGCTCGCGCGCCTCGGCCGTGGCGAAGCGTGGATCGGCGGCCCACTCGGGATGGCCGACGGCGCGTGCCATGGCGTCGAAGTTGTTCGCACTCACCGGCGCCACGATCACGAACCCGTCCCTGGCGCGCACGGCGCGGTAGAGGGGCCGGCGTCGCTCCACGGGGAACTGCGCCTCCATGCACTCGTAGACCATCAACCCGAACATCGCGTCCATGAGCGCGAGGTCGATGTGCTCGCCATCCCCGGTCGCGGCGCGCCGCGCGAGCGCCGCGTTCACCGCGCCGAAGGCGAGCGCCCCGGCGAGCACGTCGGCGATGAAGAGACCGGTTTTCAGCGGCCGTGTGAGCCCGTCTTGGTAGGAGAGGTTGGCGAGGTCGTAGCCCGAGGCGGCGTGCACGACCGGGGCGTATGCCGGGCGCGCCGCGAACCGGCCCCGCTGGCCGAAGCCGGATATCGAGCAGTAGACGATCCCCGGGTTCGTCCCGCGGACGCTTTCGTAGCCGAGCCCCAGGCGACCCATGACGCCCGGGCGGAAGTTCTCGACGATCACGTCGGCCCTCGCAGCGAGCGCGCGAACGAGTTCGCGTCCCGCCTCCTTGCGCAGGTCCACGCACATGCTGCGCTTGCCGCAGTTCAGGTTGCCGAAGTACGCGCTCTGCCCGTCGCGAAGCGGTGGCCGCTTGCGAATGTGGTCGCCTTCCGGCGGCTCGACCTTGACGACGTCGGCGCCGAGGTCAGCGAGGAGCCGGGTACAGTACGGCCCCGCCATCATCGCCGTGAAATCCAGCACGAATGTGCCGTCGAGCGCCCCGGTCATGGCTTGCGCCCGTACGCGGCGAGGTGCGAACGCTGCAGGCGCTTGAGCAGCGCCTCCATCTCCCGGGCGGCGCCCCGGGGGTCGCCCTTCCTGAGCTGCGCGATGAGGCGGCGGCGGGAAGGCAGGACATAGCGGTTCGGCCGGTATCCGATCTCCTCGATAAAGTGCTGCGTCATCGCGAGCAGCGCCTCGGTGAGGACGATCAACACGGGATTTCTCGTCGCGCGGGCGAGGAGGCGGTGGAACTCGTAGTTGATCTCGGCGCGCCGCGCCATGTCGCCCCGCGCGGTGGCTTCCTCGGCGGCGTGCACGTTGGCCTCGAGCGCGTCCAGATCGCGCGCCGTGCACCGCGTGCAGGCAAGCCGCGCCACCTCGGTGCCGACGATGATGCGCGCCTCGGTAACGTGCTCGGGCCGGATCGCCCCCAAGCGGTAGAGGTCGGACAGGCCGGTGACGGCCGCCTCGCCGCCGCCCTCGCGGATGAAGGCGCCGCCCGACGCGCCCTTGCGCAGTTCGATTAGGCCGGCGATCTCGAGGGAGCGCAGCGCCTCGCGCAGGGTGTTGCGGCTAACGCCGAACTCCTCGGCGAGCTCGCGTTCCGGGGGCAGCCGGTCCCCCGTCTTGAGCGCGCGGCGCGCGAGCTGGTCGCGG
>JAOAEA010000036.1 GCA_026417035.1 Burkholderiales bacterium
CCGGTGGGGTGTGGAGGATCGAAGTGTGCCGCCGGCGCCCCGGCGCCGACGGCGTCCGTTCAATGCCCGGTCTCGAGCCAGGCGAGCGCGCGGTCCTTCGCGTCGAAGTCGAAGTGGCGCACCTCGGCGCTCACGAAGTGCGCGACGACCTTCGGCACGATCGTGAGGAAACCGCTGTCGGTGACCGCCGCCACCCGCGCGATTCGGCGGTGGTGGCCGCCGACGAACCTGAGGTGCGAGACGAGCGCCCCGAAGCTCTCCCAGCCGGGAAAGGACTTCGCGTAGATCATCAGGCCGGCGAGCCGCCCGTGCGCGGCGATGTACGGGTCCACCTCCCGCGCGAGGAGCTCGAAGTCGGCCTGTTCGAGCGGCCCCGTGGGCGTGACGACGAGGATGCCGCGGTCGCGCAGGAGCTCGAAGTGGATCATCGTGGCTTCTCCTCTCGCGGCCGCCCGACTGCCGGCCGGCCGAGCAGTACCGCGCGGAAGAGGCGCGCGAACGACTCGGCCGCCCGGGCGTCGAGCAGCGCGTAGCGGTGACGCAGGGTGAGGAACAGGCGCTCGCCGGCGGTGGCCGCGCCGACCGACAGGCCGAGCGGCATCGGCGCGGGCGGCGAGAACCAGACCTCGCGAACCGGGCCTTCCCGCAGCCCGAAGCGGGGCAGCACGGGAAGGCGCCCGAGGTTGGAGAGCATCGTCGTGTCGGCGACGCGACCGGCCGCAAGCGGCAGCAGCGCCGCCATCTGGCGCCGCATGAGCGGCGGCACGAGCTGGCGCAGCGCGAGGAGATCGACGAGCAGCCCCGCCGCGCCGGCCTGCTTGTACTTCAGCATCTGCGCGGTGACCGCCGACCGGCTCCGCGCGAACGCGCCGAGGGCCGCGGCCGGCACCGACACCGAGACATAGGAGGCGAAGTTCGCGATCACCTCGTGCCACCAGCCCTCCGGCCGGATATTCACCGGCACCATGATGCTCACCCGCGCCCACGGCGCGCCGCGCGCGTCGTTCCAGAGCGCGATCGTCCGCGCGAGCGCGGCGAGCAGGACGTCGTTCACCGTGCCGGGGCCCTTGCGGCCGGCGACCCTTGCCGTCTCCTCCGGCGCGAGCCCGACGGTCACGAAGCCGTAGCCGCGGGCGCGCGCATCGCCGCCTTCGCCGGCGATGCGCGCGGGCGGAACCGCTGCCGTCGCCAGCACTTCGAGCAGCGCGCTACCGCGCCGCACGCGCTCCTCGAGCGAGGCCGAGCCGGCGAGCGCCGCGAGGTCGCGCACCGCGAGCGGGTCGATGCGCGGCACCGGGTCGGCTTTTCCTGCATAGCGCCGGATGACGGAGGTCATGAAGCGTAGCGTGCCGACGCCGTCCGCCGCGGCGTGGTGCACGTTGAGGAGCAGATAGTCGCCTTCCGGGTGGCGCGCGAGCGTCGCGGCGAACGGCGGCGGCGCGTCGAGCGGCGGACAGGCGCTGAACGCCGCCGACCGTGCCCGCGCGAGTGCGTCCGGCGACGCGGCGTCGACGACCGCGAGCGGCACGCCGTCGAGACGGTCGTGGATCTCCCAGGTCCGGCGCCATTCGCCGAGCCGCGGCTCGCGCAGGCGCGCGCGCGCCATCGGGTGCGTCGCCGCCGCGGCCCGCAGCGCGTCGGCGAGGCGGGCGGGGTCGAGCGCGCCCGAGGCGCGCACCTCGAGCTGGATGCTCCACGGCTCGCGCGGGGTGTCGATGTCGACGAAGCCTTCGTCGAAGAGGTTGAGCGGCACGAGCCGCATCGCCGCAGCCCCTACGCCGCCTGCGCGAGGTCGAGCCGGTACACCCGCGCCGCGTTGCCGGCGAGGAACGCCGACCGCGCTTCGTCGTCGAGGCCGAGCGCGTCGAGGCCTTGGAGCGCCTTCTGCGGCGCGATCATCGGCCAGTTCGTGCCGAAGAGCACCTTGGTGCGGCCGTGGTCCTTCAGGTAATCGACGAGCGCCGGCGGGTAGCGCTTCACCGTGTACGCGGAGGTGTCGATGTGCACGTTCGGGTGCTTGGTGCAGACGGCGATCATCTCCTCGGTCCACGGGTAGCCGATGTGCCCGCCGACGATCACGAGCTCGGGGAAGTCGATGGCCACCTGGTCGATGTAGGGGATCGGCCGGCCGAACTCCGAGGGCTTGAGCGGGCCGGTGTGCCCGACCTGGGTGCAAAAGGGCACGCCGAGCTCGCAGCACTCCGCATAGATCGGATAGAAGCGCGCGTGCGTCGGCGGGAGCTCCCAGAGCCAGGGCAGCGCACGGATCGCCTTGAAGCCGAGCTCGCGCACGCAACGGCGGATTTCGCGCACCGCCGCCATCGGGCGCGCAAGGTCCACCGAGCCGACGCCGAAGAGCCGCCCGCGCGAAGCGCGCACGCAGGCCGCGACCTCGTCGTTCGAGATCATCGCCCCCTGCGGTCCGAACCACGCGCTCGCGAGCGCCACCGACACGCCGCCCGCGTCCATCGCCGCGAGCGTCGCTGCGAGCGGCAGCGACCCGGCCCCCGTGGCCGAGCCGTCGCGGTCGCCGCGCGTCCAGCGCCGCAGCGACTCGAACATCGGGTCGGCGAGCATCGCCGGGCTCGGGTGCTGCATCCAGGCGTCGACGATCACCGGGCCGCTCCGGTCGACCGCTTCGTGAAGGTGAGATCGCAGGGTCGCGTCTCGTTGCGGCTCGCGCTGCCGCGGGTCTCGTCGAAGCGGCCGTCCGCCGTGTAGCGAAACGGCGTGCCCGCGGGAACCCGGCCGACCGCGTGGTCGGGGTTGGCGCTCTTGCCGGTCGCGCGGAACGCCGCCGTGCCCTCCTCGGTGATCCGGCCGAGGAGCAGCATGGACGGCGAGGCGCCTTCCTCGCCGTACTGGCCGCGGAAGCGCCCGTCCTTGACCTCGCCCGTGAACCGCCAGGTGTAGCCGCGCGCCACGGCCCGCGTGTTGGGATCCTCGACGTCGGCACACACGACCGTGACCTCCCACATGCCGTCGAAGCGTGTCGGCGGCGGGCGCTGCGCGGCGGCCGGCGCCGCGAGCGCGGCGCAGAGGACGAGCACCACGGGCAGTCGCTTCATGTTCACCTCCTCGAGGGGGTGGCGGGCGTGGCGAGTGTCGCGCGCCGCCGCGCCACGCGCAACGGGAAGCCCCGCCTAGCTCCGCCGCGCGAGGATCGAGCGCCCCGCGTCGGTGTGCAGGAGGAGCGCCCCGTCGGGTGCGATCTCGAAGCGGCGCACCCCGGCGAGCGTCGCGAAGAACGCCTGCTCCGATTGCATCACCGCCGGCGCGCACATGCGGCGCGTCGGCGCGGGGCGTGCGATCGCCAGCCCCTCGCCGGTGAGCGAGTAGGCGGCGCTGAACGCGTTGCACGGGCCCTGCCCGCTCAACCGGCCGTCCGCGTTGAAGGTGAGCGTCACGCGCGGCGAATCGCCCGCCGCGCCGCCGAACGGCTGAACCGTCCACGCGCCCGCGAGGAGCGACGCCGGATCGCCGCCGCAGCCCTCGAGCTTTCGCCCGGCGAACTCGACGGTGACGGCGTTCGGATGAGGCATGCCGGTCATCGTGTCGCTGCACCGCCGCTCGAGGACGGTCACCGTGAGCGGCCCCTCGCGCGTCGCGGCGGCGTAGCGCCGCCCGCCGTCGATCGCCTCGGGCGCCACGGCCGGCGCGGTGAGCCGCGTCGCGCCGAAGTCGGCGTTGAGCGCGATCTCGCCCGCCGCGATGTCGAGCCGCCAGCCGGGCTCGTTGCCGGTGGCGCGAAACGGCTTCGGGCCGGGATCCACCACCGTGCACTGCGGGTAACGCTCGCCGCGCACCTCCACTGTCGCGGCGCGGCCCTCGACCCAGACGAAGGTGGCCGGATCGCCGACGGCTTCGAAGCGCGCGCCCGACGCGGTCTCGCCGCGGCGCATCGTGAAGGTCTCGTCGCCGGCCGTCATCAGCATGCCCTCGCGGGTGAAGCCGACAGTCACGGTGCGGTCGCCGCACGCGAGCGTGCTCACGAAGCCCTCCGCGCGCGCCGGCCGCATCGCGAGCGTGCCGACCTCCACCGTGCCGGAGCGCTGGGCGACGGGAACCGCGGCGCTCGCCCAGAGGGGCTGGCCGTTCGCGACGATACCGCCACGCAAGGCGTAGCTCGCGCCCGGAGCGAGGCGCGCGCCCTCGACGGTGAGCGAGAAGGCGATGGGCCCCTCCGTCCCTTCGAGCGCGATTCGCCGCTCGGCGACGACCCGCCCGCCGCCCGCGGCGTCCTCCTTGAGCTCGACGACCGCGACGGCCTGAGGGGGCAGCGGCGCGCGCGCCGTGTGGGCGAGCGCGCCCCGGATGGTGAGCGCATCGTTTGGCTGAACCGTGGCGGCGCATCCCGCGAGGAGCGCGGCGCAGGCGATGGCGAGAACGGCGACGGGAGCGGAGCGCAGCATGAGAGCCCTTTCGCGGGGCGGGATCAGTAGGGGGTGCCGTCCTTGTGCGCGAACCGCCAGCGGCCGTCCACGAAGTCCGCGCGCAGGTCGTCGTCGGGATAGACGACCGCGTCACCCGGCGTGCGGTCGCCCACCTCGAGATACACGACGTCCTCGGCGGTGCGGTTCACGAGCTGGTGCGCGTCGCCCGTGCCGGCGCGAAAGCCCGCGCACATGCCGGGGCCGAGATCCGTTTCGCCCGCGTCGGTCACGAGCGTCGGGCGGCCGGCGAGCACATAGACGAACTCGTCCTGCCGCGCGTGCGCGTGGCGCAGCGCCGAGACCGCGCCGGGCGGCAGGGTCGCGAGGTTCACGCCGAAGTTCGCGAGCCCGAAGAGCTCGCCGAGCGGGCGCTTGACGCGGTTCGCGACCCGGGCGGCAAAAGGCTCGGGGTAGTTCGAGGCCTTCGCGCGCGGCGGGGCGTCGGCGGCGATCACGGCGACGGGCGGTTTCGCGTCGGGCACGGCGGTTCTCTTCGCGGCGCGCGCTGCCGCGTCAGGCCGTGAACATGGGGCCCGGCTCGCGGCCTTCGGCCCAGTCGCGCAGCCGGTAGAGAAGGGCGCCCCACGTGGTGTTGCAAAGCGCGAACCAGCCGCCCGTCGCGCGCCAGCCCGAGTGCTCGAAGCGCAGGAGCGCGCCCCGCTCGTCGGGCTCGACCTCCCAGCGCAACCGCGTGCCCGCCCACTCGGGCTCGTCGCCGACGCAGGCCCACGTCGTCGCGAGCGGCGCGACCAGCTCCTCGACGCGCATGCGCAGCACCGTCGTCCGCGCGCCGAACCCGAAGAGCGCCGATCCGCCCGCGCGGGGCTCGAACTCACAGTCCGCGGTCCACCATCCGGCGAGGCCCTCGCGTGTCGCGACGGCCGCGAAGAGCCGCTCGGGCGGCGCAGCGACGCGGATCTCGTGGAGCATCTCGGGCATGGTGATCGGTTCCGCGGCGCGTGCTGCGGCGCACCCCGATTCTGCGCCAGCAGGCGTTGCCGCCGCAACCGGGGCCGGCGCGCGGCCCGCGCCGCCCCGCCGCGACGGCCGTGGCAGAATCCGCGCATGGCCGCGTCCACCATCCTCTCCGCATCGCAGCTCCGCGCCCGCGTGGGCGAGGAGATCGCCACGAGCGACTGGTTCGAGGTGACCCAGGAGCACATCAACGAGTTCGCCGAGGCGACCGGCGACCGCCAGTGGATCCACGTCGACCCGGAGCGCGCGGCGAAAGAGTCGCCCTACGGCAAGACCGTCGCCCACGGCTTCCTCACCCTGTCGATGCTCTCGCACCTCCTCGGCGAGACGATCACCGTCACCGGCATGCGCATGGGCATCAACTACGGCTTCAACAAGGTGCGCTTCACCGGCCCGGTGCCGTCGGGCTCGCGCATCCGCGCGCGCTTCCTGCTCGCCGCGCTCGACGACATCCCCAACGGCATCCAGATGACGTGGAACGTCGCGGTGGAGCGCGAGGGCGAGGCGAAGCCAGTGCTCGTCGCCGAGTGGCTGACGCGGCGCTACGACTGACGCGGGCGGGCGCCCGAGCGTGAGCACTCGCCACTTCGCGCACTGGCCGCCCGGCCTGCCGCGCGAGCTGCCGGTTCCGGAGACGAGCCTCTCCTACAATCTGGAGGCCGCTGCGGCCCGCTATCCGGGCAAGCCCGCGCTCGTCTTCTACGGCCGCGAGCTCTCCTACCGCGACCTCGCCCGCGAGGTGGAGGCGCTCGCCGGTTTCATGGAGCGGCGCCTCGGCGTCGCGCGCGGCGACCGCGTCCTCGTCGACCTGCAGAACAGCCCGCAGTTCGTGATCGCCTATTACGCGGCGCTGCGCGTCGGCGCCGTGGCGGTGCCGGTGAACCCGATGAACCTTCACGACGAGCTCGCGCACTTCGTCGCCGACTCCGGCGCGCGGGTCGCCATCGCCGGCGAGGAGCTCCTCGAGCGCTTCGTCCCGCTGCTGGGCGACGGACGGCTCGAGCGCATCGTCGCCGCGTGCTATTCGGAATACGCGGCGCCGGATTTCGATCTGCCGACGCCCGAGATGGTCCGCGCCGCGCCGCGCGCGCACCTGCCCGAGGGCTGCATCGCGTGGCGCGACGCGATCGCCGCGGCGCTCGCGCCGCGCGCCGCCCACGCCGGCCCCGACGACCTCGCGTTGCTCGTCTACACCTCCGGGACCACCGGCAGGCCGAAGGGCGTGATGCACTCGCATCGCACGGTGATGGCCACTGCGGTCGCGATCCCGGCCTGGTTCGGCGCGACGGCGGGCGACGTCGTGCTCGCGGCGCTGCCGTTCTCGCACGTCACCGGCATGCAGGGCGGCATGAACGCGCCGATCTTCAGTGGCCAGACGGTGGTGCTCATGAGCCGCTGGGACCGCGGGCTCTGCGGCTCGCTCATCGAGCGCCACCGCGTGACGATCTGGCGCGCCATCTCCACGATGCTCATCGACTTCCTCGCCGACCCGGACGCCGGCCGGCACGACCTCGCGAGCCTGCGCTCGATCGGCGGCGGCGGCGCGGCGATCCCGGAGGCGATCCACGCGCGGCTCGCGACGCTCACCGGCCTCGAGCCGGTGGAGGGCTACGGGCTCACCGAGACGATGGCGCCGTCGCACTACAACCCGCCGCACCGCCCCAAGCGGCAGTGCCTCGGCATCCCGATCTTCGGCGTCGACGCGCGCATCGTCGACCCGGACACGCTCGCGGAGCTGCCCCGGGGCGAGGTGGGCGAGATCGTGATCGCCGGCCCGCAGGTGTTCCTCGGCTACTGGCGCGACGCGGACGCGACGCGCGCGGCGTTCATCGAGATCGGCGGCAAGCGGTTCTTCCGCTCCGGCGACCTCGGACGCATCGACGCGGAAGGCTACTTCTTCATGGCCGACCGCCTCAAGCGGATGATCAACGCGTCGGGGCTCAAGGTGTGGCCGGCCGAGGTCGAGGGCATCCTGCACGGGCACCCCGACATCCTCGAGTGCTGCGTCGTCGGCGTGCGCGACCCTTATCGCGGCGAGACGGTGAAGGCCGTGGTGGTGCCGAAGCCCGACCGGCGCGGCCGCGTGAGCGCCGAGGCGATCATCGCGTGGTGCCGCGGCCACATGGCCGCCTACAAGGTGCCGCGCATCGTCGCGTTCGCCGACTCGCTCCCCAAGTCCGGGACGGGGAAGGTGCTGTGGCGGGAGGTGCAGGAAGAGCAGGATCCCACGTGAACCGAACCATCCTCCCCAACACCGAGCTCTCGGTCTCCCGCGCCTGCCTCGGCACCATGACCTGGGGCGAGCAGAACACCGAGCGCGAGGCGCACGCGCAGCTCGACTGTGCGGTCGCCCACGGCGTGAACTTCATCGACACGGCGGAGATGTACCCCGTGCCGCCGCGTGCCGAGACGCAGGGGCGCACCGAGCGCTTCCTCGGCACGTGGCTCGCGCGCCAGCCGCGTGACCGCCTGGTGATCGCGAGCAAGGTGGCCGGCCCCGGGCGGCGCGACTGGCTGCGCGGCGGCCGCACCGCGCTCGTCCGGGCGAACATCCGCGAGGCCTGCGAGGGAAGCCTGGAGCGGCTGCGCACCGACTACCTCGACCTCTTCCAGATCCACTGGCCCGGCCGCAACGTGCCGATGTTCGGCCAGACCGAATTCGACCCGACGAAGGAGGGCGAGGCCGCCTCGATCCCCGAGCAGGTCGAGGCGATGGCCGAGCTCATCGCGGCCGGCAAGATCCGCTACTGGGGCCTCTCGAACGAGACGTCCTGGGGCGTGATGGCCTTCGTGCGCGCGGCGGACGATCTCGGCCTCCCGCGGCCGGTGACGATCCAGAACTGCTACAACCTGATCGCGCGGCGCTTCGACGGCGATCTCGCCGAGGTCTGCTTCCGCGAGCGGGTGTCGCTCCTCGCCTACAGCCCGCTCGCCGGCGGCCACCTCTCCGGCAAGTACGTCGGCGGCGCGCGGCCGGCCGGCGCGCGCTTCACGCTCTTCCCTCAGTTCGCTCCCCGCTACGCGAGGCCGAACGTCGCCGAGGCGGTCGCCGCCTACGCGGCGCTCGCCCGCTCGCGCGGCCTCGCGCCCGCCGCGCTCGCCCTCGCGTGGCAGCGCACGCGCTGGGCGGTCGCCTCGACCATCGTCGGCGCGACGTCGGTCGCGCAGCTCGAGCAGAACCTCGGCGCGTTCGCCATCGAGCTCGACGCGGCGACGCTCGCCGAGGTCGAAGCAATCCACGTGCGCTATCCGAGCCCGGCCGCCTGAAGCGCGCCGCAGCGGGGCTATACTCTCCGGGCCGTGTGGGAAGCCGTCGCGCTCGCCGCGTTCGCCGCGGCGGTCTGGTTCTGGGCCGACTCGATGCGCGCGCGCGAGCGCGCGGTCGCGACCGGCCGCCGGGCGTGCGAGCGCGAGGGCCTGCAGTTCCTGGACGAGACGGTGGAGATGGTGCGGCTGCGCCCGGGGCGCCGCCCCGACGGGCGGCTGCAGCTGCGGCGGGTGTACCGGTTCGAGTTCTCCGACACGGGTGACAACCGGCGCGGTGGCGCGGTGGTGATGCTCGGGCCGGTGGTGGAGTCGGTGGAGCTGGAGCCGTTCCGGGCGCAGTAGCGGAACCGCAAAGGCGCGAAGGGCGCGAAGGTTCGCGTAAGGAGTGAACTTGTTCTCGAATCGGCATGGGATCGACGCGACGCCGACCCGGGCGGGTGCTCTGGCCGAGCGCGATGCCGGGATGTTCGGCGATCCTTGGCGCACGTTGCGCTTTTGCGGTTCCGTTCTGGCCGCCCTCGCGCTCGCCGGCTGCGGCACGGCGGTGCGCGTCGCCTACAACCAGGGCGACATCGCGGTCCGGCTGGCGGCGCACGAATACCTCGACCTGCACGGCGAGCAGCCCGACGTCTTCAGGGCGCAGCTCAAGGGATTCCACGCCTGGCACCGCGCCGAGGAGCTGCCGAAGTACGCCGACCTTCTCGACGCGATGGCGGTGCGCGTGCAGCGCGGCCTCACGCGCGAGGACGTCCAGTGGGCGACTGCCGCGGTCCGCGAGCGCATGCGGGTGCTCACGGCGCAGGCCGTGGAGGACGCGGGCCCGGTGCTGGTGATGCTCGATGCGGACAACGTGCGGGCGCTGGAGAAGAAGCTCGCGGCGAACAACGCGAAATTCGCAGCCGACTACCTCACCGGCGACGCGCGCAAGGACGAGCGCAACCGCGCGCGGCGCATCCGGGAGAACTTCGAGGACTGGTTCGGCGACCTCTCGGACGAGCAGGAGGCGCTGATCGAGGCCTACGTGCGCGCCTCGCCGCGCATCACCGCGGCGATGTTCGAGGACCGCAAGCGGCGGCAGCGCGAGTTCGTCGAGCTCTTGAAGGCCCATCGCGGCAGCCCCGAGATCACGGCGCGGGTGCGCGCGTTCGTCGTCGAGTGGGAGGCGCAGCGCGGGCCGGAGTACGCACGGCTCGCGCGCGAGCAGGAAGAGCGCTTCGCCGAGCTCCTGCTGTCGATCGACCGGACGCTGTCGCCCCGCCAGCGCCGGCACGCGGTGGACCGGCTCGCGCTCTACGCGCGGGAGTTCTCGGTCCTCGCGGCGCAGGGGCGCGGTGCGCCCAAGGGCGCGCAGCGCGCGGCGGTGGCGGGAGAGCTGGCGCGCTGACGCGCCTCGCTCACCGGCGCGCGAGCGCCGCCCGGAAGTCCACCTTCACCTCGGCGGCGAGCCATTTCGTGTCCGCCCACTCGCCGGTGCCGACGCCGTAATCGAGGCGGTTCAGGGCGAGCGTGCCCGCCACCACGCTCGCCGCGCCCTCGCGCTGCAGCGTAAAGGGGACGGCGAGATCGCGGCGCGTCGCCTTGACCTGCAGCACGCCGTTCGCGACCTGACCGTTTCCCCGGGTCTCGACCGACCGGCTCGCGAAGGTGACGCGCGGATGGCGGGCCGTGTCGAAGAAGTCCTTGTCCCGCAGCGCCGCGTCGATCTCCGGCAGGCCGGAGTCGACCGAAGCCGGGTCGAGCCAGACCTCGACGCGCGTCGCGCGGCCCTCCGCCACGCAGACCGTCCCGCCGAAGGCGCGGAACCGGCCGCGGAACGGCGCGCCCGCCTGTTTCACCTCGAACGCGACGCTGCCGCGCGCCGCGTCCACCGGCAGGCAGTCCTCGGCGGCGGCCGGGAGCGCCACGCCCGCGGCGAGCGCGCCGGCGATCGTCGCCGCACGCGCGCTCACCATGGCAGCATCCGGCGCATCACGCCGTCGCGCAGGACGAGCGCGTGCCGCAGCGCCGCCGCGACGTGCACCGCGACGAGCAGGGCGAGCGCGGCGACGCAGATCCCGTGCGCGGCCTTGAAGGCCTGCGCGAGCGCCTCGCTCCGGGGAGCGATGTCGGGCACGAGGAAGAGCCCGAACCAGTTCACCGAAAGCCCGGCAGCGGAGGCATGCGCCCAGCCGGCGAGCGGTGCCGCGACGAGCAAGGCGTAAAGCAGCCGGTGCGCCGCGAGCGCTGCGCGGCGCTCCCGGCGCGGCATCGCTTCGGGCAGCGCCGGCGGCGGATCGAGCCAGCGCCAGGCGAGGCGCGCGAGGACGAGCACGAGCACGGCGAGGCCGAGCGATTTGTGCCGCGAGAGCCACTGCAGGCGCGCGATGCTGACCGGCAGGCTCGCAGCATAGAGGCCGATGCCCGTCTGCGCGAGCACGAGCGCCGCGACGAGCCAGTGCAGGGCCTGGGCTATGATGCCGTAGGCGCTCCCGCCGTTTCGCCACTGCGCCATGCTGGATCAGTCCATGAACGAGCTTCCCGCGCGCCCGGCGTTTTCGCCCGTCCGGCGCATCGGCCCGGCGATCTTACTCCCGCTCGCTTTCCTCGCGGCCTGCCAGAGCGCGCCGCCCGCGCCGGCGACGGGAGCCGCGCCGGCCCCTGCCGTCGCGCCTGCGATCCCGGCCGCCGGCGCGCAGCGCCACGCCGTCGCGGCCGACGCGTCGGAGATCCGCCTCCTCGTCTATCGCGCCGGGGCGCTCGCGCGCGTCGGGCACAGCCACGTCGTCGTCGGGACCGCGCGCGGCGAGATCCGCGTGGGCACGGACGCGGCCGCGAGCGGGTTCAGCCTCGAGATCCCGGTCGCGTCGTTCGACGTGGATCCGCCGGCGGCGCGCGCCGAGGAAGGCGAGGAGTTCGCCACGCAGATCTCCGCCCAGGGGCGCGAGGCGACGCGGCAGAACATGCTCGGCAAGGACGTGCTCGACGCCGAGCGCTTCCCCGTCATCCGGATCGAGTCGGTCGCGCTCTCCGGTCCGCGCTGGGCGCCGGCGGTTTCGGCCGAGGTCACGCTGCGCGGTGTCACGCGCGCGGTGCGCTTCCCCGCCGCCGTGTTCGCGAGCGGCGACGCGATCACCGTGATCGCGACCTTCGAGATCCGGCAGACGGAGTTCGGCATCACGCCCTATTCGGCGCTCGGCGGCGGGTTGCAGGTCCGCGACGCGATCGAGGTGCGGGCGCGCATCGTCGCGCGACGCTGACCCGGGCGCGGCGGCGCGCGGTCAGACGACGTGGTCGGGCGCGAGCGCGCAGGGCTCGCCGTCGCCGAGCTCGATCTGCAGCGTCGCGTGCGCGATGCCGAAGCGGCGCTCGAGCCCGCGCGCGGCCTCGCCGAGCAGCGCGTCCGAGCGCGCGCCGCCGGGCACCACGAGGTGCGCGGTGAGCGCGACCTCCGTGGTGCTCATGCCCCAGATGTGCAGGTCGTGCACCTCCGCGACGCCCGGGAGCGACGCGAGATACGCGCGCACCTCCCCCGGCCGAATGCCGGCCGGAACCGCCTGCAGCGAGAGCCCGAGCGAGTCGCGGAAGAGGCTCCACGTGGACCAGACGATGACGGCGACGATGGCGAGGCTCGCCGCGGGGTCGAGCCAGAGCCAGCCCGTGTAGCGCATCGCGAGCGCCGCCGCGACCACGCCGAGCGAGACCGCCGCGTCGGCGGCGAGGTGGAGGAATGCACCGCGCACGTTGAGGTCGCGGTGGCGGCCCGACGCGAAGAGCGCCGCGGAGGCCGCGTTGACCACGACCCCGATGGCGGCGACCAGGATGACCACGTCGGACGCGACCGCGAGCGGGGCGCGCAGCCGCTCGATCGCCTCGAGCGCGATCGCGCCGCAGGCGACGAGCAGCAGCAGGGCATTTGCGAACGCCGCCATGATCGTCGAACTGCGCAGGCCGTAGGTGAAGCGCGCCGAGGGCCTGCGCGTCGCGAGCGCCGCCGCGCCCCATGCGAGCACCAGCGAGAGCACGTCGCTCAGGTTGTGGCCGGCGTCGGAGAGGAGCGCGAGCGAGCCGGCGCGCCAGCCCGCGACGGCCTCCACGACCACGAAGGCGAGGTTGAGCGCGATGCCGATCGCGAACGCGCGGCCGTAGCTCGGCGGGCGGCGATGCGCGTGGGCATGCCCGTGCGCGTGTCCGTGCGCGCCGTTCATCACGACGCCTTGGTCGACGGGCGGCGGAGGCGTGGAGCGGGCGCGGCCATCTCGTTCGGTCCGTAGGGAACCCCGAAGTTACTCCAAAACCCCGGCGACCGTGGCCGGCGCGCTCGCGTCCCACCGCTCTAATCCGATGATCGCGAAGGGGAATCGCCGCCCTTCGCGGACGCCCGCCGACTGCGGAAATCCGCGATCGCGGAAGGGTTGAAACCTTTTTTTGTCCAGGACATAATCGTCGGGCCTTCGGGAAGGGGGAGTAGCTCTCCGCCGCGGCGTCGTCAGCACGGACCGGAAGGTCCCGGCGCCGCGGGCAACGCGTGAGGCGTTGGAGCGAGACCTTTGCCGTGACCGGCAAGGAATCTCGTTTTCGACGACTTGAAGGCGTGTCGAAGGAGTGTTGCGTGCCCGAGACCATCGGCTCCCCCCTGATGTGGATCGGCTTCGGCGCTTTCGCCGTGGCCCCCCACGGTCGACCTTTACCCCCTGCGCAGGCGGGGGGACGGGCCCGCGCCGACGCGGCGGGCGCTCACCCGGTCGGCCGTCTCGGTCTCCCTCGCCGGCGCGTTCGCGGCGTCGCTGTGGTGGCACCCCGACGCCACCGCGGGCCGCGCGGGCGCCGACGCGAAGACCGGCGAGTTCGTGACCGGCTACCTCTTCGAGAAGTCGCTCGCGGTGGCCGACATCGTCGTGTTCCTGAAGCTTTTCACCTGCTTCGCGGTGCCGGCGGCGCTCGCCGGGCGCGTGCTGGTCCTGGGCGTGATCGGCGCGATCGTGCTGCGCACCGTGATGCTCCTGGTCGGTGCGTGACTCGTCGCCACGTTCCATCGGACCCCGTACCCGTTCGGCGCTTTTGTCCTGGGGACGGGCGTGAAGACGTGGTTCGCGGCAGGGAAGCCGCCGGATCTCGGGGTGAACCCCGTGCTCTGCCGGATGCGCGGGCGCCTCGCGCTCGGCGGCGGATTCCGCGAGCGCTTCGACGTGTTCGGGGTCGGCCTCGCGCCGATCCCCCTGTTCGTGGGCACCGAGATGCTGCTCGACGATCTCGTCAAGACCCCCGTGGCCGCGTCGCTCGCCACCGTCACCGCGATCCTCGCCGCGTCGATCGCGGCGAGCCCCATCACCCGGCGGCGTGCGATCGCGCGTGCGGCCGCATGAACGACAACGACCCTATCGCCAGGAGAATTCCATGAGCACCGCCACCCTCGCCCTCGGAACCGTCCCCCGCGCCCCCGATCCCGACCGCGTGCTCGTCGAGCGCGCGAAGCGGGGCGATGAGCGGGCGTTCGCGAGCCTCTTCGAGAAGTACGCGCCGCGCGTACGGCGGCTCGTCGCGCGTCACGTCGGCGACGCCGACGAGGTCGCCGACGTGACCCAGGAGGCGTTCGTCCGCGCGTTCCGGGCGCTCCCCGCCTTCAAGGGCGAGAGCCAGTTCTTCACCTGGCTGTACCGCATCGCGGTGAACACCGCGCGCAACTCGCTCGCGCGGCTGCGCCGCGTCCGCCGCCACGAGGCGCTCGCGCCCGAGGGTGCCGGCGACGACGGCGGATACGCCGGCGCGGACGCCGCGGACGAGACGACCCCGGAGGCGGTGCTCGCCTCCCGCCAGGTGGCGCAGGCCGTCGCGCGCGCGGTCGCCGCGCTGCCCGAGGACATGCGCACCGCGCTCCTGCTGCGCGAGGTCGATGGGCTCGGCTACGCGCAGATCGCCGCCCGGCTCGGGATCCCCATCGGCACCGTGCGCTCGCGCATCTTCCGCGCGCGCGAGGCGGTCGCCGCGGAGCTGAAGGGCGTGCGCGAGGGCGCGACCAACCGGCGCTTCTAGCCCGCGCCGCAGGGAGCGGGCCGAGGGCGCGTCAAGGCCGCGCCGGCGCGATCGGCTCGGCGATGTCGGCCCAAGCGAAGAAGCGGTCGGGCTTCCCGAGCACGAGCTTGCCGAATTCGTCGAAGAGCGCCGGCGCGAGGTGCTCCGGGGCGATCAGGTAGTCGACGGCGCCGAACCGCTGCAGGTTGCGCGTGTAGAGGCGCACCGCGCGCGCGGGATCGGCGCACTCGAACACCGCGCCGACGCGCACCTCGAACGGGATGCGGTAGCGCACGCGGTCCACGATGCCGCGGCTGTTGCGGATCTCCTGCGTCGTGAACGGCACGTTCAGCTCGAAGAGCTGCCAGTGCAGCTTCTCGATGGCGGGCGCCTCGCGCTCGGTCTCGAGCTCGCCCGATCCCGCGAACGTGCAGTTGAAGCTCACCCGCGAGACGAGCTGCTCGCCCGCGACCATGCGCGTGCGGTAGTCGGCGAGGCCGCGCTGCCAGCCCAGGCCGCGCAGCACGCCGATGCCGAGCAGCGGATAGACGCGTGCGATCGCCGGCTTGATCGTGTTGAGATGCCGCGCGAACTCGTTCAGCCAGGCGAAGAGCTCGCGCATGCGCCGGTCGAGCGCCCGCGCCTCCGGTGTCACCCGTACGCTCGCCGCGTCTGCCTCCGGCGCGCTGTCCTCGCGCAGCCGCCGCGCCTCGCGGGCGAGCTCGCCGAGGAGGCCCCAAGACGCGGGCCCTACGGGCTGGGGGCCGGTGTCCTCGTGTGCGACCGCCGGGAAGCGCGGCGCTTCGGCCGCCTCGCGCGCCGGCGGCTGCGGCGCGAGGCTCTCGGGCGGGATGGAGAAGGCGTCGAGGTCCGAGAGGAGCCGCGTGCTGAATTCGCCGAAGGACTGCGCCTCGGCCGTTTCGCCGAGGCGCGTCGTGGCCGCGTCGGCCGGAGCCGTGCGCGCGGTCTCGGGGTCGGCGAGGCGCGGCGCGTCGACGATCTTTACCGTCGCGTCGAGCGCGAGCGTCTGCGCGACCGCGGCGCCGCGCTCGATCGGGCGGACGGCGTCGCGCAGGGCCTGCGCGAGCTCGGCCGCGGTGCGGAAGCGGTCGTCCGGGCGCTTCGCGAGCGCCCGCAGGATGGCGCGCTCCAGCTCGGGCGACACCGCTGGGTTGCGCCGCGAGGGCGGCTCCGGATCCTCGCGCACGATCGCGCGCATCAGCGCGGCGAGGTCGTCCGACCCGGCGCCGAAGGGAACCCGGCCGGTCGCCATCTCGTACATGACCGCGCCGAGCGAGAAGAGGTCGGTGCGCGCATCGAGCGGGAGCCCCTGGATCTGCTCCGGCGACATGTACCGGGGCGAGCCGAGGATCACGCCCGTCTGCGTGCTCGTCGTCCCGCCGACGCGCGCGATGCCGAAGTCGGTGATCCGCACCCGACCGTCGCCGCCCACCATGATGTTGCCGGGCTTGACGTCGCGGTGGACGACGCCCGCCGCGTGCGCGCACGCGAGCCCGTCGGCGACCTGCGCGGCGATGTTCACCCAGAGCTGCGGCGGCAGCGGCTTTCCCGGCGGCAGCATCTCGCGCACCGAGACGCCGGCGAGATACTCCATCACGATGTAGGCGAAGCCGTGCTCCTCGCCCGCGTCGAAGATCGTCACGATGTTCGGATGGTTGAGGCGCCCCGCCGCCTTCGCCTCCTTGAGGAAGCGGCTGCGGAACGCCTCGCGCTCCTCGGGCTCGAGCGCGAGCCCGATCGTCTTGACCGCGACGTGCCGCTCGATCATCGGGTCGAGCGCGCGGAACACGGCGCCGTGCGCGCCGCGTCCGAGCTCCTCGAGGACGTGGTAGCGCCCGATGCTCGCGGGGAGGGCCATGCGGCGATTCTAGCGACCGACCCGCGGCGCCGGCCCGCGCCGGCGCGCGCGCATGACCTATTGCACACGCCGCCGGTTGCGGCCGCGGCGCGCCCGGGCGAAGATCGCCCCGCCACTGACTGCTCCCTGACCTCGTGAACGCCACGCCGCGCAAGAGGCCGCGCCCGCGGAACGGCCCGCGTGCCGCCGCGCGCGAGCGCGTGCCGCTGCACTTCCTGCACGCCAACGGCTTCCCGTCGGCCTGCTACGCGAAGCTCTTCGCCGCGCTCGAGGGCAACTTCGCGATCGACACCATCGACCGGCTCGGCCACGACCCGCGCTATCCGGTGACCGACGGCTGGCCGCACCTCGTCGCCCAGGTCGTGGACAAGCTCGCCGCCCGCGGCGGACCGCCGGTGCTCGGCGTCGGCCATTCGCTCGGCGCGTTCGTCACGTTCATGGCGGCGACGCTCCGGCCCGACCTCTTCCGGGCGGTGATCATGCTCGACGCGCCGATCATCGGGCCCTGGAAGGGCACGGCGTTCGCGATGGTGAAACGCCTCGGGCTCGTCGACCGCGTCACGCCAGCCGGCGTCACCCGGGACCGGCGCGCGGAGTGGCCGTCGCGCCGGGCGGCGCTCGAGCACTTCCGCGCGAAGCGGCTGTTTCGCGCGTTCGATCCCGATTGCCTCGCCGACTACGTGCGGCACGGCACGGTGCGCTCGGCGCACGGCGTGCAGCTCGCCTTCGACGCGCGCATCGAGTACGAGATCTACCGCACGACCCCGCACGACCTCTACGCCTACCTCGGCCGCTTCCGCGTGCCCGGCGGGATGATCGTCGGACGCCGCTCGGACGTGGCCGCGCGCGTCGGGCTCGCGGCCTCGCGCTCGCGGTTCGTGATCCGCAAGGTCGAGGGCGGGCATCTCTTCCCCTTCGAGCACCCGGTCGAGACGGCCGCGGCCATCCGCGCGCTCGCCCGCGAGCTCGCGGCCGCGCGAGCGGGAGCCTAGCAGCGTGGAGCGAAGCGCCGGAATGACAGCGACGAGGTCCCTGCCGGAAAGCCTCCCGGGAGCGAGGCGCGCGCTTCGCGTCAGTGGCTTCGGGGATGCAAGAGGGGCTGTGGCCCCTTTCGCATCGACTTGCTAGGCGGGCGCCGGCGGATACACTTCTCCACCTTTTCTCCACCCTTTTCGGATCCTTCCCAGCGGCCCCATGAAGATCCTCGTCCTCGGCGCCGGCGCGGTCGGCGGCTATTTCGGTGGGCGGCTCGCCGAGGCGGGTGCCGATGTCACGTTCCTCGTGCGCGAGCGCCGCGCGGCGCAGCTCGAGGCCGACGGCCTGGTCGTGAAGAGCCCGCACGGCGAGATCCGCCGCAAGGTCCCGATCGTGCGCGAGGGCGCGGCGAAGCCGGAGCACGACCTGGTGCTCCTCACCTGCAAGGCCTACGACCTCGACGCGGCGATCGCCGCGATCGCCCCCGCAGTCGGCCCGACCACGTTCGTCCTGCCGCTCCTCAACGGCCTCGCGCACCTCGAGCGCCTCGACGCCGCGTTCGGCGCGGCGCGCGTGCTCGGCGGCACCTGCTATCTCGCCGGCACGCTCACGCCGCAGGGCGAGATCGTGCAGCTCTCGCCGTTGCACCGCATCGCGTTCGGCAAGCGGCCCGGCAACGACGCCAAAGCGGCGGTGGCGCTGATGAAGCTCGCCGCCGCCTTCGCCAAGACCAAGATCGACGCCCAGCTCGCCTCGGACATCCTGCTCGAGATGTGGGAGAAGTACGTGCTCCTCGCGACGCTCGCGGCGATGACGTGCCTCATGCGCGCGTCGGTCGGCGACATCGTGGCGACCGACGAGGGCGAGGCGCTGACGGTCGCCTGCCTCGCCACCTGCGAGGACACCGCGAAGGCCGCGGGGCACGAGCCGCGCGCCGACCGCATGGCGCAGGCGCGCAAGATGCTCACCGAGGCCGGCTCGACCTTCACCGCCTCGATGCTGCGCGACATCGAGGCCGGCAACCGCACCGAGGCCGACCACATCGTCGGCGACATGCTGAAGCGCGCCGCCGCGGCGAAGGTGCCGTGCGGGATCCTGCGCGCCGCCTACTGCCACCTTCAGGCCTACGAGGCGCGGCGGCGGCGGGAGAAGAAGTAGGGCGGCGACGCGGGGCGTGCGGAGGACGCGGAGGGCCGCGGCGAGAGAATCGAGGCGGCCCCTGCGGCCGCGCCAGCGTCGGCGATGTCGCTCAGGGCCTGCGCGCGCTGCGTCCCAGCGCCTCGCTCGCCGGAACGCGTCGGCGCGATGACCGAGGCAGCGCGGCGGCCCGCGGTCGGCAGCCCCGCGCCCGCCTCAGCGGCGCGCGCGACGGCGGGCCGCGAAGCCGAGTGCCGCGAAGCCGGCGATCATCATCGCGTACGTCGAGGGCTCGGGCACTTGCGCGATCGGGATCGACGTCTCCATCGTGAAGTTCGACTCCGTCGTGTGCCGCTCCGCGAAGAAGAAGTGGAAGGCGTAGTTCTGCCCCGGCGTCAATCCGAGGGTGTCGAGGTCGACCGAGCCCGACACGGCGCCGTGCACGCCGCCGAGGTCGACGACCAGTTTGCGGTCGATGAACACCCACACGTCGTCGTCGCCGGTGAACGAGAAGGTCTGCCCGGTCTGATACCCGAAGGTACCGGCGATCTCGTAGGTGAAGTGGTAGTTGTGGGTGCGGCCTTCGTTGCCGAGGAGCTGACCGTCGATCGGGAAGAAACTCGAGTTCGAGTAGCGGTAGATGCCCGAGCCCGCAGACGTCTCGGTGAGCGTGATCGCGAGCGGCGCGGAGACGTTGCGTCCCGGCGTGTCCCGGTACCACTGGGCGAAGCTCGCCGCGCTGGCGATCGCCCCGCCCGAAGCCCCCGAGAAGACGGGCTTGTCCTGGGCGTCCAGCGTCGAGGCCACCAAGCCGGTCTTGAGCCCCGTGATCGCACCCTCGAACTCGGCGAAGTCGGCCTTGAAGTCGCGCACCGTGCCGTTGAGGATGATGCTCGAGGCCGATGCGGACGCGGTGGCGCCGAGAGCGAGGCCGAACAGGATCCCCGAGACTTGGCGGCGCATGATGGTCCCTCCCGATTCCAGTCGGGCCCAGACTACGCTCGCGCCGGGCCGCGTTCAACGGGGCGATTGCAAACAAGTGTCAAATCGAGGATGCCGCTGGCGCCGGCGGAGGAGGTGGCCGCGCCCCCGGCGCAATGCGCGATGGGTGCCTCGAACGCAGAAGGCGTGGAGGACGCCGAAGGCGCTACGGCGCGAGCGGGGTGGTGCGGTCCGGGCGTCGTGGGCGGATCAGCAGAGTTCCCCGCGCGCCTCCGGGATCACGTTGTCGCTGCGGCCCCCGCGCCCGCTGCGTTGCGGCAGGCGTTCGTTTCGGATCGTCCGCCGCCGCTTCCCGCCGGTCAGCCGCTCCGGGCCCTCGATGCGGATCGCCGTGCCCGGTAGGTCGGGATCGAGCGCGAGCGCGCAGCGGCCATCATCGAGCGACTTCTCCAGCTGGCCGGGCGCGCAGCCGGATCCGGCCGCAGCCGGCGGGCGCGTCGGGCGCCGCGGCTCCGCCCGTGGCGACCGGCGGCGTGCGCTGGGCCGGCGAGCCGCGCGATCGCGAGCGACGCCGACGCGAGGCGCTCTCCCTGGGGCCGCATGGGGGAACGTCGCGGCGCCGCGCTACTCGGCCTTCGCCCCCGACTCCTTCACGACCCTGGACCACTTCGCGAGCTCCGCGCGGGTGAATGCCGCGAGATGCTCCGGCGGGCCGCCGGCGACGTCGAGCCCGATGCCGCCGAGCTTCTCCTTCACGTCCGGCAGCGCGAGGATGCGGTCGATCTCGGCGTTCAGCTTCGCCACCACGTCGGGCGGCGTGCCGGCCGGCGCGTACACGGCGAACCACGAGGTCGCCTCGAAACCCGGAAGGCCGGCCTCGGCCATGGTCGGGATGTCGGGGGCGGCAGGATGGCGCCTGGCGCTCGTCACCGCGAGCGCCCGGAGCTTGCCCTCCTTCGCGACCGGGAGCGCGGAGGGCATGTTGTCGAACATGAACTGGATCTGGCCGGCGAGGAGGTCCGGAATCGCGAATTGGCGGCCCTTGTAGGGCACGTGCACCGTCCTCACGCCGGCCAGGGTGTTGAAGAGCTCGCCCGACACGTGGATCGACGTCCCGATCCCGGGCGAGCCGTACGCGAGCTCGCCGGGCTTCGCCCTCGCGAGCGCGATCAGCTCCTGCACGCTTTTCGCCGGCACGTTCGGGTTCACCACCAGGAGGTTCGGCGTCGACGCGACCAGGATCACCGGCGCGAAATCCCTGATCGGGTCGTAGGGCATCTTCGCGTACAGGCTTGCGTTGATCGCATGCGTGCCCACCGTGCCCATCACGAGCGTGTAACCGTCGGCGGGCGAGCGCGCGACGAACTCCGCGCCGATGTTGCCGCCGGCCCCCGGCTTGTTGTCGACGACGACCGGCTGCCCCCAGCTCTCCTGCAGCTTGGCGCCGATCAGGCGCGCGAGGATGTCCGGCGCGCCGCCGAGCGGGAAGGTGACGACGATGCGGATCGGCTTCGCGGGATAGGGCTGCGCGTGCGCCGGCACCGCCGCTGCCGTCGCGAGCGCAGCCAGGAGCAGGAGCACCGCGCCGCGCAGGCCGGTCGCGGCTCTCCCGGCGCCGACGGAAGTTCGCGAACCGGCAGGGCGCCGGGGAACGCTTGCGATGAGGGACTCCAGGGCGCGGGCGGGCATGGTCTCCTCCTCCTCTCGTCGGCCGGTCGGCCGTGGGGCGTCTGGCGCGGATTCTATCCCTGCGTCCGCGACCGGCGCCGCGCACGCGGCGCGCGGCTCCGGCGGACCAGGAGGGCGCACCCGATCGGACCGCGAGCCGCTACACTGCCCGCGTCGAGCGGGACCTCCCGATGACCCGAATCCTCCCCTGGCGCGCCGAGGCGCAGCCCCCCAAGGCGCGCATTCCCGCGACGCCCGCCGAGCTCGAGGCGATCCGCGCGCGCTGCCGCAGGATGGTCACCAAGCGCGCGCTCGCCTCGGCGGGCGTGGCGCTCGTGCCCGTCCCGGGCGCCGACATCCTCGCCGATGTCACGATGCTGGTGCAGCTCATCGAGCGCATCAACGCCGAGTTCGGGCTCACGCCCGCGCAGATCGAGCGGCTCAACCCGCAGCGGCGGCTCGCCGTGTACAAGGCGGTGGTCGCCTTCGGCGGCGCGATGGTGGGCCGCGTGGTGACGACCGACCTCGTGATCGCCGCGCTGCGCCTCGTGGGCATGCGGCTCACCGCCAGGCAGGCGGCGCGCTGGGTGCCGGTCGCCGGCCAGGCGACCGCGGCCGCCATCTCGTTCGCGGCGATGCGCTACGTCGGCAACCGCCACATCGACGACTGCGTGCATGTCGTCGATGCGTTGCTCGGGCCGGAGGACGAGGGGCCGGGCGCGAACGGCGGGAACCGCGAAGGCGCCAAGGACGCGAAGGCACGCGAAGGGATCTGAACGTCGGGCACCATGTGAGGGGCGGGCCGTCCGTTGGCGGCCCCGCCGAGGCACGGCGTTCGTGAGGCCGGATGGATCGGCCGACGCCTTGCGAGCCTTCGCGCCTCTGGCGCCTTTGCGGTTCTGCCTCTACTTCGCCGCCGGCGGCCGCAACTCCCCCGCGCCCACCGAGCGCTGCCAGAGCATCTTCCCGTCGGAATCGTAGAGCTCGAACGCGAGGCGGCGGGCCTCGCGCGGGCCGGTGAAGCGCAGCATCCCGAAATTGCGCGCGAGCGTGAACGTTCCCGGCACGAGGTCGGGGTTCTCGCGTTCCTCGCGCGACGGGTTGGCGAGCCCCGCGGTGAGCGGCGAGGCGGTGAACTCGTACAGCGGATACGTCCCGGGCCGCTCGATGCGCAGCAGCGACGCGAAGTGCCGGTCGCCGGAGAGGAACACCACGCCGGGGATGCGCTCGGCCGCGAGCCAGTCGGCGAGCGCCTTCTGATCGGCGGGAAACTGGTACAGGCCCTCGAAGCGGCTCGCGCGGTTCCAGAACTGGCTGCCGTTGGCGACCACCTTGAACGTCGCGCGCGAGGTGAGGAGCGCCTGCTTGAGCCATTCGAGCTGCGCGGCGCCCCACATCGTCTTCGCCGGGACGTCCGGATAGCGATTGGGGTAGCGGTGGAAGCGGTCGTCGAGCAGGAAGAAGTCGACGTCCCCGAAGCTGACCTGGGTGAAGATCCCCGGCACCCCAGGAAGCCCCGCGGTCGGGTTCGGCCAATAGCGGCGGAAGGTGTCCAGCGCCCAGCCCTTGCCGACGAACGACGCGTCGGAGTCGTTCGGCCCGTAGTCGTGGTCGTCCCAGATCGCGATGTGGGAGGTCGCCGTCCAGAGGCGCGCGAGCTCCGGCGCCTCGCGGTAGGCGCGGTAGCGCGCGCTCATGCCCTCGGGCGAGGTCCACTCCGGCTCGCGGAAATAGACGTTGTCGCCGAGCCAGAGCATGAAGTCGGGCGACTTCGCCGCGATCGCGTCGAACACCTGGAAGCCCTCGCCCCACGGGCGGCCGGGTCGCGAATAGGGGTCGTTCAGGTAAGCGCAGGAGCCGAACGCGACCGCGAAGTCGGGCGGCCCGGCGCGGAACTGCCACAGCGGCTGGGTGCGGAAAGCGCCCTCGCGCACCGGCTTGCCGTCGGCCAGCACGCGGTAGCGGTACGCGGTGCCGGGCTCGAGGTTCGCGAGCCGCAGGTGCGCGACGAAGTCGTGCGCCGCGTCCGTCATCGCCTCGACGCGCCGCAGGGCCGTCTCCCGGCCCTCGGGGAAGAACTCGACGGCGAGGCGCGTGCTCGCGCGCGTCTGCGCCCAGAGCGTCATCGCGCCCATGTCGGCGAAGCCGTGCATCACGGAAACCGCAGGCGCGGCGGGCGCGGCAGCGGGCGGCGCGAGGGTGAAGAGCGCTGCCGCGCAGGCGAGCGCGCCGAGAAGACGCTTCATACGCGGACTATAGCCTGCCTCGATGACAGGTTCCCGCGTGCGCCGCCCGCTATAATCCGCGCCTTCCGGGGCGCGCCGCGCGCCGCCCGCGAGCCGATGACCCGCCAGCGCCGAAACATCGCCCTCCTCGCCACGGCCCAGGCGCTGCTGCTCACCAACAACGCCACGGTGATCGCGCTGAACGGGCTCGTCGGCTACGCGCTCGCGGCGGACAAGTCGCTCGCGACCCTGCCGGTCACCGGGTGGGTGGTCGGCGCCGCCGCGACGACCTTCTTCGCTTCGCTCTTCATGCAGCGCTTCGGCCGGCGCGCGGGCTTCACGCTCGGGGCGCTGGTCGGCATCGTCGGCGCGATGGTCTGCTGCCTCGCGATCCACGTCGGCAGCTTCTGGCTGTTCGTGGCGGGCACCACGGTGTTCGGCGTGTACAACGCCTTCGGCCAGTACTACCGCTTCGCGGCCGCCGACGCCGCGACGCCGGAGTTCCGCAGCCGCGCGATCTCCTACGTGCTCGCCGGCGGTCTGGTCGGCGGGATCCTCGGCCCGAACATCAGCAAGTGGACGGTGCACCTCCTGCCCGCCGCCTACCTCGGCGCGTACCTCGTTCTCGTCGTCTTCCTCGTGCTCGTGCTGGCGGTCGTGTGGCGAATCGAAGTCCCGGCGCCGCCGCCTGCGGCCGCGCACGAGCGGGGGCGGTCGCTCGCCGCGATCGTCTCCCAGCCCGCGTTCATCGTCGCCGTGCTCGCCGGTGCCTTCGGCTACGGCGTGATGAACCTCCTCATGACCGCGACGCCGCTCGCGATGGGCGTGTGCGGCCACCCGTACTCGGCCGCCGCGACCGTGATCTCCTGGCACGTGATCGGGATGTTCGCGCCGTCGTTCTTCACCGGCGGCCTGATCGCGCGCTTCGGCGTGCTGCAGGTCATGCTGGCGGGCGTGGTGCTGAACCTCGTCTGCGTCGCGATCGCGCTCGCGGGCGTGGACGTGGCGAATTTCTGGGCGGCGCTGGTCGTGCTCGGCATCGGCTGGAACTTCCTCTACGTGGGCGGCACGGCGCTCCTCACCGAGGCGTACCGGCCCGTGGAGAAGGCGCGGGCGCAGGGCGCCAACGACCTCGCCATCTTCCTCACCATGGCCACGTCCTCGTTCTCCTCGGGCCTCATCCTCGAGCGGAACGGCTGGCAGACGCTCAATTACCTGGCGATCCCCTTCATCCTGGCCGTCGGCGTCGCCGTCGTCTGGCTGATGGGCAGGCGCCGCCCCGCGCTCGCCGCGTAATCCGGGAGGAAACCCATGCCCGCCGTCTTCGTCGATCCGCCGCGCTTCCCCCACAACGTCCACTACTCGCATGTCGGCATCGTGCAGGGCGGGCGCCAGGTGTACGTCTCCGGTCAGGTCGCCTACGACCACCATGGCCGCGTCGTCGGCAAGGGCGACCTGCGCGCGCAGGCGCTGCGGGTGTACGAGAACCTGAAGGAATGCCTCGCGGTCGCGGGCGCCACCTTCCACCACGTCGTCAAGGTCACCACCTACGTCGTGGACCTCACTCCGGAGAAGGCGGACGTCGTGCGCGAGGTGCGCGCGCACTACCTCGCCGGGATGCGCCCGGTCTCGACCATGGTCGGCGTGACCGGCCTCGTGAACCCGGAACTCCTCATCGAGGTCGAGGTGGTCGCCTTCGTGCCCGAGGGGCATTGAGCGCGCGCGGGGGCAGAGGCGGGTGAAGCAGCTCGACCGCCAGGCGGCCGCCGTCCTCGAGCGGATCCGGCTCGCGGGCCTGCCCCCCTATCGCGAGCTCGGGCCGCAGGCAGGGCGCGCGCTCTACCGGAAGTCCCGCGCCGCGCTCGCGCCCCCGCCGCCGGAGGTGGCGCTCGCCGACGACTTCGAGATCCCCGGGCCCGCCGGACGGATCGCGATCCGCCACTACCGCGGGCACGGGACGACGCCGAGCGAGTCGCTCCCGGCGCTCGTCTATTTCCACGGCGGCGGCCACACCATCGGCGACCTCGACACCCACGACGTGGTGTGCCGCGAGTTCGCCAACGCCGGGCGCTGCGCCGTCGTCTCGGTCGATTACCGCCTCGCACCCGAGCACCGGTTCCCGGCCGCGTTCGACGATGCGGTGGCCGCCGTGCGCTGGGTCGCGACCGAGGGCGCGAAGCTCGGCATCGACCGCGCGCGCGTGGCGGTGGGCGGCGACAGCGCCGGGGGCAACCTCGCGGCCGCGGCGGCGATCGCGGCCCGCGACGCCGGCGGGCCGCCGCTCGCGATGCAGGTGCTCGTCTATCCGACGGTGGACATGGCCTACGAGACGCCGTCGAGCTACGAGTACGGCGAGGGCTACCTCCTCACCCGCGACACCATCCTCTGGTTCCGCGCGAACTACCTTCGCGGGGAGCACGACGTCGGCGACTGGCGCGCCTCGCCGGCGCGCGCGCCGAGCCTCGCGCGGTTGCCACCGGCGTGCGTGATCACCGCCGGCTTCGACCCGCTCCTCGACGAGGGGCGCGCGTACGCCGAGCGGCTCCACGCCGAGGGCGTGCCGACGGTGTACGAGTGCTTCGAAGGGCAGATCCACGGCTTCATCACCATGGGCGCCGTGATCGCCGCCGCGCACCACGCCATCTACCGCGCGTGCCAATTCATGCGGGTGGCGTGGGGCGGGGGGAAGTTCCGCTGAGGCGGAACCGCGCAAGCGCGAGGCACGCAAAGGCGCGCGAGAAATGGCGTTCGCTTCTCTGCGCGGGGGGCCGCGGCGCGAGCCATCCTGGCGGCGGGCTCCGACCGATCGGGCACTGACCCTGCTGCAACGGCTTCTTCCGCGCGCCTTCGCGCCCGTGGCGCTGTTGCGGTTCCCGCCTTGATCGGTCCGGCCCTCGACTTCATCGGCCGCCACGCGACGCGCTTCCTCGCCGCGGGCGTGCTCCTCGGGCTCGCCGCGCCGCCGCTCGCGCACCTGGCGCGGCCGCTGCTCGTCCCGGCGCTGCTCGTCCCGCTCACGATCGCGCTCACCCGGCTCGACTGGGGCGCGATGAGCGCCTACGCGCGGCGGCCGCTCTTCGTCGCGGCGACGGTCCTCTGGCTCCTGGTCGCGTCGCCGGTGCTCGTCTGGGCGGCGCTCGCGCCGCTGCCGCTGCCGCAGCCGCTCTATCACGCGCTGGTGCTGATGGCGGCGGCCTCCCCCATCGTCTCGAGCGCGGCGATCGCGCTGCTCCTCGGCCTCGACGCCGCGCTCGCCGTGGTCGTGATCGTGGTCGCCACCGCCGCGCTGCCGTTCACCCTGCCGGTGCTCGCGCTCGCGCTCCTCGGCATCGCGCTCGAGCTCGACCTCGCCACCTTCATGCTGCGCCTCGCGACCATGGTCGGCGCGGCGTTCGCGGCCGCGCTCGCCGTGCGGCGCATCGTGCCGAGGCACGCCATCGCGCGCCACGCCCGCGCGCTCGACGCGCTCTCGGTGATCAACCTCGTGATCTTCGCGGTGGCGATCATGGACGGGGTCACGGCGTTCGCGTTCGAGCGCCCCGGCTACGTCGCGCTCGCCACGGCCGCCGCGTTCGCCGCGAACCTCGCGCTGCAGGCGCTCGGCACGGCCGTCTGGGCGCGGCTCGGCATGCGCGCCGCGCTCACCATGGGGCTCATGACGGGCAACTGCAACATGGGGCTGGTGATGGTGGCGCTCGGCCGCGACGCGGCCTTCGAGGTGATCGTGTTCTTCGCGATGGGCCAGCTGCCCATGTACATGCTCCCGGGGCTGCTCACGCCCGTGTACCGGCGGCTCGCGGCGCGCGAGCCGGGCTAGAATCGCGGGCCGAGCCCCCGTTCGAGGATCCCGATGGGCACCGACGAGCTGCGCGCCACCACCCGCCGCATCGTGAAGGCCGCGTGCCCGCACGACTGTCCCGACACGTGCGCGATGGAGATCGCCGTGGAGAACGGCCGCGCCGTCGCGGTGCGCGGCGGCGACATGCCCTTCACCGCCGGCACCCTGTGCACCAAGGTGTCGCGCTACCTCGAACGGACCTACCACCCCGACCGGGTTCTGCACCCGCTGCGGCGCGTGGGCCGCAAGGGCGAGGGGCGCTTCGCGAGGATCTCGTGGGACGAGGCGCTCGCCGAGATCGCCGCGCGCTTCGCCGAGATCGCCGTCGAGGACCCGCAGCAGATCCTGCCCTGCAGCTACGCCGGCACGATGGGGCTCGTGCAATACGCATCGATGGACCGGCGCTTCTTCCACCGCCTCGGCGCGTCGCTGCTCGACCGCACCCTCTGTTCGAGCGCCGGCAAGGTCGGCCTCAGGATCACGCTGGGCGCGACCGTCGGCATGGATCCCGAGCGTTGCGCCGATTCGCGCCTCGTCATCGTCTGGGGCTCCAACCCGATCGTCTCGAACCTGCACTTCTGGTCGCGCGTGGCCGAGGCGAAGCGCCGCGGCGGGCGCGTCGTCGTCATCGACCCCTACCGCACGCTCTCGGCCGAGAAGGCGAGCGAGCACGTCGCGCCGCTGCCCGGCACCGACGCCGCCCTGGCGCTCGGCATGATGCACGTGATCATCGGCGAGAACCTCATCGACGCCGACTACGTGACCCGCCACACGCTCGGCTTCGACGCCCTCGCGGAGCGGGTGCGCGCGTATCCGCCCGGCGAGGTCGCAGCGATCTGCGGGCTCGGCGCCGAGACCGTCGTGCGGCTCGCGCGCGAGTACGCGACGACGAAGCCCGCGGCGATCCGGCTCAACTACGGGATGCAGCGGCACGCGGGCGGGGGCATGGCGGTGCGCACCATCGCGTGCCTGCCGGCGCTCGTCGGCGCCTGGCGCGATGCGGCGGGCGGCGTGGCGCTCTCCACCGGCGACTGGTATGCGCTCGACCACGGCACGCTCGAGCGCCCGGACCTCGTCCGGGGGCGCCCGCGCACCATCAACCAGTCGGCGCTCGGCGAGGCGCTCACCGCCGCGCGCCCGCCGGTGAAGGCGATCTACGTGTACAACAACAACCCGGTCGCGGTGTGCCCCGACTCGCGCAAGGTGATCGCGGGCTTCGCGCGCGAAGATCTCTTCACCGTCGTGCACGACCTCTTCCTCACCGACACCGCCGACTACGCCGACATCGTGCTGCCGGCGACGACGAGCCTCGAGCACTGGGACGTGCACAAGTCCTACGGCCACCTCTACGTGCTCGCCAACGCGCCGGCGATCGCGCCCCTCGGCGAGGCGAAGCCGAACTCGGAGGTGTTCCGCCTCCTCGCCGCGCGGCTCGGCTTCGACGAGCCGTGCTTTCGCGACTCCGACGAGGACCTCTGCCGCCAGGCGCTCGCATCCGACCATCCGCGGATGCGGGGGATCGACTGGGAGACGCTGAAAGGCCGCGGCTGGATGCGGCTCGCGGTGCCCGAGCGCTTCGCGCCCTTCGCCGAGGGCGGCTTCCCGACGCCCTCGGGGAAGTGCGAGTTCCATAGCGAGACCGCGCGCGAGATGGGCTACGACCCGCTGCCCGCTTACACGCCGCCACGCGAGTCGCCCTCGACCCCGTCGCCGCTCCGCGAGCGCTATCCGCTGGCGTTTCTCAGCCCGCCGGCGCGGCACTTCCTCAACTCGAGCTTCGCGAACCTCGGCTTCGCGTTGCAGGACGAGGGCGAGCCGCATCTGGACATCCACCCCGAGGATGCGCGGCCGCGCGGCATCGCCGACGGCGACCTGGTGCGGGTCTTCAACGACCGCGGCGAGTTCCGCGCCCGCGCGCGCGTCGGCCCGAGGACGCGGCCGCAGGTGGTCGTCGCGCCGTCGGTGTGGTGGAAGAAGCTCTCGCCGGACGGCCGCAACGCGAACGAGGTCACCTCGCAGGCGCTCGCCGACATGGGCGGGGCGGCGACGTTCTACGACTGCCTGGTCGACGTCGCGCGGGCGTGAGGGTGCGATGGCCGCGGTGACCGACGCTGCTGCCGTGCCCTCCGCACCCGCCGTCGGCGCGGCCGCGGGCGCGCCGGCGAAGCGGGGGCGCGACCTGCGGCTCGACTTCTTCCGCGGCCTCGCCCTGTGGTTCATCTTCCTCGACCACATCCCCGACAACACGTTCTCCTGGCTGACGGTGCGCAACTACGGGTTCAGCGACGCCGCCGAGATCTTCGTGTTCGTGTCGGGCTACACCGCGGCGGTCGCCTACGCCGGGGTGCTCGCGCGGAAAGGGGCGGTGGTGGCGGGCGCGCGCGTGCTCCGCCGCGTCTGGCAGCTCTACGTCGCGCACATCATGCTGTTCGTCGCGTTCACCGCGCAGATCGCGTGGGTCTCGCTGCGCACCGACCGGCAGGTGTTCATGGAGGAGATGAACCTCCTCGGCCTCGCCGAGGAGCCGCTGCGCGCGATGGTCGCCACGGCGCTGCTCGCCTACCGGCCGACCAACCTCGACATCCTGCCGCTCTACATCGTGGTGCTGGCGAGCTTCGCCTTCCTGCTGCCCCTTCTCCTGCGCGCCCCCTGGCGGGCGGTGCTCGCGTCCGCGATCCTCTACGGCCTCGCGCGCGGGCTCGGCTGGAACCTGCCCGGCTACCCGGCGGGCAGCGTCTGGACCTTCGACCCGTTCACCTGGCAGCTCCTCTTCTACCTCGGCGCGGCGTTCGCCGTGGACGGGCATGTCGGCGAGCGCCTCCGGCCCTACGCACGAGCGCTCGCGCCGGCCGCGGTCGCGTATCTCCTGTTCGCGGGGCTGGTCGCGCTCTCGTGGGAGGTGAACGCGCTGGGCGGGATCGTGCCCGACTGGCTCGGGCGGCTCCTGTACCCGATCGACAAGACGACGCTCGACCCCCTGCGGCTCGTGCACTTCCTCGCGCTCGCGTACCTGGTGCAGCTCGCGATCCGCGAGGACGCGGCGTTCCTGCGCAGTCGCGCGGCCGAGCCGGTGCGCCGCTGCGGGGAGAATTCGCTGCTCGTCTTCTGCCTCGGGACGTTCCTGTCGTTCACGGCGTTCGTCGTGCTCGACGCGGCGGGCGGCGGCCTCGCGCTCGAGTTCGCGGTGAGCGCGGTCGGGATCGCGCTGCAGGTCGGGGCCGCCTATGTGGCGAGCTGGTACAAGAGGCAGCAGGCCGCGTGACGGCCCGCGGGAGAGGAGGGGGGCGGACGTGAAGAATCTTCTCGTGACATTCGCCGCGGCGGCACTCGTCGCCCTCGGCGCGCCGGCGCCTGCGCAGGAGCAGTGCGCGGCGAAGCCCGAGCACCTCGACCTCGGCGTCAGACTCCCCAAGACGCGCGCGGCGATCGCAAAGAAAGAGCTCGAGATCGTCGCGCTCGGCTCGTCCTCCACGCAGGGCTACGGCGCGTCCTCGCCGGCGCGCTCCTACCCCGCCGAGCTCCTGCGGGTGCTGCAGAAGGCCTACCCGGGCGTGAAGGTCACCGTGTACAACAAGGGCATCGGCGGCGAGGACGTGAGCCAGATGCTGGAGCGCCTCGAGCGCGACGTCTTCGCCGAGACGCCCGACCTCGTCGTCTGGCAGCTGGGAACCAACGCGGCGCTGCGGGCTCAGAACGTGGGCGAGTTCCGCCGGCTGCTCGCGGGCGGCATCGACCGCCTGCGGGCGAAGGGCATCGAAGTGGTGCTGATGACGCCGCAGTTCGCGCCCGCCTTCAACGCGCTGGAGAACGAGCAGGACTACCTCGGGGCCATGGCGGCAGTCGCGCGGGAGAAGGAGGTCGGCGTGTTCCAGCGCTACGAGATCATGCGCTACTGGTTCGAGACCCAGCGCATGCCCTACGCCCAGTTCATCGGCCGCGACGGGCTGCACTTGAACGACTGGGGCTACACCTGCATCGGGCGCCTGCTCGCGATGGCGATCCAGCGCGCCGTGAAGGACTGACGGGCGCGGCCCGGGAGAGGAAGGAGGGGAGCATGCGCGATCTCGTCGGCGCGGCCGCGCTCGCGGCGGCGGCCTGGATCGTCCCGGCGTCCGCGGCCGAGCTCCCGATCTTCGACGCGCACGTCCATTACAGCCACGACGCCGTCGAGAGCCTTCCGCCGAAGGCGGCGGCCGCGCTCCTGAGGCAGGCGGGCGTGAAGCGGGCGCTCGTGTCGAGCTCCAACGACGATGGCACGCAGAAGCTCCTCGCCGAGGCGCCCGACATCGTCATCCCGGAGCTGCGGCCCTACCGGACGCGCGCGGACACGGCGGGCTGGACGCGCGACCCGGGGATCGTCGCCTACGTCGAGGAGCGGCTCGCGAAATACCGGTACGTCGCCATCGGCGAGTTCCACCTCTACGGGGCGGATGCCGACCTCCCGGTGCCGCGCCGCATGGTGGAGCTCGCCCGGAAGCACGGCCTCATGCTGCACGCGCATTCCGACGCCGACGCGGTCGAGCGGCTCTACGCGCAGTGGCGCGAGGCGCGCATCCTGTGGGCGCACGCCGGCTTCGAGCGGCCGGAGAAGGTGCGCGAGATGCTCGCGCGCTATCCGACGCTCGTCGCCGACCTCGCCTTCCGCACCGACCACGCCTCGGGCGGGAAGCCCGCGCCCGAATGGCGCGCGCTCTTCATCGAGTTCCCCGACCGTTTCATGGTCGGCACCGACACCTACGTTCCCGAGCGCTGGCACTTCGTCCCCGAGCACGCGCGCTGGTCGCGCGAGTGGCTCGCCGACCTGCCGCCCGACGTCGCGGAGAGAATCGCGTGGAAGAACGGCGAGGCGCTGTTCGGCGCCGCCTGGGCAGGCAAGCGGTGAACGTGCGCGCCGTGGCCGCTGCGTCCTCGCCATGACGCCCTCGCCCCGACATCCCGAGCCGCGGCACGGGCGTGGCGATCTCCCGCGAAGCGGCGCGTCGCGGGACTTCGGCCGGCGCGCCGCCGCTGTGGCGCTCCTCGCGCTCGCGCTGCCGGCGCGCGCGTGCGAGATCCCCGCCGATTTCCCGTCGCGGAACGGCATCGCCGGCGTGGGCTACGTGCTCGCATGGCGGGCGGTGCCCGCGAAGATCGAGGTCGGCCGGCACTTCGCCGTCGAGGCCGTCGTGTGTCCGAAGGCGGGCCGCCCGGCCGTGACCGCGCTCGGCGTGGACGCCGAGATGCCCGAGCACCGCCACGGCATGAACTACAGGGCCCGGGTGGCGGCGAAGGGTGAAGGCCGGTACCTCGCCGAGGGCCTGATGTTCCACATGCCCGGCCGCTGGCGCTTCCTCTTCGACGTGGAGGCCGGCAGCGCCCGCGAGCGCCTCGCGCAGGACGTCGCCGTCGAGTGAGGCGCGCGGCGCTCGTTTTCGCTCTGCTCGCGGCCTGCCCGGCGAGCGCCGCGGAGCCGGTGGTGTTCGACCCGCGCGAGGTGCAGGCCATCCAGCGCCACGGCCCCTGGCCGCAGCCGGTGCTCCCCGACCGGTCGAACCGCGCCTGGGGCAACCCCGCCGCGATCGCGCTGGGGCAGAAGCTCTTCTTCGACTCGCGGCTGTCGGGCGACGGCACGATGGCGTGCGCGTCCTGCCACGTCCCGGCGCGCGCCTGGACCGACGGCCGCCCCCGCGCGCATGGCCGCGAGCCGCTCGCGCGCAACGTGCCCACGGTGCTCGACGCCGGCCGCGGCCGCTGGTTCGGTTGGGACGGCGGCTCGGACAGCGCCTGGTCGTTCAGCCTCCGGCCGATCCTCGATGCGCGCGAGCTCGCCTCCAGCCCCCCGCGGGTCGCCGCGCTCCTGCGCGAGGATGCGGCCGCGGCCTGTCTGCACGAGGCCGCCTTCGGCGCGGCCGCGAGCGACGAGGCGGCGATGGTGAACGCGGCGAAGGCGCTCGGCGCCTTCCTCGCGACGCTCGCGTCGGGACGCACCGCCTTCGACGAATTCCGTGACGCGCTCGCGAAGCGCGACGCGGCCGGGATGGCGCGCTACCCCGAGGCAGCCAAGCGCGGCCTGCGCCTCTTCGTCGGCCGGGGCAACTGCGCCGTGTGCCACTTCGGGCCCGACTTCACCAATGGCGAGTTCCACGACGTCGGGGTGCCGTTCTTCGCCGCGCCGGGGAAGGTGGACGGCGGCCGCTACGACGGCGTCAAGCGCCTCATGGCCGATCCCTACAACCTCCTCGGGCGCTGGAACGACGACGCGAGCGGCGCCGCGGCCACGAAGACGCGGCACCTCCACTCGACGCAGCGCGACTTCGGGCGCTTCAAGACGCCGAGCCTGCGCAACGTGGCGCTCACCGCGCCGTACATGCACAACGGGAGCCTCGCGACGCTCGCCGACGTGGTACGCCACTACTCCGAGATCGACACCGAGCGCATCCACTCGCACGGCGAGCAGCTCCTGCGGCCGCTCGGGCTCACGCCCGGGGAGATCGCCGACCTCGTCGCTTTCCTCGAGACACTCTCGGCGCCCGACGCGATGGACGTGCCCGCGCTGCCCCCGGTCGTCGCGGGCTGCCGGGTCGCGCCGTGAGCCCCGGTCAGCGCAGCCGGTTCGTCTTCGCGAGACGGAGCCGCCCGCCGCCGCGCCGCTCGCGCGGCGGGAGCGGCCGCGTGCGTCCGGCCTGCGCGGCTTCCTCGCCCTGCGCGCGGCTCGCGACGTCGGCGCGCGTTCCCTGGAAGCTGGGGTCGCGCGCCATCTCGCCGGCGAGCCAGCGCGCGACCTGCGGTGCGGCGACGCTCGTGCCGTTCATCGCCACGGATGCCCCGCTGCGCGAGCCCGCGGCGAGCACGCCGCGCGCCGCCGCGTAGTCGTCGCTCGGCGCGAGCGCGTCCGGCCCGCGGATCGCGAGCGCGGTCGCGTCCGCGACCTGTCCGCCAGCCGAGTAGGGCGCGATGGCCCCGTCCGCGACCCGGTAGCCGCCGATGACGACGGGCTCCGCGCCCGTCGCGATGCCGTTCGTCATCCCGGCGCGCCGCACGACGCTCGCGTTGTCGGCCTCGACGGGCCGCCCGCCGGGATCGAAGCGCTCGTAGGCGGCATCCTCGAAGCGCGACTGCCGCGAGCGCCGGGCGTAGCCGATCACGTTGTCGTTGCGCTGGATCCACGCCTCGACGCGGGCCGTGCCACCAACGGCCCCGGCGGGAAGCCTGAGGTTCACCTGCCAGGTGCCGCAGGTGGCGAGCGCCGCACCGCCTTCGGTGTCGGCCGTTGGCGCGACGATGACGACGCAGCCGCGGCGGCCCCCGCTGGTGAGATACGGCGTCGGCCGGTAATCGATCCAGAGTGCGGCGCCGGGCCACGCGCGGCCGGGCTCGACCCAGCCGCTCGCCGTGCCCGCGGGCGGAACGACCTCGATCTCGGGCAGCGGGCCGGTATCGTCCGTCCACAGCTCGAGGATGCTCGCCGTGGCGTTGTCGGGCGGGATGCGCCAGGCGAGCGTCCGCTGTGCCCGCTGCGTTACGGCGAGGGACGCGTGGCAGCGCGAGAGGTGCGCGTTGCCGGCAGCGATCACGACCGACATCGGCGCGTGCTGCCGGCGCGCGGCGACGATCTGGTCGATCGCGCGCGCGAGGTAGCCGCTGCCGTCGTGCGGGCCGCGGTTGTCGCCCCAGCTCAGGCTGACCACCACCGGCGGCGGCCGCGACGCGCCCGCGGTGTCGGCGATCCGGTCGGCGCGATGGAGGATGTAGTGGACCGCGTCGAGGACCGGCGCAGTGAGGTGGTAGCCCGAGGTGTCGCGCACGACGCTCGGCGGGAGCTGCACGGCGACGATGCGCGGCGCCCCCGCGGCGGCGGCGGGGTCGGCGCCGCAGGCGAGGTCCGCGACGTGCGCCCCGTGCGAGCGCCGCCGCAGCCGGTGCCACGCGGGGCGGGGAAAGTCGGCCCGCGCGTAGAGCTCGTCCTCGTCCACGTTGCCCGCGTGCCGCGCCTGGGCGAGCAGGGCGTCGATGTCCGACTTGTCGAACTCGCGCCCGGGCGGCGCGACGAAGCTCGCGCCCCCGCGCGGATACGGATCGGGCTGCTCCCAGAACCAGTCGATGCGCGTCGTCGCCGCGCCGGCCTCGCGGAAGCGCTCGTGCGCGAACGGGATCCGGTCGTCGACGACGCCCACGACGACCGGCGGCGCCTTCGCCCCGGAGAAGGCGGCCGGACGGAACGGCGCGAACCCGGTCTCGGCCGCGGTGACGAGCGGCAGCGAGAGCTCGGCGTGCGCGATCGCCTTTCCGAGCACCTGGTTCGCGAGCGCGAAGATCCCGCTCTCGAAGAAGTCCGCGGAGACCGACGCGGAGCAGAACGTCGTCGCCTCGAGCCCGCGCGGCGCCTCGAGGTAGAGCGCCGGCACCCGCAGGGCGTCCACGATCTTCGCGCGCACGTCGGCCGGGGCGTCCACGTGCAGCGACTCGGGCGCCGCGCGGGCGAGCGCACCGGCTGCGCGCGCGAATTCGGCCGCGGTCGTGCCCTGCAGCTCGACGAGCACCGGGAAGCGCGCGCCCCTGCGCTTCGCGGCGGCGAGGCCGGCGAAATCGGTCGCCGCGAGCCACGCGAAATAGGGATCGACGTAGCGGGCGGCGTCTTCGGCACCCATGACGCGCTTCCCGTGGGCCTAGCCCGCCGCGCTCACTGCCACTCCTTCGCGGCCATGCCCCACAGCCAGGCGAGGAGCGGCGCGGCCTCGACGCGCGCGGTGCCGGTCTGCAGGTTGTGGTGGTCCGCCGCGTTGTCGAGCGGCTCGCGCCAGTCGAAGTCCGGGCCGCCCGGGGCGGGGTACTTCGTCCCGTCGAACGAGCGGGCTTCGAACGCGAGCGGATTGCCCGCGGCGTCCCGCACCCCGCAGCGGGCGAGGAAGTAGCCGGCGAGCGTGTCGCCGAGGAGCCGGCCGGCGGCGCTGTCGATCGGGAAGTGCACGCCCGCGACGGTGCGGTTGATCGCGACGCGCGCCGCCTGGCGCTGCAGCTGGTCCCGGAACGCCGCGCCGCCCGGCAGGAGCGCCTCGAGCACGCGCGCGACCGCGAACGCCTCGGTCGCATGGCCGCTCGGCAGGCTCCCGTGGCCGGGCGTGAGGATCATCGGCTGCACCTGCGGCGAGTAGGCGAGCGGCCGCGGACAGTCGAGCGCGTGCTTGAAGCGCATCTCGACCGAGGTCGCGAAACGGAGGAGGGTGTCGATGAGCTCGTTCGTCCAGCGCGTGCGCGTCGGGTGCAGGTTCACGATCGCGCCCCAGAACCCGACGGGCGGCGCGAGCTGCGCGACGATCTCGACGGCCCGGTCCTCGCGCAGGTCCGCGTAGTCGTCGAGGAAGTGCAGCTGGTCCTCGAAGGTCTGCTGCGGCGGCTGGACGATGCTCACGATCGCGGTCGGCGCGACCGCCGTGGCGGACGCGCCGGGCTGCACGTGCGCGAGGTGCGCCGAACCGCGCGACGCGCCCGCGCCGCCGGACGCGGCCGCCTGCACGGCGAAGCGCAGCGCGGCGAGGAGATCGACGTCGATCGTCGCGGCGCGCACCCACGGCTCCCACTTCTCCAGCGCTGCGACGCCGTCGAGGTTCGCCGGCCACTTCGGCGCGAGCGTCTTTCCCTGCCAGGTGCCGACGATCCCCTCGCGGTTGGTGACGAGCGCGTCGCTCACCAGCACCGAGCCCGTGCCACCGGCGCCCGCTGCGCCCGCTGCGCCCGCCGCGCCTGCCGCTCCCGCCGCTCCCGCCGATCCCGCCGCGCCTGGTGCGCCCGCGGCGCCCGCCGCTCCCGCTTCGAGACTCATGGCGTCCTCCTGAAAAGGTTCACCGCGAAGGCGCGAAGACGCGAAGCAGCGCGTCCCGGCCTACTCGGGCACCCCGGCCTGCCGCAGGGCTTCGGCCCAGAGCTTCCCGGTCTCGTAGCCCGCGCTCGGGTTGCGCTCGCGGTACCGAGTCACGGTGAGCGACGGCTCGAGCCGCATCAGCTCGGCGACGGTCGCGCGCGCGTCGTCGAGGCGCCCGGCGCGCACCTGCGCGATCGCCATCGCGCGCAGCGTGGAGGTGTGCGTGCGGTTGTGCCGCAGCGAGCGCTGCGCGAGCGCGATGGCGCGCTCCCAGCGCTCCGCCGAGAGCGCCGCGGTCGCCGCGAGCGAGTCGTAGAAGTAACGCAGCGGGTCGAGCGGCGAGAGCCGCAGCGCCCGCTCGGTGCCCTGCACCGCGGCCCGGCCCTCGCCGCGGAAGGCGTGCAGGATGCCCTTCAGGAGCCACGCGAGCGACTCGTTCGGATTGGCGCGCAGCGCCTGGTCGTAGCGCTCGGCCGCGAGGTCGTGGCGCTTCACGAGGTGCGTGTGCACCATGCCGTCGATCGTGAGCGCGAGGGGATGCTCGGGATCGGCGTCGAGCGCGCGGCGCGTGCAGTCGAGCGCGCGCTGCGCCTCGCGCGCCGGATCGTCCGTCCACCCCTGCTGCACGCGCAGCACGTGCCACTTCGCGAGCCACGCGTGCGGCACCGGCTGGCGGCGCGCGCGGTCGACGAGCGTCTCGAGCATGCCGCGCGCGCGCTCGAACTCGCGCAGCGACAGGCGGTGCATGGCGGTGACCGCGCCGATGAGCAGGGTGTAGCTCTCCAGCGTCGGCAGCGGCAGGGAGAGCGCGCGGCTCACCTCGCGGGCGACCACGGCCGTGCCGCACTGGGAGACGATCTGGTCGATCAGCCGGTCCTCGCCGGCGACGATCCCGCGCACGCTCCCCTTGAGGCTGTGGCCCCAGAGCACCCGGCCGTTGGCCGCGTCGGCGAGCTCCGCGACGACGACGCACTGGTCGCCGGCGGTGCGATAGCTCCCCGAGAGGATGTAGTTCGCGCCGAGGTGCGCGGCGACCTCCGCCGGCGGCGCCTCGCGGTCGCGGAACGCCGTCGTCGAGAGCCGGGAGATCACGTTGAGCTCCGCGGCGCGCGAGAGCGCCGAGATGATCTCGTCGGCGAGGACCTCGCCGAGGAGCCGGTGCTCCGGCTCGACGCTGCGCGCGGTGAGCGGCACCACCGCGATCGTCGGACGCAGCTCGGCCGCGGTCGCGCCGCCCGGCTCGATGATCGGCTGCTCGCCCGGCGGCCCCACGCGGTAGGCCCGCACCGGCTGCTGCACGTGCTTGAGATAGCACTCGCCGAGGTCCTCGATGTCGGCGTCGAGGATCGGCGTCAGCCCGTCGCGCACCTCCGCGGAGACGACGATCTCGCCGGGGCCGGCGAGCGTCGTGAGCCGCGCCGCGAGGTTCACGCTGTGACCGTACACGTCGAGGTCGTCGGCGATGAGCTCGCCGGCGTGCACGCCCGCGCGCAGCAGCATGCGCCGCTCCGGGGGCACGCCCTCGTTCAGGCCGCCGCACGCGTGCTGGATCGCGAACGCCGCGCTCACGGCGGGCTGCGCGTGCGCGAACTCGAGCATCAGCCCGTCGCCGAGGCTCTTCACGAGCCGGCCGCCTCGCGAGGGCAGGACGTCGCGCTCGACGCGATCCACGAGCCGGCGCCAGCGCCGCGCCGTGTCTTCCTGGTCGGCCTCGTAGAGCCGCACCGACTCGACGAGGTCGATCACGAGCACGGCGCGCACCGCTCGCGCAAGGCGCGGTTCCTGGTCGGGCGTGGCGACGCGCATGGGGGTGGCCGTGTGACCCGAAGGCGCCATTGTGCAGGAATCGGCCGCGGGCGGCCGCTCGGCCGGTGCGCACCGACCCGCGTGCCGCGAAGCGGCCGCAGGCCAGCAC
>JAOAEA010000037.1 GCA_026417035.1 Burkholderiales bacterium
CCGCGGGACGGTCGCGCCGCCTCGCGGCCGGCGCCGCCGGGCAAGGCGCAACTATGCGCGAAAACGGCCCGGCTGTCAGGCCCCGCGGCGCCTCACGCGGGCGCGGCCACGGCGATGCCGCGGCTCGCGAAGGCCGCGCGCAGCGCGCGCGCGAAGGCCACGGCGCCCGGCTGGTCGCCGTGCAGGCAGAGCGTCCCGGCGGCGACCGGCACCTCGGCGCCGGAGAGCGAGCGCACCTTGCCCTGCTCGACCATCATCAGGACCTGCGCCACCGCGGCATCCGCGTCGGTGATCATCGCCCCGGGCTCGCCGCGCGGCGTGAGCGTCCCGTCGGGCTGATAGGACCGATCGGCGAAGACCTCGCCGACCGCGCGCACGCCGTGCCGGGCGGCCGCCGCCATCATCGCGCTCCCGGCGAGGCCGTAGAGGAGCACGCCGGCGCCGAGATCCTTCACCGCGCCCGCGATGGCGTCGGCGAGCGCCGCGTCCTTCGCCGCCATGTTGTAGAGCGCGCCGTGCGCCTTGACGTGGTGCAGCCGGGCGCCGGCCGCGCGCGCGAACGCCTCCACCGCGCCCGCCTGGTAGAGCACGAGGTCGTACACCTCGCGCGGGCTCACCTTCATCGCGCGCCGGCCGAAGCCCGCGAGATCCGGAAGGGAGGGATGCGCGCCCACGGCGACGCCGTTCGCGACCGCGAGCCGCACGGTTTCGCGGATCGTCGCCGGGTCGCCGGCGTGGAACCCCGCGGCGACGTTCGCCGAGGTGATGAACGGCATGATCGCCGCGTCGTCGCCCATCTTCCAGGCGCCGAAGCTCTCGCCCATGTCGCAGTTCAAGTCAATGGACTTCATCGCCGAACTCCCAGCGCAACCTCTCGACGAGCTCGCTCACGCGCCGCGCGAGCTCGCCGCGCGCGGCATCGGCCGCTTCGAGCGTCGCCCGCTCGAAGCGCACGGTCGCCGTCCCGGGCGCCGCCTGCGCGAGCCGCGGCGCATCGGCCGAGATCGCTTCGGCGATGCGCGGGTAACCGCCGGTCGTCTGCCGGTCCGCCATCAGCACGATCGGCTGCCCGCCCGCGGGCACCTGCACCGTGCCCAGGCACACGCCCTGCGACTGGATGTCGCGCGACACCGCGGCCGCGAGCTTCGGCCCCGCGAGACGATACCCCATGCGGTTCGAATCGGCGGCGACGCGCCAGCGCTCGCGCAGGAACGCGGCGCGCGAGGGCTCGTCGAACAGCTCCGCGTGCACCCCGTCCACGACGCGGATCACGAGCGGGTCGGTGGCAGGGAGCGTGAGCATCGGCGCCGACCAGCGCACGCTCGTCGCGGTGGTGCCCGCCACCGCCGTCGTCCGCCCACCGCGCGCGAGCCGCTCGAAGCGCCAGGCCGAGACCTCCGCCACGTCCGGCGCGAGCGGCAGCACCGCGCCGGCCTGCAGGGCGCGCCCGCCGAGGCCGCCGAAGGCGCCGGGCAGGTAGGTGCTGCGCGAGCCGAGGACCGGCGCCACCTCGATGCCGCCCGCGACTGCGAGGTAGCCGAACGCGCCCTCGACCGCGCGCCCGACCGCGAGGCGCGCGCCCGCGCGCACCAGCACCGGCCGCGCGACCGGCATCGGCGCGCCGTCGAGCAGCGGCTCGAAGCGTGCTCCGTGCAGCGCGACCAGCGCATCCCGCTCGAAGGCGAGCTCGGGCCCGACGAGCGCGATCTCGAGGGTCGCGGCGTCACGGAAGTTGCCGACCAGGGCGTTGGCGATGCGATGCGAGACGGCGTCCATCGCCCCGCCCGGAGCGATGGCGAGATGCTGCAGCCCCGCGCGGCCGAGATCCTGCACCGTCGCGAGCAGGCCCGCGCGCAGGACGCGCAGCGTCATCGCGCGGGGCGGCCCGACGCGAGCCGTTCGAATTCCGCCGCCGGGATCGGCCGGAACCGGACCGGGTCGCCCGCGGCGAGCAGGCTCGCGGGATCGCGGTCGGGGTCGAAGAGCCGGAGCGGGGTGCGCCCGATGACGTTCCAGCCGCCCGGAGTGGGGAACGGATAGACGGCGGTCTGCCCGTTCGCGATCGCCACCGCGCCGGCCTCCAGCCGCGGCCGCGGACTCGCGCGGCGCGGCACCGCGAGCCGCGCGTCGAGCCCGCCGATGTAGGGAAACCCCGGGACGAAGCCGATCATCAGTACCCGGTGCGCCGAGGCGGCGTGCAGCCGCACGACCTCCTCGGCGGTGAGGCCGGTCGCGGCGGCAACCTCCGCGAGGTCGGGCGCGAAACGGCTCTCGTAGCACACCGGGATCTCGACCGGCGCGCGCTCGCGCTCGTCCTCGGCGCCGCCCGTGCGGGCGAGGGCCGCGAGCAGCAGGTGGCCGACCGCCTCGCGCCGCGCCGCCGCCTGCGCGGCGCTCGCCGCCTGGAAGTGGACGGTGACGGTGACGATCGCAGCGACGACGTCCGTGATGCCCTCCAGCCCCGCGGCGCGCACCTCCTCGGCCACATGACGGGCGGTGGCGTTCGCGTCGAGGTCGAGGTCCTCCGCGAGCTCGAGCATCAGCGCCGAATCGCCCGCCGGCACGACCCGCGGGGCGAAGCGCCTGCGGCCGCCGGTTGCGTCTCTGCGCGGGCTCATGCGCGAAATCTTGCCACGATTCGCGCGGCGCCCGGGCCGCCGTCCGCGCAGGGCGCCCGCTCGCGCGCGGCGCCGATGCGCTACCCTCGCGGCCTCGCAACCCTCGAGGCAACACCCGTCATGTCCGCCTATCCGCATCTGCTCGCGCCCCTCGACCTCGGCTTCACCACGCTCGCCAACCGCGTGCTCATGGGCTCGATGCACACCGGCCTCGAGGAGGCGCCCGACGGGTTCGAGCGCATGGCGGCCTTCTACGCGGCGCGCGCGCGCGGCGGCGTCGGGCTGATCGTGACCGGCGGCATCGCGCCCAACCTCTCCGGCCGCGGCGCGCCCGGGCACGCGCAGCTCTCCCTCCCCTGGCAGGTCGCGAGGCACCGCATCATCACCGACGCGGTGCACGCGGCCGGCGGCAAGATCGCGATGCAGATCCTGCACACCGGGCGCTACGCCTACCATCCGCTCGCGGTCGCGCCCTCGGCGACCCGGTCCCCGATCAGCCCCTTCCGCGCCCGCGCCCTCACCCGCTGGGGCATCCGCAAGACGATCGAGGACTACGCCCGGGCGGCGGCGCTCGCGCAGCGCGCCGGCTACGACGGCGTCGAGATCATGGGCTCCGAGGGCTACCTCATCAACGAGTTCGTCGCGCCGCAGACCAACCACCGCACCGACGAGTGGGGTGGCTCGTTCGAGAACCGCATCCGCTTCCCGGTCGAAGTGGTGCGGCGCACGCGCGAACGCGTCGGCCCGAACTTCATCGTCATCTACCGGCTTTCGATGCTCGACCTCGTCGAGGGCGGCAGCACCTGGGAGGAGATCGTCGCGCTCGCGAAAGCGGTGGAGGCCGCCGGGGCGAGCCTCATCAACACCGGCATCGGCTGGCACGAGGCGCGCATCCCGACGATCGCGACGATGGTGCCGCGCGGCGCGTTCACCTGGGTGACGCGGCGCATGAAGGGCGAGGTCGGGGTGCCGCTCGTCACCACCAACCGCATCAACGACCCGGCGTTCGCCGAGGCGGTGCTCGCGCGCGGCGACGCCGACATGGTGTCGATGGCGCGCCCCTTCCTCGCCGACCCGGACTTCGTCGCCAAGGCCGCTGCCGGGCGCGCCGAGGAGATCAACACCTGCATCGCGTGCAACCAGGCGTGCCTCGACCACATCTTCGACCGCAAGCTCTGCTCCTGCCTCGTGAACCCGTACGCCTGCCGCGAGACGGAGCTCGAGCTGCGGCCGGCCGCGCGAAAGAAGAAGGTCGCGGTCGTCGGTGCCGGGCCCGCGGGGCTCGCGTGCGCGACCACCGCCGCCGAACGCGGGCACGAGGTGACGCTCTTCGAGGCCGCGGGCGAGATCGGCGGCCAGTTCAACCTCGCCAAACGCATCCCCGGCAAGGAGGAGTTCGCCGAGACTCTGCGCTATTTCCGCGCGCAGCTCGCGCGCACCGGCGTCCGGCTCGAGCTCAACCGCCGCGCGGCGCCGTCCGACCTCGCCGGCTACGACGCGGTGATGCTCGCGACCGGGATCGTGCCGCGCACGCCGGCGATCCCGGGCATCGACCATCCCAAGGTGGCGAGCTATGTCGACATCGTCGAGGGCCGCCGGCAGGCGGGCCGGCGCGTCGCGATCATCGGCGCGGGCGGGATCGGCTTCGACGTGGCGGAGCTCCTGACCCACGCCGGCGAGGACACGGTCGAGGCGTTCCGCGACGAATGGGGCATCGACGCGAGCTTCGCGGCGCGGGGCGGGCTCAAGGCCCCGCACGCGGCCGCGCCGCCGCGCGAGGTCTGGCTCCTTCAGCGCAAGCGCGCCAAGGTCGGCGAGGGGCTGGCGAAGACCACCGGCTGGATCCGCCGCACGCTCCTCAAGAAACGCGGGGTGAAGATGCTCGCCGGCGTGGAATACGAGCGCATCGACGATGCGGGCCTGCACATCCGCCTCGACGGCGCGCCGCAGGTGCTCGAGGTGGACACCGTGGTCGTCTGCGCCGGTCAGGAGCCGCGCCGCGAGCTCGTCCCGGCGCTGGAAGCCGCCGGGATCCCGGTGACGCTGGTCGGCGGCGCGGATGTCGCCGCCGAGCTCGACGCGAAGCGTGCGATCGACCAGGGGACGCGCGTCGCGCTGGCGCTCTAGGTTCCGAGGGGCCGTCGGAACCCCGTCAGGGAGCGGCGGCGCCGGGCGGACGCCCCGCACGGTATTGACAATCCGGCAAAACCGGCAAAGCATCGCGGGCAACCCCCGGGGAGGCCGCGATGCCGAAGCCCCATGCCGAGTTCTGCACCACCCGCGAGGCCGCCCGCCTGCTCGGCGTCGCGCCCCGCACGGTGCAGCTCTGGACCGAGCGCGGCGTGCTGCGCGCGTGGAAGACCCCCGGCGGCCATCGCCGCATCGCGCGCGCGTCGGTGGACCGGCTCGCCCGCAGCCGGCCGCGCGGCGCCAACGGGAGCCGCCCGGCCGGGCGGCAGCGGCGCTTCCGCCTGCTCGTCGTCGAGGACGACCCCACCCTGCTGGCGCTGTTCGCGGCGCGGATCGCACGCTGGCGGCTGCCGGTGGAGCTCGCCACCGCGACGAACGGCTACGACGGGCTCATCCGCGCCGGCCGGCGCCGCCCCGACCTCCTCGTCACCGACCTCAACATGCCCGGCATGGACGGCTTCGGGATGGTGCGGGCGCTCCGCGCGAGCGAGTCTTTGCGCGACCTCGAGACGGTCGTGGTCACCGCACTCGACGCCGCAGGCATCGCGGCGCACGGCGGCCTGCCGCGCGGCGTCCGGGTGCTCGCGAAGCCGGTGGACTTCGCGAAGCTCGAGGCGCTGGTGCGCCGGCGCCTCGCGTCGCCGCGCGCGCGGCGCACCGCGCGGCTGCACTGACGCGCCGCGCGCGAGCGGCCGGTCAGCCGAGCCCCAGCATCCGGCCGATCGCCACGACGTACTGGCCGACGCCGATCGTGTCCACCGCGATCTCGTCGCCCAGGTCCTCGAGCGCCGTGCGCACGCGCGCGAGCCGCTCGTGGAGCCCGGACTCGTGCGGCGAAGCCGACTCGAGCACGCTGCGCAGCGCCTCGACCTCGCCGCGCAGGGTCGCGACGTCGCCCTGCCCCTCCTTGACCCGTTCCAGGTCGCGCTCGAGCGCCTCGACGAGCCGTGCGACCTCCTCGAGGTCCACGCGCTTGCCCGCCGTCCCTTCGCCTTCCGCCATGCCGCTTGCCTCCGCTGATCCTGCCGTGACTCTACCGCACCCGCGTCACGCGGGGGCGAGGCGCTTCGCGAGCTCGGCGAAGAAGTCGAGGCTCGCGGGGTTCTGCATCGCGTCCGGGCTCGCCACCTTCTCGCGCGGCGCGCCGAGCAGGAGCTTGCGGACCGGCAGCTCCATCTTCTTGCCGGTGAGGGTGCGCGGCACCTCGGCCACCGCGATCACGTCGTTCGGCACGTGCCGGGCGGACGCGCGCTCGCGGATGCGTGCCCTGATGCGCTCGACGAGGGCGTCGTCGAGCGTGTGCCCCGGGCGCAGCACGACGAAGAGCGGCATGTAGGAAGGACGGCCGAGGTACTCGAGGTCGACCACGAGGCTGTCGAGGACCTCGGGGATCTCCTCCACCGCGCGGTAGATCTCCGCGGTGCCCATGCGGATGCCGTGGCGGTTGATGGTCGTGTCGGAGCGGCCGTAGATCACCGCCGTGCCGCGCGAAGTGATGCGGATCCAGTCGCCGTGCCGCCACTTGCCCGGGTACATCTCGAAGTAGCTCTCGCGGTAGCGCCGGCCGTCCGGGTCGTTCCAGAAGAAGACCGGCATCGACGGCATCGGCTCGGGCATCACCAGCTCGCCGACCGCGTCGACGACCGGCGCGCCGGCTTCGTCGAGCGCGCACGCGGCGACGCCGAGCTGCCGGCATTGCATCTCGCCCGCCGTGACCGGCAGCAGCGGCGCGCCGCCGACGAAGGCGGTCGAGACGTCGGTTCCGCCGCTGATCGAGTTGAGCCAGACGTCGCCCTTCACCTTCGCGTAGATCCACTCGTAGGCGTCGGCGGTGAGCGGCGAGCCGGTGGACACGATCGCGCGCAGCGCGGAGAGATCCGCGACGCGCCCGGGCTCGATCCCCGCCTTCATGGCGCCGGTGAAGAGCGCCGCCCCGCCGCCGAAGTGGTGCGCGCCGGTCTGGCCGACGAAGCGCCAGACCTCGCCCGCGTCGGGGAAGGCCGGGTTGCCGTCGAAGAGGACGATGGTGCACCCGGCGAGGAGCCCGCTCACCAGGCCGTTCCACACGATCCAGCCGGTCGAGGACATCCAGAAGAACCGCTCGCCCGGGCGCATGTCCTGCTGCAGGCGCATGGTCTTCAGGTGCTCGAGCAGGATGCCGCCGTGCCCGTGCACGATCGCCTTCGGGAGCCCGGTGGTGCCGGAGGAATAGACGACCCAGAGCGGGTGGTCGAACGCGACCTGCTCGAAGGCGAGCGGCGCCTCGTGCGCGGTCGCCTCGCGCCAGGTCGTGCCGCCGGGAAGCCCCGTCGGGCCCGCGCCGCGGTCGAGGTAGGGCACCATCACCACGCGCTCGAGCGTGGGCAACGCGCCGGCGATCTCGGCGACGACGCCGCGGCGGTCGAAGTCCCGGCCGCCGTAGCGGTAACCGTCGACGGCGAACATCACGCGCGGCGCGATCTGCCGGAAGCGGTCGAGCACCGCGCCGCTGCCCATGTCGGGCGAGCAGCTCGACCAGATCGCGCCCAGGCTCGCGCACGCCATGAGCGCGATCACCGTCTCCGGGATGTTCGGCATGTAGGAGATCACGCGGTCGCCGGGCCGCACGCCCGCCTCGCGCAGCCACGCCGCGAGCGCGCCCACGGCGCGCGCGAACTCGGCCCAGGAGATCTCGGCCGTCGGCCGGATCTCCGAGCGCGAGACGATCGCCGGGTGCCCGGCGGAGGCGGTGCGGAACGCGTGCTCGGCGTAGTTGAGGCGCGCGCCCTCGAACCACTTCGGCATCGCCGTCACGCCCGGCGCCCCGAGCATCGCCCGCGAGGAGAGCACCCGCTCGTAGGGCGCCGAGGCGCGGATGTCGAAGTAGGCCCACAGGGACGCCCAGAACCGCTCGAGGTCCTCGACCGACCAGCGCCACAGCGCCTCGTAGTCGTGGCGCTCGATGCCGTGCGTGGCGGCGAGCCAGCGCAGGTAACGCGTGAGCTCGGCGGCCTCGCGCCGCTCGCGCGACGGCGTCCAGAGCACCGCGCCCTCGGCGATCTGCGACATGCCCTCCTCCCGATGGGGTTCACCCGCGCGGCGAGCTTAGCGCAGGCGCCCGCGGCGCGGGAGCCCCGTGCGGTAGACGCACCTCCCGCGTTCGCCGCATAATCGCAGCGCAGTTCCACACGCCCTTCCCGCTGCCGCCGTCCCCGATGCAGGTGCCGAAGACCCTCGCGCGACTCCCGGCGCGCTTCGCGAGAGCGCTCTGGTGGCTCGCCGGGATCCTCGTCGTCGTCGCCGTCCTCGGCTTCCTGGTCGCGCCGCCGCTCGTGCGTTCGAAGGGCGCCGAGGTGCTCGCGGCGGCGCTCGACCGGCCGGTGAGCATCGAGCGCGTGGCGATCAACCCGTTCGCGCCTTCGGTCACCGTCCGCGGCTTCGTGGTGAAGGAAAGGGACGGCAGCGCCACCGCGATGGCCTTCGACGAGCTCTACGCGCGCCTCTCGCTCGGGTCGCTCTTCCGCTTCGCACCGGTGGTCGACAGGCTCGCCCTGGAGAAGCCCTACCTCCGGCTCGTGCGTAACGCCGACGGCACCTACAACTTCCAGGATCTCATCGAGACGGCGATCGCGTCGCTGCGCAGCGACGACCCGACGCCGCGGTTCGCGCTCTACAACGTCCGGGTGGCCGGCGGGCGCATCGAGTTCGACGACCGCGCCGCGGACGAGCGGCACGAGATCTCGGACCTGCGCGCCGGCCTGCCCTTCATCTCGAGCCTGCCTGCGCACGTGGCCATCGACGTCCAGCCGGAGCTCGCCGGGAAGATCGACGGCGCGCCGTTCGCCGTGAAGGGCGAGGCGAAGCCCTTCCACGATACGCACGAGACGACCCTGCACCTCGACCTCGACGGCCTCGACATCCCGAAATACCTCGACTACTCGCCCGTCCCGCTCGGGTTCCGCATGCCCTCCGGCGTCCTCGACACGCGGCTGCGGCTCACGCTCGCCACGCGCGGCGAACGGCTCGAGCGGCTCGTGCTCACCGGCACGGCGGCGCTCTCGCGGCTCGAGCTCCAGGACCGGGGCGGAGCGCCGCTCGCTTCGGCTGCGCGCCTCGCGGTCGATCTCGACGCGATCGACCTCGTCGATCGCAAGGCGGCGGTGAGATCGGTGGCGATCGACGCGCCGGCGGCGAACCTCGTGCGCCGCAAGGACGGCACGGTCAACCTCCTCGCGGTCCTGCCCGGGGCGCCCCCCGGCGCGAAGGCCGCCCCGCCATTCACCTTCCGGGTCGGCGAGGTCCGGCTGAAGGACGGCCGGGTCGCGATCGCCGACGAGGTCCCGGCGCGCTCCTACCGCGTCGTACTCCAGAACATCGGCGTCGCCGTGGACGCCCTCTCGAACGCGCCGGACGCGGCGGCGACGGTGAAGGCGGGCTTCGACACGGATGAGAGGGGGCGCCTCGATTACGCCGGCACGGTGCGGCTCGCGCCCGCGCTCGCCGTCGACGGCAAGGTCGAGGTCTCCGGGGTGCGCCTCGGCAGCCTGTATCCGTACTACGAGGACGCCGTCAACCTCGACATCCAGGACGGCACCCTCGCAGCTGTCACGACCTTCGACGTCGCCCTCCGGGACGGCGTGTTCGACGCCCACGCGTCGGGGCTCGACGCGAAGGTCGAGCGCCTGCGGGTGCACTTCCCGGGCGAGAAGGAGCCGCTCGCGCGGATCGCGTCGATCGAAGTGAAGGACGGGGCCGTCGACCTCGGCAAGCAGAGCGTGGTCCTTGGCAGCGCGGCGGTCCGCGAGGCCGTCCTGAACGTCGTGCGGGATGCGGACGGAAACCTCCTCGTCGAGCGCCTCTTCAAGCACACCGAGGCGGCGCAGCGCAGCAGGCCCGCGGCCGAGGGGCCCGCGTGGCGCATCGAGGCGCGGCTCGCCCAGCTCGAGAAAGCGGTCGTCAACTTCGAGGACCGCTCGACGCCGCAGCCGGCGAGGATCCAGATCGGGCCCGTGCAGGCGAAAGTCGAGAATCTTTCGACGGCGAAGGGCGCGAAGCAGACGCTCGCGCTGGATGCGCGCATCGGGCCGAGCGGCAGGCTCGCGCTCGCCGGGCCGGTGGTCGCCGCGCCGCTCGAGGCGACGCTGCGCGTCGACGCGCGCGGCATCCCGCTCCCGCCGATCCAGCCCTATCTCGAGGACCGCGTCGCGGTCACGGTCGCCGGCGGCACGGCGTCGGCGAAGGGCACGTTGCGCCTCGCGATGCCGGAGGGCGGCGCGCTGCGGGCCGCGTACCGCGGCGACGCGGGGGTGAGCGACTTCGCTTCCGCCGACAAGCCCACCGGCGCGGACCTCCTCAAGTGGAAAACGCTCTTCGTCGGCGGCATCGAGTTCGATCTCGACCCGCTCAAGGTGTCGGTCGCGGACGTCGCGCTGTCGGACTTCTACTCCCGCCTCATCGTCAACGCCGACGGAACGCTCAACCTCCAGAACCTCGTGCGGCGCCCGGGCGGACCGGCCGCGCCTGCGGTGCCGGCGGCGGCGCCGGCCGCCGCCGCGAGCCCGCTCGACGCGGTCGGTGCGGACGCACCCGCGGCGCGCGAACCGGCGGCGAAGTCGGATCGGGCGCAGGAAGCCCCCGCCGCGCCCCGCGGCCCGCCCCCGGCGGTCCGCGTCGGGAGGATCACGCTCGCCGGCGGCAACGTGAACTTCAGCGACTACTTCGTCAAGCCGAACTACTCGGCCAACCTCACCGGCGTCGGTGGCACGGTGACGGAGATGACGGCGGACAAGGCAGGCGAGCTCGAGTTGCGCGCTCGCGTCGACAACCTGGCGCCGGTCGAGATCGCGGGGCGCGTGAACCCGCTCGCGCAGGACCTCTTCCTCGACATTCGGGCGAGCGCGAAGGACATCGAGCTCCCGCCGCTCACGCCCTACTCGGTGAAGTACGCCGGCTACGGCATCGAGAAGGGCAAGCTCTCGGTGAACGTGAAATACCTCGTCGAGAACCGCAAGCTCTCCGCTGAGAACAGCATCTACCTCGACCAGCTCACCTTCGGCGAGCGCGTGGAGAGCCCGACCGCCACCAAGCTCCCGGTGCTGCTCGCGGTGTCGCTGCTCAAGGACCGCAACGGCGTGATCGACGTGAACCTGCCGATCTCGGGCTCGCTCGACGATCCGCAGTTCTCGCTCGGCGGCATCATCGTCCGCGTGATCGTCAACCTGATCACGAAGGCGGTCACGGCCCCCTTCTCGCTCCTCGCGGCGGCGTTCGGCGGTGGCGAAGAGCTCGCCTGGGTCGAGTTCCCGCCGGGCACCGCCACGCTGTCGCCCGAGGCGAAGAAGCGCCTCGACGCGCTCGCGAAGGCGCTCAACGACCGCCCCGGCCTGAAGATGGACATCGCCGGCCGCATCGACCCCACGACGGATCGCGACGGGCTGAAAAAGGCCTACGTGGACGAGAAAGTCCGCGCGCAGAAGGCGAAACAGCTCGCCGCGAAGGGGACGCCGCCCGGCGGCGACGTCGCGGTGGATTCCGCCGAGTACCCTGCGCTGCTGAAGCTCGCTTACGGCGAGGAGAGGTTCCCGAAGCCGCGCAACGTGCTCTTCCTGCCCAAAGACCTCCCCGCGCCCGAAATGGAGGCGCTGATGCTCGCGAACGCGCCCGCCAGCGACGAGGCGCTGCGCGAGCTCGCGAACCGGCGCGCGCAGGCCGCGAAGGACTACCTCGTGGCGGTCGGGAAAGTGCCGGCCGAGCGCGTCTTCATCGTCGCACCCGTGCTCGGCGGCGAGCCGCCCAAGGACAAGGGCGGGCCGAACCGCGCCGACTTCGCGTTGCGCTGACGCGGCGCTGCCGCGGGATCCCGACGCTCCGCCCGGGAAGACCGGGCGCGGCGGTTTAGCCCCCGGCGCGCGGGATCGAGACCAGGATCGAGCAGGGCGCGTAGTCGAGCAGCGTCGCGCCGATCGAACCCTTCCACCACCGCGCGGCGAACGACTTCTCCTGGTGGTGGCCCACCACGATCAGGTCGCAGGCGAGCTCGCGTGCGAGGCGGCAGATCTCCTCGACCGGCTCGCCGACCGCGAGGTGCCCGGTCACCGTGTAGCCCTTCTCGCGCAGGCTCGCGACGCCCTCGTCGAGCACCTCCTGCATGCGCTTCTTCTCCTCGTCGATCAGCTCCTCAGGCAGGAAGCCCTCGGTGAGGAACATCGACGACGGCATGGTCGCGACGGACAGCAGGTGCGTCTCGGCCTTCGCGAAGCCGGCGATCTCCGCCGTTTCGACCAGCGCAGTCTTCCCTTCGCGCGTGCCGTTGTACGCCATCAGGATGCGGCGGTACATGCGGGCCTCCTCATCTGCGTGCTCTCGAGCCAAACGGGCCGGCGGCCCGGGGGTGCGCGGAACGCGTGCTGCGGGCGCGGCGTTCCGGCGTCGTCGTTATGGTCGCGCCTCGCGCGAAAGAGCTTGCCGAAAACGCCGTGAAGCGTCAATCGCAGCGCCTTTCCTTGATCCATGTCGGAGGCCCGCGATCCGCCCCTGTTGCTAGAATGGCCGCTCGCAACGCCGAGCGCCCCGTCGATGAGCCTGGACCCGCAACGCCCCGATCTCGTGCTCGGCATCGTCGGTGCCGGCGTGATGGGCCGCGGCATCGCCCAGATCGCGGCGCTCGCCGGCATCCGCACCATCCTCTACGACACGCGGGCGGACGCAGCGCCCGCGGCGCGCGAGCACGTCGCCGCGCAGCTCGCGAAGCTCGCCGAGAGGGGCAAGCTCGCGCCGGACGCGGCGCGCGCGGGCGCCGAGCGCGTGGAGGTCGCGCACGTCCTCACGCAACTCGCGCCCTGCCACGTGGTGGTCGAAGCGATCGTGGAGGAGCTCGGCGCGAAACGCGAGCTCCTCGGCCACCTGGAGCGGATCGTCGCGGCGGACGCCCTGCTCGCGACGAACACTTCCTCGCTGCAGGTGACCGCGATCGCCGCGCCGCTCGCGCATCCGGAGCGCGTCGGCGGCTTCCATTTCTTCAACCCGGTGCCGCTCATGAAGGTGGTCGAGGTCGTCGACGGCGTCGTGACGGCACCCTGGGTCGGCGACGCGCTCGCGGCGCTGGCGCGGCGCATGGGCCACACGCCGGTGCGGGCGCAGGACACGCCCGGGTTCATCGTCAACCACGCCGGACGCGCCTACGGCACCGAGGCGCTCGCCATCCTGCGCGAGGGCGTCGCGCCCTTCTACGAGATCGACCGCATCCTGCGCGACGTCGCCGGGTTCCGCATGGGCCCGTTCGAGCTCCTCGACCTGACCGGGCTCGACGTCTCGCACCCGGTGATGGAGTCGATCTACCACCAGTACTACGAAGAGCCCCGCTACCGGCCCTCGCCGATCACCGCGCAGCGCCTGGCGGCCGGGCTGCTCGGCCGCAAGTCCGGCGGCCGCGGCTTCTACCGCTACGCCGGCGGCGAGCAGGAGAAGATGGCCGTCGCGCCCGTGCCCGGGGTCGCGGTGCCGCCGGTGTGGGTGAGCCGCGCGGAGCTCGGCGAGCTCGCGGCGGCGCTCGTCGCGAAGCTCGGCGCGAGCCTCGACGCCGGCGCCGCGCCCGCCAACGGCTCGCTGATCCTGGTGGCACCGCTCGGCCGTGACGCGACGAGCGCCGCGGCGCGCGAAGGTCTCGATCCCACGCGCACGGTCGCCATCGACATGTTCGTGCCGCCCCACCGGCGCCGCACCCTGATGACGACGCCGATCACGCTTCCCGGATACCGCGACGCCGCGCACGCGCTCTGCGCGCGGGACGGCGTGCCGGTCTCGATGATCGCCGACAGCAGCGGGTTCGTCGTGCAGCGCGTGCTCGCGCACGTGGTGAACATCGGCTGCGACATCGTGCAGCAGCGCATCTGCACCCCCGAGGACCTCGACCGGGCGGTGACGCTCGGCCTGGGCTACCCGCAGGGGCCGCTCGCCTGGGGCGACACGCTCGGGCCGCAGCGCGTGCTCGCGGCGCTCGACGCGATGCTCGCCGAGACCGGCGACCCGCGCTACCGGGCAAGCCCGTGGCTGCGGCGGCGCGCCCGCCTCGGCGTATCATTGCTGACGCCCGAATCCTGACCTCGACCGCGGAGGAGCACCGCCGTGAACGCACCCGAGACGAAGCGCAAGGCCGCTTTCCAGTGGGACGACCCGCTGCTCCTCAACGACCAGCTCACCGAAGACGAGCGGATGGTGCGCGACGCGGCGGCCGCCTACTGCCAGGAGAAGCTCGCCCCGCGCGTGCTGGAGGCCTTCCGCCACGAGCGGAGCGACCCGGCGGTGTTCCGCGAGATGGGCGCGCTCGGCCTGCTCGGCCCGACGATCCCGGCCGAGTACGGCGGGGCCGGGCTCAACTACGTCTGCTACGGCCTGATCGCGCGCGAGGTCGAGCGGGTGGACTCGGGCTATCGCTCGATGATGAGCGTGCAGAGCTCGCTCGTCATGGTCCCGATCCACGAGTTCGGCTCCGAGGCGCAGAAGCGCAAGTACCTGCCGAAGCTCGCCACGGGCGAGTGGATCGGCTGCTTCGGCCTGACCGAGCCGAACCACGGCTCGGACCCGGCGAGCATGGTCACCCGCGCGCGCAAGGTCGCCGGCGGCTACAGCCTCACCGGCGCCAAGATGTGGATCTCGAACTCCCCGATCGCGGACGTGTTCGTGGTCTGGGCCAAGACCGAGGACGGCGCGATCCGCGGCTTCATCCTCGAGAAGGGCATGAAGGGCCTCTCCGCGCCGGCGATCCACGGCAAGGTGGGCCTGCGCACGTCGATCACCGGCGAGGTGGTCATGGACGAGGTCTTCGTTCCCGAGGAGAACCTGCTGCCCAACGTGAGCGGCCTGAAGGGCCCCTTCACCTGCCTCAACTCGGCGCGCTACGGCATCGCCTGGGGGGCGCTCGGCGCGGCGGAGGACTGCTGGCACCGCGCGCGCCAATACGTCCTCGACCGCAAGCAGTTCGGCCGGCCGCTCGCCGCGAACCAGCTCATCCAGAAGAAGCTCGCCGACATGCAGACCGAGATCACGCTCGGCCTGCAGGGGTGCCTCAGGCTCGGCCGCATGAAGGACGAGGGCACCGCCGCGGTCGAGATCACCTCGATCATGAAGCGCAACTCCTGCGGCAAGGCGCTCGACATCGCGCGCCTGGCCCGCGACATGATGGGCGGCAACGGCATCTCCGACGAGTTCGGCGTCGCGCGCCACTTGGTGAACCTCGAGGTGGTGAACACCTACGAGGGCACGCACGACATCCACGCGCTCATCCTCGGGCGGGCGCAGACGGGCATTCAGGCGTTCTTCTGAACGCGGACCGAGCGCCCGTCCGGCCCGGGTGCGAGGCCCGGCGTCGGAAACCCCGCAGGTCCGGGCGACTCAGGCGCCGCGCGGACTTCGCTCGCTACGAAGTCCGGGAAAGGCGGTGCCGGTGCGCGGCCACGGGATGCCAGTCGGGCTCCCGACCGTCGTGGGGCGCGGGCCGTTCCGGGGAGACGACGCCCCACGATCGCGCGCATGGCCCGGCTGCCCTCGCCGCACGCGGCGCCGTCCGAGCGCCCGACGATGAGCCCCGCGAAATCAACTCGTTGCCGGCCGACTCGGGCATCGTTCGCAACGGCCCGAAGGCGACGGCGGCGGCCAGGAACGCGAATTGCTTCCTCAAAGTGCAGGGTGAGTTCGGGAGCTCCGACGCCTGCGTGGAGCCCCCCCAGCGACGCCCGCCCGGTCCGCAGCCGCTGGCGGCGGCTCGCGGCGGGTCGGGTGCGCACCGCGGCTTCGGACGCGCTCTCGAACGACCTGGCGGGACGCGGGTTCCCCGGCTCGGCCCTGTGCGACGCGTCGATGCGGGCGGCGGGCAGGGTGAACGACGCCCACGTCTCGTGCTATCGTCGCCGCGAACTTGCGGACCGCCCGGAGTGAGGCCGGCACCGTGTCCGCGACAGGAGCAGGACTATGAGATCGCTACTTCGCATCGCCATCGCCGCCCTCCTCGCCGCGTCGGGTGCCGTCTTCGCTCAGCCGGCGGACGAGACCGAGGCGGTCATCCTCGTCGCGAAGCCCGAGCTCCGCGACCCCGAGTACCGGCAGACCGTCCTCTACGTCACGCCGACGGCGGGCGACCGGCACATCGGCGTCATCATCAACCGCCCGACGACGCGCTCGCTCGCGAGCCTCTTCCCCGAGCACGAGCCGTCGAAGAAGGTGATCGACCCCGTGTACTTCGGCGGCCCGTTCGGCCAGAGCGCGGTGTTCGCCGTCGTCAAGGCGAAGACCAATCCCGGCGGCGGGTCGGTCGCCCTCGCCAAGGACCTCTACTTCGCCGCGCGCGTCGACGTCGTCGACAAGATCATCGAGAGCACGCCGAACGATGCGCGCTACTTCGTCGGCTACGTCGGCTGGCGGCCCGGCGAGCTCCGGCAGGAGATCGACCGCGGCCTTTGGTACGTGATCGAGGCCGACCCGGAGCTCATCTTCCGCAAGGAGCCGCGCGGCATGTGGGACGAGCTCTCGCGGCGCGCGCGGCAGCTTCGGGCGCAGGCACCCTACTCCGGCACCCTGGTCGCGTTCGCGCGCTAGGTCCAGGCCGCGAACGCGGGGGCACAGAGAACGCAAGGGTCCGCCAAGCGCCCCGGTGACGCCTCGCCGGGCTCCCGGCTCCGTCCGGCCGCGGCGGACTCGGAAGCGCCGCCGTCCGGCGGGCTTCGCAAGCTCCTGCGTCCGCTGCGCCTTCGCGTGGACCTGCTGGTGCTGCTCGCGGCGGCGCTCGCGCTGCCGGCCGCGGCGCAGGAGCGCGGCTTCCTCATCGTCGCGAAACCGCACGTCCCCGACCCGAATTTCCACCGCACCGTCGTCCTCGTCGCCCAGACGCCCGAGGGCGCGGCGCTCGGCCTCATCGTGAACCGGCCGGCAGCGAAGTCGCTCGCCGAAGTGGTCCCGGAAGACCCGAAGCTCGCGCGCTTCACCGAGCCGCTCCACATCGGCGGCCCGGTGGAACCGGTGGGGCTCTTCGCAGCGTTCCGCGCCGCCGAAGCGCCGGGGGACGCGTTCCGCGCCGGCGAGGACCTGTGGATCGCGCTCGCGCCGCGGACGGTCGAGCGGCTGCTCCATGCGCCGCCCGCCGCGGTGCGCTTCTACGTCGGCTACGCCGGCTGGGCGCCGGGGCAGCTCCGCGGGGAGATCGACCGCGGCGACTGGTGGGTGCTCGAAGCCGACCCCGACGTCGTGTTCCGGCAGGACACCCGCGGGCTCTGGGAGGAGCTCGCCCGGCGGGCGCAATCGCCGACCGCGCGCTCGCGCCCCGCCGCGGCCGGCGGCTAGCGCGTCAGGCGGCGCGCGCCGCCTCGCGCGGCGCGGCCTTCACGAACCGCATCGCGCCCTTCTCGCACTCGACGCGGACCACGTCCTTCGGGCCGAACCGGCCTTCGAGGATGTGCTTCGCGAGCGGGTTCTCGATGAGCGTCTGGATCGCCCGCTTGAGCGGCCGCGCGCCGTACACCGGGTCGAAGCCGGCCTTGGCGAGCTCGGCGAGCGCGCTGTCGGCGACCTCCAGCCCGATCTCGAGCTTGGCGAGCCGCTCGGCGAGCCGCGCGAGCTGGATCCTCGCGATGGCCTTGATGTTGCGCTCGTCGAGTGCCTGGAACACGACCACCTCGTCCACGCGGTTGATGAACTCCGGCCGGAAGTGCTGCTTCACCTCGTTCATCACCGCGGCCTTGATCGCCGCCGGATCCTCGCCCGCCATCTGCTGGATCATGTGCGAGCCGAGGTTCGAGGTCATGATGATCACCGTGTTCTTGAAGTCCACGGTGCGCCCCTGGCCGTCGGTGAGCCGGCCGTCGTCGAGCACCTGCAGCAGCACGTTGAAGACGTCCGGGTGCGCCTTCTCGACCTCGTCGAGCAGGATCACCGAATAGGGCTTGCGCCGCACCGCCTCGGTGAGGTAGCCGCCCTCCTCGTAACCCACGTAGCCGGGCGGCGCACCGATCATCCGCGCGACCGAGTGCTTCTCCATGAACTCGGACATGTCGATGCGGACCATGTGGTCCTCGGAATCGAACAGGAACGCGGCGAGCGCCTTGGCGAGCTCGGTCTTGCCGACGCCCGTGGGCCCGAGGAACAGGAACGAGCCGTAGGGGCGGTTGGGGTCGGAGAGCCCCGAGCGCGAGCGGCGGATCGCGTCCGAGACGAGGCGCACCGCTTCGTCCTGGCCGACGACGCGCTTGTGCAGCGCTTCTTCCATGTGCAGCAGCTTGTCGCGCTCGCCTTCCATCATCTTCGCCACCGGGATGCCGGTCGCGCGCGAGACGACCTCCGCGATCTCCTCGGCCCCGACCTCGGTGCGCAGGAGGTGCGGCTTCTTCGCCTCGGTTGCCTGGCCGGCGGTATCGGCGCGCTTGAGCTGCGCCTCGAGCTGGGGGATGGTGCCGTACTGGAGCTCCGACACGCGCTGCCAGTCGCCCTTCCGCTTGGCCTGCTCCATCTCGATCCTGGCACGTTCGAGCTCGCTCATCGCCGACTGCGCGCCCTGCGCGGCGAGCTTCTCCGCCGACCACACCTGCTCGAGGTCGGCGTACTCGCGCTCGAGCTTCGCGATCTCCTCCTCGATGAGCGCGAGCCGCTTGCGCGAGGCTTCGTCGCTCTCCTTCTTCACCGCCTCGCGCTCGATCTTGAGCTGGATCAGACGCCGGTCGAGCCGGTCCATCGCCTCGGGCTTCGAGTCGAGCTCCATCTTGATGCGCGACGCGGCCTCGTCGACGAGGTCGATCGCCTTGTCGGGGAGGAAGCGGTCGGTGATGTAGCGGTGCGAGAGCTCGGCCGCGGCGACGATCGCCGGGTCGGTGATCTCCACGCCGTGGTGCACCTCGTAGCGCTCCTTGAGCCCGCGCAGGATGGCGATGGTGTCCTCGACGGTCGGCTCGTCCACCATGACCTTCTGGAAGCGGCGCTCCAGGGCCGCGTCCTTCTCGACGTACTTCCGGTACTCGTCGAGCGTGGTCGCGCCGATGACGTGCAGCTCGCCGCGCGCGAGCGCGGGCTTCAACATGTTGCCGGCGTCGATCGCGCCCTCGGCCTTGCCGGCGCCCACCATGGTGTGCAGCTCGTCGATGAAGAGGATGATCCGGCCCTCCTCGGCGGTCACCTCCTTCAGCACCGCCTTCAGCCGTTCCTCGAACTCGCCGCGGTACTTCGCCCCGGCGAGCAGCGCCGCCATGTCGAGCACCAGGACGCGCTTGTCCTTGAGCGACTCGGGCACCTCGCCGTTCACGATGCGCTGCGCGAGCCCCTCGACGATCGCGGTCTTGCCGACGCCCGGCTCGCCGATGAGGACCGGGTTGTTCTTGGTCCGGCGCTGCAGGATCTGGATCACGCGCCGGATCTCGTCGTCGCGGCCGATGACGGGGTCGAGCTTGCCCTGGCGGGCGCGGTCGGTGAGGTCGAGGGTGTACTTGGCGAGCGCCTGGCGCTGGCCCTCGGATTCGGCGCTGTCCACGTTCTGCCCGCCCCGGATCGACGCGATCGCGGCTTCGATCGCCTGGCGGGTCCCGCCGGCCTCCTTGAGCAGCCGCCCCGCCTCGCCCCGGTCACCGGTGAGCGCGAGCACGAACATCTCGGTGGCGATGAACGCGTCGCCCCGCTTCTGCGCTTCCTTGTCGGTGAGGTTGAGGAGGTTGTTGAGATCCCGGGAGACCTGGATCTCCCCGCCGGTCCCCTCGACCTTGGGCAGGCGCTCGACGGCGCGCTTCACCGCCCCCTGGAGCTGCCCGACGTTGACCCCCGCCCGCTCGAGGAGGAGCGCCGCCGCCCGGTCGTCCTGGGCAAGGAGCGCCGCGAGCACGTGCACCGGCTCGATGTAGGGGTTGTCGTTCCCGACCGCCAGGCTCTGGGCGTCCGCCAGGGCCTGCTGGAACTTCGTGGTGAGCTTGTCCGAGCGCATTTCGACTTTCTCCGCGGCACGCGGCCGCTCTCGCGTTTTCCTGACCTGAGGGCAGATGCGGCCCCCGGCCAAGTTTTTCAAGTTCGCGGAATTTTTCGATTTTTCCGGGGGTTGACGTCGGCTAGACTCCCCCGCATGCAGCATGGGGCGATGGAGCAGTCCTTGAAGTTCGAGCTCGAGTGGCGCATCGGCAAGTACCCGATCATCCGGGAGATCGGCCGGGGCGCGACCAGCCGCGTCTACCTCGGGCGGGACCCCTTCGCCGACCGCGACGTCGCGATCAAGGTCTTCTTCTTCGAGGACGGGCTCTCCGAGCAGGACCAGAAGCTCCTGCGCAAGGGCTTCCTCGCCGAGGCGGCGCTCGCCGGGCGGCTGCAGCACCCGCACATCGTCGAGATCTACGACGCGGTGAGCGAGCCCGAGTACAGCTACCTCGCGATGGAGTTCGTCCCGGGCACCACGCTCGAGGAGTACGCCGACATCACCAACCTCCTGCCGCTCGGCAAGGTGGTGGAGATCGTCTTCAAGTGCATCCGGGCGCTCGACTACGCGTTCCAGAACGGCGTGATCCACCGCGACATCAAGCCGGGCAACATCCTCTACAGCCCCACCGGCGAGATCAAGGTGAGCGACTTCGGCGCCTCCTTCCACGAGCACTCGCCCTCGGACACCACCCAGCTCACCGGGGTGGGCTCGCCCGCCTACATGGCTCCCGAGCAGGTGCGCCTCGACACCGTGACCCACCAGGCCGACATCTACTCCCTCGGCGTGGTCATGTACAAGCTGCTCACCGGCCGGCTGCCCTTCAACGCCTCCAACCAGCTCGCGCTCACCTACGAGATCCTGAACGTCGAGCCGCCGCCGCCCTCGATGTTCCGCCCGGAGCTGCCGCCGCTCCTCGACGAGATCGTGCTGAAGGCGATCCGCAAGAAGCCCGAGGAGCGCTACGCGACCTGGATCGAGTTCGGCAAGGACCTCTCCAGGGCGTTCGGCAGCCTGCGGCTCGCCGGCGAGTCGATCAGCGACTCGGAGAAGTTCGCCGAGCTGCGCAAGTTCCCGTTCTTCGAGGACTTCGACGACGTCACGCTCTGGGAGGCACTGCGCATCAGCCACTGGCGCGAGATCGACGCGGGCGCCGAGATCATCCGCGAGGGTGACACCGGCGACAGCTTCTTCCTGCTGCTCGACGGGGAGGTCGGGGTCGCGATCGGCGGCAAGCAGATCAACACCATCAAGCCCGGCGGCTGCTTCGGCGAGCTCCTCTACTTCTCCGACAAGGTCGCGCAGCGCACGACCACCATCACCTCGCTCACCCCGATCACCGTCCTCGAGATCAAGACGCGCGCGCTGCGCGCCGCGAGCGACGCCGCCCAGGTGTCGTTCCAGAAGGCGTTCATGCGCGTCCTGATCGACCGACTCACCGCCACGAACAGGCGGCTCGCCGAGCGGGCCTGACCCGCCGGGCTACCGCCGCGCCCGGCGCTGTGCTAGCGTAGCGCCCCGCCGCACGGGCGGCGCCACGCGAGGATCGAAGCATTGAGCAGGCTCGAGGGCAGGACGGCGGTCGTCACCGGGTCGACGAGCGGCATCGGCTTGGGCATCGCCCGCGCGCTCGCCGCGCAGGGGGCCAACGTGATGTTGAACGGCTTCGGCGAGCCCGCGGCGATCGAGAAGCTGCGCGCGGGCCTCGCGGCGGAGCACGGCGTCGGCGTCGCCTACAGCAGCGCCGACATGACGAAGCCCGCGGAGATCCGCGCGATGGTCGCGCAGGCCGTCGCCGAGCTCGGCGGCGCGGACATCCTGGTGAACAACGCGGGCATCCAGCACGTCGCGCCGATCGAGCGCTTCCCGGACGAGCGCTGGGACGCCGTGCTCGCGGTCAACCTCTCGGCGGCCTTCCACGCGACCAAGGCCGCCCTGCCGCACATGCGCGCGCGCAACTGGGGTCGCATCGTCAACATCGCCTCCGCGCACGGGCTCGTCGCCTCGGTCGAGAAGGCTGCGTACGTCGCGGCGAAGCACGGCATCGTCGGCCTCACCAAGGTCACGGCGCTCGAGACCGCCAGGACCGGCATCACCGCCAACGCCATCGCGCCCGGCTGGGTGCTCACGGACCTCGTGCAGAAGCAGATCGACGCGCTCGCCGCGCGCGAGAAGCTCGACCGGCCGCAGGCGAAGGACCGCCTGGTCGGCGAGAAGCACCCGTCGCGCGAGTTCGTGACGGTCGAGCAGGTGGCCGGCGTCGCGGTCTTCCTCTGCTCCGAGGCCGCGAACGAGATCCGCGGCGCGACGCTCTCGGTGGACGGCGGCTGGACCGCGCAGTAGACCGCGCACGGCCTCACGCGGCGAGGACCTCGTCGAGGAGGTCGAGCTGGTCGGGGACGTTGAGGGCCGGCGCGTGCCCGACGCCCGGGATCGTCACCACCCGCGCCCTGGGCCCGCGGCGCGCCATCTCCGCCGCGACGTCGGCGAGCAGCAGGTCCGAGACCTCGCCGCGCAGCGCGAGCGTCGGCGCCGTGATGCGGTCCCACTCCTCCCAGCGGTCGTAGTCGCGCGGGTGCACGACGAACTGCCGCACCATCGCCGGATCGTAGTGCGGCGTCACCTTCCCCTGCGCGGTGCGCCGCATCGAGGTCTCGGCGAGCCGCCGCCACTGCGTGTCGGTGAGCGCGCCGAAGGGCTTGTAGACGGTGCGGAAGTAGGCCTCGAGCTCGGTCATCCGATCGAACGCCGCCGGGTTGCCGGCGTAGGCGCGGATGCGCTCGACCGCCGCCTCGCCGAGCTTCGGGCCGATGTCGTTCACCACCAGCCGGCGGACGCGGCCCGCGAGCGGCCCCGCCGCGAGCACGATGCCGAGCGCCCCGCCCATCGACGTCCCCACCCAATGGAAGTCGCCGAGGCCGAGCTGCTCGACGAGCTCCACGGCGATGCGCGCGTAGAACGCGAGGCAATACTCGTGGTCCGGATCGGGGCTCCATTGCGACAGGCCGCGCCCGAGGGTGTCGGGACACACGATCCGGTAGCGGGAGGCGAACCGGTGCGCGAGCTCGTCGAAGTCCCGTCCCGTGCGCGCGAGCCCGTGCCAAGCGACGATCGCCTCGCCCCGCTCCGGTCCCCACTCGCTCACGTGGATCTCGCGGCCGGCGCAGACGAGGTAGCGGGACCGGCGCACGGGCGGGCTCGCGCTCATGGCTTCGCCGCGGCCGCGCGGGCGCGCAGGCGGCCGACGATGCCGGCCGGGAAGTAGTAGACGGAGAGCACGAACAGCACCCCGAGCCAGAGCAGCCAGCGGTCCGGGGAGAGGAGCGCCGCGAGGAAGCCCCCGGCGGCCGGGAGGTCCCCGAGCGCGGCGCCCGCGATCCGCATCAGGTCCTGGAGATACGACTGCGCGAGGATGAAGAGCGTCGCGCCGACGACCGCACCGTACATCGTGCCCATGCCACCGATGACGACCATGAGCAGGATGTCGAGCATGATCTCGAACGAGAGCGAGGTGTCCGGGCCGTTGTAGCGCAGCCACAGCGCGAGCAGCGCGCCCGCGAGCGTGGCGAATCCGGCGCCGAGCACGTTCGAGAGCGTCCGGTACACGACGGTGCGGTAGCCGAGCGCCTCGGCGCGGAAGTCGTTCTCGCGGATCGCCTGCAGCACGCGCCCGAACGGCGAGTTGACGATGCGCAGCATCACCAGGAACAGCGCCGCGGCGGCGAAGAAGAGGAGGTAGTAGGAGAGCAGCCTGCCGTCGAGGGAGACGCCCAGGAAGGGCGCGTCGGCGAGCGAGAAGCCGGGCGTGAGCGCCTCGGGCACCTTGAAGCTGAGGCCGTCCTCGCCGCCGGTGAGGTCGGAGAGCTGGGAGGCGAGCGTCTGGAACGCCGCCGCCACCGCGAGCGTGATCATGGCGTAGAAGATGGCCCGCACCCGCAGGCTGAAGAGCCCGATCACGAAGGAGAGCACGAGCGACAACGCGAGGGCAAGCGCGACGCCCAGGGCCACCGCGCCCCAGCCCGGCCCGAGGCGCGCGAGCGCGATCGCCACGCCGTAGGCGCCGATGCCGAAGAACATCGTGTGGGCGAAGGACACGATGCCGGTGTAGCCGAGCAGCAGGTCGTAGCTCGCCACCAGCACGATGAAGACGAGGATCTTCGCCGCCACGCTGAGCGACTTCGCCCCGGGGAAGAGGAACGGCGCGAACGCGAGCCCGACCACGATCGCGACGAGCAGCGCCGCGAGCAGGCGGCTCGCCGGCCGGTCGTGCGAGAGGAGCGCGGAGAGCATCAGCGCTTCGCCACCGGGTAGAGCCCCTGCGGGCGCCACAGGAGCACCAGCACCATCAGCAGGATGTTGGAGAAGAGCGCCACCTTCGGCGCGAGGAACCCGGCGTAGTTCGCGAGCAGCCCCACGAGCAGCGCGCCGACGAAACTGCCGCCGGCCGACCCGAGGCCGCCGATGATGATGACGATGAAGATGAGGATGTTCACCTGCGCCCCGATCTGCGGGATCACGCTCTGCTGGTACAGACCCCACATCACGCCGCCGAGCCCGGCGAGCGCCGAGCCCGCGACGAACACGCCGACGAAGAGCCGCCGGATGCGGTAGCCCAGCGCCTCGACCATCTCCCGGTCCTGGACGCCGGCGCGGATGAGGAGTCCCGCCTTCGTGCGGGAGAGCACCCAGAAGATCGCCGCGAAGACGGCGAGGCCGATCACCACGGCGACGATCCGGTACTTCTCGACGGCGGCGTCGCCGATGAGGATCGCGCCGCGCAGGGCCGCGGGCAGCGGGAGCGGGATCGCCTGCGGCCCCCAGATCACCTTGATCAGCTCCTCGCCGACGATCATCCCGCCCATCGTGATGAGGATCTGCTTGAGGTGCTGCCCGTAGACCGGCCGGATGATCACGCGCTCGAACGCCATGCCGACGGCGCCCGCGACGGCCATCGCGACCGCCATCGCCGCGAAGATCGCGGCGAGGTTCGCGGCGAGGCTCTGCGACGCGGTCCAGTCCGCCATGCCGCCGAGGACGGTGGTCGCGAGGAACGCGCCGAGCGCGATGAACACGCCGTGTCCGAAGTTGAGGACGTCCATCAGGCCGAAGACGAGCGTGAGCCCCGAGGCGATGATGAAGATGATGAGGCCCATCGCGATGCCCGCCACGGTGAGCGTCACCCAGGTCGGGAACGACCCGACGAGGGGCGCCGCGGCGAGCGCGAGGAGCGGCACGAGCAGGAGCGGCAGGAGGTCCGTGCGCACCTTCGGCAGTGCCTCGGGGGCGGGCGCGACAGCGGGCGCTTCCATCGGCCGGCCCCTCTAGTGGTGCGCCGCGAGGGCGAGGCCGAGGAGCCGCTGCTGCAGCGCCTCGTCGCCGGCGAGCGCCGCCATCGTGCCCGCGTGCACGACCCGGCCGTCGTCCATGACCGCCACCGTGTCGCCGAGCGCGCGCGCGAAGTGGAAGTTCTGCTCGACCAGCAGGATGGTGGTCTCGGTGCGCTTCAGCTCGCGGAAAGCCGACACCATGTTCTGCACGATCGCGGGGGCGAGGCCCTTGGTCGGCTCGTCCACGATGAGGAGCTTGCGTGGCTCGACGATGGCGCGCGCGACGGCGAGCATCTGCTTCTGCCCGCCGGAGAGGAGCCCCGCGGGGTGCAACCAGAACTTCCGCAGCGCCGGGAAGAGGCCGAAGATCCACTCCAGGCGCGCGCGGTCGATCTCGGCGGCGCGGCGCGCGCCGCGCGCGGCGAGCGCCATGTTCTCCTCGACCGTGAGGTCGGAGAAGACGCCCATGTTCTCGGGGACGTAGGCGATGCCGAGGCGCGCGACCTCGGGCGTCGCGCGCGCGGCGATGTCGGCCCCCTCGAAGAGGACGCGGCCGTGCGAGGCGCGCCAGAGGCCCATGATCGTGCGCAGCGTCGTCGTCTTGCCGGCGCCGTTGCGCCCGAGGAGCACGGTGAGGCCGCCGCGCGGGACCGTGAGGTGGACGCCGTGCAGGATGTGGTAGGCGCCGATGTGCGTGTGCACGCCCTCGAGCGCGAGGAGCGCCCCGCTCACGCCTGCGCCCCCACGCCGAGGTAGGCCTCCTGCACGACCGGCGAGGCGATCACCGCGGCCGGCTCGCCGTCGGCGACGAGCGCGCCGTTGTGCAGGACGATGATGCGGTCGGCGAGCTCCCGGACGACGTCCATCTTGTGCTCGACGAGCAGGATGGTCTTGTCGCGCTCGCCCTTCAGCCGGCGCACGAGGTCGAGGATCACCGGCACCTCGTCGACGCTCATGCCCGCGGTCGGCTCGTCGAACATGAAGACGTCGGGCTCGAGCGCCATCAGGATCGCGACCTCGAGCTTGCGCTGGTCGCCGTGCGCGAGCGCGGCGGCCGCGACGTGGCGCCGGTCCTTGAGCGCCACCAGCTCGAGCACCTCCTCGGCCTTGCCCACGAGCTCGCGGTGGTTGGACCAGACGCTCCACAGGTTGAGGCCGAGCCGCGCCCGGGACTGCACCGCCAGCCGCACGTTCTCGAGCACCGTGAGGTTCGGGAAGAGGTTGGTGAGCTGGAAGGCGCGGCCGATGCCGCGGCGCGTGCGCAGCGGCGCGCTCATCGCCGAGAGGTCCTCGCCGTGCAGGAACACCTGGCCGGCGGTCGCCCTGAGCTGGCCCGAGATCAGGTTGAAGTAAGTGGTCTTGCCCGCGCCGTTCGGCCCGACGATCGCGGTGAGCGTGCCGGGCGCGAACGCGCACGAGACCGAGTCGACGGCCACGTGGCCGCCGAACCGGATCGTGAGGTTGCGGGTTTCGAGCGAGACGGACATGGCGGCGCGGGAGGCCAGCGGCTCCGCGGCGCAGGATCGAGGCTCCGGGATCCGGCGGTCGCGAGGCTGCGCCGGCCCCGAATCCCGGATCCCGAACCCCTCAGCGCTTGTTGCGGATCGGGATGTCGAGCTCCTCGGGCTTGATCTCGCGCACGAGCACCGGCACCGCCCAGGGCACGGCGGGGTCGTTCTTGATCTTGAAGTGGTACATCGACTGCATCGCCTGGTGGTCTTCCTTGCGGAAGGTCATCTTGCCCTTGGGCGTGTCGAAGCTCATGCCCTCCATGGCGGCGATCAGCTTCTCGGTGTTGGTGCTGCCCGCCTTCTTGATCGCCTCGACGATCGCCATGCCGGCCGCCATGCCGCCCGCGGTGAAGAAATCGGGCGGTGCCTTGAAGCGCTTGTAGTGCTCGGCGACGAGCCAGCGGTTGGCCGGGTTCTGGGGGATCTCGTAGTAGTAGTAGGCCGCGCCCTCCATGCCCGGCGCGACCTTGTAGTTCGCCAGCGCCGGCAGGATGTTGCCGCCGCTCGCGAGCTCGATGCCGTAGCGCTCCGGCTGCAGGTTGGCGATGTTGAACGGGTTCGCCGCGCCGGCCCAGATGATGAAGATCACCTTGCGGCCCGGCTTGTCCTTGAGGGCGTCGAAGATGCGCTGCGCGCCCGCGGTGAAGTCGGTGGTGTTCTGCGGCAGGTACTCCTCGTGGACCACCTTGGCCTTCTTCAGGAAGTCCTTCACCGCCTTGGCGCCGTCGCGGCCGAAGGCGTAGTCCTGCGCGAGGATCGCCACGTTCGTGCCCTCCTTGTCGAGCACGACGGCGTTCGCGGCGGCGTCCTGGCTCGAGTTCCGGCCGGTGCGGAAGATGTAGCGGTTCCACTTGTCGCCGGTGATCGAGTCGGCGACCGCCGGCTCGACCAGCAGGATCTTCTTGTACTCCTCGGCAACGGGCAGCATCGCGAGCGCGACGCCCGACGAGGTCGGTCCGACCGCGATGTCCACCTTGTCGTCCGCGTAGGCGGCGGCGAGCTGCGCCTTGCCCACGTCGGGCTTGCCCTGTGTGTCCTTCTCGATCACCACCAGCTTGCGGCCGTTCACCATCATCGTGCCGTTGGTGGCGTAGTCGAGGCCCAGCATCAGGCCGGTCTGGGTCTGCTTGGCGTAGGCCTCGAGCGGCCCGGTCTTGTCGTAGACGTGCGCGATCCGGATGTCCTGCGCCCGCGCGGCGCCGCCCGCGAGGGCAAGCGCGCCGATCGCGAGTCCGGCGAGAAAACGCTTCGAAATCATGACTCCTCCTCCGAGATGGAATGTCCCCGCGTCCCGCACGGGCCTCTCCGGGCCCCACGCGGGTGCCAGCCGCGAGCCCACGGCCGGGCCTGCCGCGTCCCGGGCTCGTTCCTATAATGCTGCCGAATCGAGCGCCCGGCATCACCCCCCGAAAGGGGGGAAACCCGCGCCACGCGATGGCGAAACCGCACCCCGCCGCCCCGCCGGTCACGAAGCTGACGCCGCCGTCGAGCGAGGCGCTCGTCCTCGCACGCCCCCGCGTGCTGGCGAAGCTCGGCGAGCTCGCGACGCGCAAGCTGGCCGTCGTCACCGCGCCCACCGGATCGGGAAAATCGACGCTCCTCGCGCAGGCGACGGTGGAGCTCGCGAGCCGCGGCTTCGAGACCTGCTGGCTGTCGCTCGACGCAGCCGACAACGAGCCGCGGCGGTTCTTCGCGAACCTGGTGGCCGCGATCCGGCAGGCGCGTCCCGGCGCGGGGGCGGCGACGCTCGAGCTCCTTCGTTCCGCGGCCGACGTCCCCACCCAGGACCTCGCCGCCGCGCTCATCAACGACCTGATGGCGGGCGACGCGCCGCTCGCGGTGTTCCTCGACGACTTCCAGGAGATCGTCCGCGCCGAGGTGCACGCGGCGCTCGCCTACCTCCTGCAGTACTCGCCGGCGGGCGTGCGCTTCGCGATCGCGAGCCAGACCCGCCTGCCGGTCTCGGTCGCGCGGCTGCGCGCCCGCAACGCACTCGTGGCGCTCGATTTCGCCGACCTGCGGTTCTCGCTCGACGAGATCCGCGCCTACGTCGCCGCCGCCGGAGCGCGTCCGCTCTCCGAAGGTGACCTGCGGGCCCTGGAGGAGCAGACGGAGGGCTGGATCTGCGGCCTGCAGCTCGCGACGATCGCCATGGGCGAGCGCAGCGCCGAGGACGTCCTCGCCGGCCCCAGCCGGGCGGAGGGCTTCGCCGACTACCTGCTCGAGGACATCCTCGCACGCCAGCCCGCGGATCTGCAGCGCTTCCTGCTCGACACCGCCATCCTCGACCGCTTCTGCGCGCCCCTGTGCGACGCGCTGTGCGGCCCGGGAAGCGCCGAGCGCATCGCCGCGCTCGAGCGCGCCAACCTGTTCGTCGTGCGCACCGACGCCGAGCGGGTGTGGTTCCGCTACCACCACCTCTTCTCGGCCTTCCTGCGTGCGCGGGTGCGCGCCGCCGCGGAGCCGCGGACGGCCGGGCTCCACGCGCGCGCGGCGCGCTGGTTCGCCGGGCGGGGCAACCACGCCGAGGCGATCCGCTACGCGGTCGCGGGCGGCGTCACCGGCCTCGCCTGCGAGCTGCTCGAGCGCTGGGGCCGGCTGCTCCTGCGCGAGGGGGACTTCAAGGCGCTCCACTATTGGCTCGCCGAGCTGCCGCGCGCGGCCGTGCGCAGCTCGCCGGAGCTCTCCACGCTCGACGCCTGGGCCGAGCTCTACCGCGGCGACCCGCTCGCGGCGCGCGCGGCGATCGACGCCGCCGAGGCGGCGCTCGGCGAGCGCGGGCGCGCCGGCGATGGCGCCGCGCAGCGGCTCGCCGGCGAGCTGCAGATCGCGCGCACCATGTCGGGCGTCACGCGCTACGACCTGCCGGACGTCGCCGGACTGCGCGCCGACCTGCCCGCGCTCTTCGGCGCGGAGGACGCGCTGCAGCGGGCCTACGCGCACGTCGTGCTCGGCTATGCCGCGCGGCTCGCGGGAGCGCTCGAGGACGCGCGCCGCAACTACGCCGAGGGCCGGCGCATCGCCGAGGCGAGCGGGCAGACGGTGGTCGCCCTCATGGCGCGCTACAACCTCGCGATGGTGGATTACCTCTCGGCACGGCCCGATGCCGCGGCCGCGGAGCTTGGCCGCTGGCTCGGCGATGCGCGCAACCGCCCGTGGCTGCGCACCGGCAGCGCCGCCTTCCTGCGCGCCGCGCTCGGGCTCGTGTCGCTCGACCGGGACGAGGCCGCCGCGGCGCTCGCCGCGCTCGACGAAGCCGTCGAGATCCTGGACGCCACGCAGACCTACGCGTACGTCGGCATCGCGCAAGCGATCCGGGCGCAGGCCAGGATGCGGCTGGGCGACGCCGACGGCGCGGCGGCCGACCTCAAGCGCGCCGAGTCGATCGGCGCGCAGCGCGACCTCGGCCGCGTGCTCATCCGCGCCCACGTCACGGGCGCGCGGGTCGCCTGCCGGCGGGGCGACCTCGACGCGGCCGCCGCGCACCTCGCCGCGGCGCGTTCCGCGCTCGAGCGCTCCGGCCATCTCGCGCAGACGCCGCAGACCGAGCACGTCCAGGCGTTCGGCGCGGCCTCGGCCGAGCTCGACATCGCGCGCGGCCGCGTCACCGAGGCCCTGCGTACGCTCGCCCCGGCGCTTCGCGATGCGCGCCGCGCGGGACGCACCCGCACGGCGGTCGAGCTCCTCGTGCTGCAGGCGCTCGCGTGGCTCGCCGGCGGCAACGCGGCGAAGGCCGCCGAGCGCATCGGCGAGGCGCTCGCGCTCGCGATGCCGGGCGAGCTCGCCTATCCGTTCGTGGGCCTGGGCGAGCGCCTCGGCGCCGTCCTCGCTCTCGTGCCGCAAACCCATCCGCAGGCCGCGTTCGCCGACGGGCTCGCCGCGCGCATGGGCCCCGCGGCCCTGCCGCGCGCGCCGGCACCGGTGCGCAGCGACGCCCTGCACCAGCGCGAGCTGCAGATCCTCGGGCTCCTCGGGTTGGGTTTGCGTAACCGCGAGATCGGGGCGCGGCTCTTCATCTCGGAGGAGACGGTCAAGTGGTACCTCAAGCGGATCTTCGAAGCGCTCGGCGTCGCCAACCGCACGCACGCGCTCGTGCGCGCGCGCGAGCTGGGGCTCTTGCGGTGAGCGCGCGCCGATGAACGTCGCCGAGCTCCTGGCGCGCGCCGCGCGCGTGTTCCCCGACGCACCGGCGATCGTCGCGGGCGAGCGCACCCACGCGACCTACGCGGCCTTCGCGCGCCGGGCGGCCGCGCTCGCCGCGGGGCTGCGCGAGGACCTCGGCCTCGCGCCGGGCGATCGCGTGGGGTTGTTCATGGCGAACTGTCCGCAGTACCTCGAGGTGCTCTGGGGGACGTGGTGGGCGGGGCTCGCGGCGGTGCCGATCAACGCGAAGCTGCACCCGCGCGAGGCGGAGTACATCCTCGGCCACTCCGGCGCCCGCGTCTGCTTCGTCACCGCGGACCTGCCGCCTCCGGGACGGGGCGTCCCCGGCCTCGAGCGGGTGATCGACGTCGCCTCGTCCGAGTACGGCGCGCTCGTCGCAGGCGGGAGCGCGCCCGCGATCGCCCCGGCGGCGCCGGACGGTCTCGCGTGGCTCTTCTACACGAGCGGCACGACCGGCCGCCCCAAGGGCGTCGAAATCACGCACCGCAACCTGATGACGATGGCGCTCTGCTACTTCGCCGACGTGGACGCGATCGCCCCCGGCGACGCGATCGTCCACGCGGCGCCGATGTCGCACGGCTCGGGCATCTACTGCGTGCCGCACGTGCTCGCCGCGGCGAAGCAGGTCGTGCCCGAGTCCGGCGGCTTCGACCCGGCGGAGATCTTCGCGCTGGTGCGAGCGCATCCCGGCACGGCGATGTTCGCGGCGCCGACGATGGTGAAGCGGCTCGTAGACCACGCGCGGTCGCGCGCGCCGGCGCTCGACAACCTCAAGACCGTCGTCTACGGCGGCGGCCCGATGTACCGCGCCGACATCCGCGACGCGATGGCCGTGATGGGACCGCGGTTCGCGCAGATCTACGGCCAGGGCGAGAGCCCGATGACGATCACGGCGCTCTCCAAGCGCCACCATGCCGACACCGGGCATCCGCGCCACGAGGCGCGGCTCGCCTCGGTGGGCGTCGCGCAGTCCGCGGTCGAGGTGCGCGTCGCCGGGGCGGACGACGCGCCGCTTCCTCCCGGCGAGGTCGGCGAGATCCTGGTGCGCGGCGACGCCGTGATGCGCGGCTACTGGGCGAACCCGGAGGCGAGCGCCGCGACGCTCGCGAACGGGTGGCTGCACACCGGCGACGTCGGCGTGCTCGACGCGGACGGCTTCCTCACGCTCAAGGACCGCTCGAAGGACCTCATCATCTCGGGCGGCTCCAACATCTACCCGCGCGAGGTCGAGGAAGTGCTGCTCGCGCATCCCGGCGTCGCCGAGGTCTCGGTGGTCGGACGCGCGCATCCCGAGTGGGGCGAGGAAGTCGTCGCGTTCGTCGTGCGCGCCCCCGGCGCCGCCCTCGGCGAAGCCGAACTCGACCGGCTGTGTCTCGCGAACATCGCCCGCTTCAAGCGGCCGAAGGCCTACCGTTTCGTGGACGCGCTGCCGAAGAACAACTACGGAAAGGTCCTCAAGACCGAGCTCCGGGAGCGCCTCGCGCGCGAGCGGAGCGACGGCTGACTTCGGGGAGCCGCGAGGGGGCCTGCCCTCTCGCGATCGTGCCATCCCCAAGACCGAGCTCCGGGAGCGCCTCGCGCGCGAGCGGAGCGAGGCCTGATCCCCGGGTGGGCTGCCGCGCGGCGATCAGACGACCCCGAACTCGACCTCGTATTTCGCGACGAACACGTCGAGCCGCTCGGCCGCCAGGAGGGCGAGGAACCGTTCCGCGAGCTCGGGCGGCGTGACGAAGTGGAGCACCACCGGCAGCTTGCCGGCGAGCTCGAAGAAGCGCTCCGCGTGCACGCCGTGCCGGCCGAAGCCCTGGATCGCCCGCAGCGCCGAGCCGCCGGGCAGCCCGGTCTCGCGCGCCTTCTCGACGAGCCATTCGTAGAGGAGCCGGCCGCCGTGGCGGCGGTCCTCCTCGACGTAGATGACGAGCGCCACGCCTTTCCGCATCGCCTCACCCCTTCAGCCAGCGCACCGCGTACATCCCGAGTACCGTCAGCGCTAGCGACGATGCGAGGTGGCTCCCGACGTGCGCCACGGCCCAGCTCCACTGCGCGCGCGCCAGCAGCGCGACCGCCTCCGCCGAGAAGGTCGAGAAGGTGGTGAGCGCGCCAAGGAACCCGGTGATCACGAAGAGCCGCGCTTCGGGCGGAATGCCGGGATGCTCGGCGAAGAGCTGGATCGCGACGCCGATCAGGAACCCGCCGATCGCGTTGGCGGCGAGCGTGCCCATCGGCAACTCGGGAACCAGCGCGTTGAGGAGGCTCCCGAGGCCCCAGCGCGCCCAGGCACCGAGCACGGCACCGGCGCCGACGGCGAGGAAGCCGGCGATCGGCACGCTCACGCGGCGTTCTTCTCGTCCGCGCCCCAGCGCGCGGCCGCTTCGTCGTCGCCCGCGCGCGCGTCGACCCAGCGCGCGCCCTGCGGCGTCTGCTCCTTTTTCCAGAACGGGGCACGCGTCTTCAGGTAATCCATGATGAACTCGCACGCGGCGAATGCCTCGCCGCGGTGCGCGCCGGCGACGGCGACGAGGACGATCTGGTCGGCGGGCCGCAACTCGCCGACACGGTGGATCACGGTCACGTCCACGACACGCCAGCGCGCCATGGCCTCGTCCACGATCTTCGCGAGCGCCTTCTCGGTCATGCCCGGGTAGTGCTCGAGCGTCATCGTCGTGACGGCGTCACCCTCGTTGACGTCGCGGCAGACGCCCACGAAGCTCGCCACGGCGCCGACCTTCGGGTCGCCGGCACGCAGTCGCGCCGTCTCCGCGCCCGCGTCGAAGTCTTCGGTCTGCACTCGGATCGTGGGCATGGTCCTATGACCTCTCGTTCTCTCGACCTGCGCCCCTGAGGGTCAGGGCTGGGGTCTCGTCGTTCCCTTCCTCTCGTTCACTCTTGCCCCCTCCCCCGCAGAGGGGGAGGGTCAGGGGTGGGGTGTCGGCCTTCCCTTCCTCTCGTTCACTCTTGCCCCCTCCCCCCGCAGAGGGGGAGGGTCAGGGGTGGGGGTGTCGTCGTTCCCTTCCTCTCGTTCACTCTTGCCCCCTCCCCCCGCAGAGGGGGAGGGTCAGGGGTGGGGGTGTCGTGCACTACCCCCCCGTGACCGGCGGGAAGAACGCGACTTCGTCGCCGGGCTTGATCGGCGTCGTCGGTTCGGCCATGTCGTGGTTCACCGCGACGCGCACCGACTTGCCTTGCGCGAGCGCCGCCGCCCAGGCGCCGCCCCGCGCCACGAGGTGCGCGCGCAGCGCCGCCACGGTCGCGACGCCGGCCGGGAGCTCGATCTCCTCGCCGCCCTTGCCGAGGTCTTCCCGCAGTTTCGCGAAGTAGAGGATCCTCACCATGTCGAAGCCTTCAACGCGGCAGGCGCGGAGAGCGCCACGCGCCGCAGGGAGAACGTCGTCGAAGCATCCTAGGATGACGAGTCACCGCGGGCAAGCCGGATCCGCGCGCGGATCCCGCGCCGATCGTCACAGCGCTCCCGACCCGTCTTGCCCTGCGTCCTCCGCGACCTCTGCGTCGATGCCTAGCTCAGCAGCTCCGAGAAGGGCAGGAACCGCACCCGGTCGCCCCGCGCGATCGCCTGCTTCGGCGGATTATCCACCAGCCCGTCGCCCCACACCGTCGAGGTGAGGACGCCCGAGCCCTGGTTCGGGAAGAGCTCGAGCCCGCCCTCCGCGTCGAGCCGCGCCCGCAGGAACTCGCGGCGCGCGTCGGGCTTCGGCCAGTCGAAGTGCGCCGGCAGCGTGTAGGCGCGCGGCGCGACCGCGGCGACGCCCTGGCAGCGCAGGATGAAAGGCCGGACGAACACGAGGAACGTGACGAAGCTCGACACCGGGTTCCCGGGCAGGCCGATGAAGCGCGCGCTCGAACCGTCGCCGCGCCCGAGCGAGCCGAACGCGAGCGGCTTGCCCGGCTTCACCGCGATCTTCCACAGGTCGAGCCGGCCTTCGGCCTCGACCGCGGGCTTCACGTGGTCTTCCTCGCCGACCGACATTCCGCCGCTCGTCACGACGAGATCGTTTCCGGCCGCGGCCTCGCGCAAGGCCGCGCGCGTCGCGTCGAGACGGTCGGGGACGATGCCGAGGTCCGTGATCTCGCAACCGAGCGAGCGCAGGAGCCCCGTCAGCGTGAAGCGGTTCGAGTTGTAGATCGCGCCCTGCGGCAGCGGCTCGCCCGGCATGACGAGCTCGTTGCCGGTAAAGAACACCGCGACGCGCAGGCGCCTGAAGACGGGCAGCGTTGCGAGACCGACGGAGGCGGCGAGGCCGGCCGCCTGCGGCGAAAGGCGCACGCCCGCCTCGAGGATGCGCGCACCCCTGCGGATGTCCTCGCCGGCGCGGCGGATCCACTCCCCCGTCCTCGGCGCGTGCTTGACGACGACGAACTCCCCGTCGATCGCGGTCGCTTCCTGCATCACCACCGCGTCCGCCCCGGGCGGGATCGGCGCGCCGGTGAACACGCGCGCGGCCGTGCCCGGCGCGAGCGGCTGCCCGACGGCGCCGGCGGCGATGCGCTGCGCGACGCGCAGGCGCGCGCTGCCCGACGCGCAGTCCGCCGCCCGCACGGCATAGCCGTCCATCGAGGTGTTGTCGAGCGGCGGCACGTCCACCGCGGACACCTGCGGCGCGGCGAGCACGCGCCCGGCCGCGTCGAGCGTCGCGACCGTCTCCACGTCGCCGACCGGCGCGGCGCCCTCGAGGAGCCGCGCGAGCGCCTCGTCGACCGAGAGGAGGCCTTGGGTCCGCGGCGCGTTCATTCCGCGGGCGCGGCGGCGAGGCCGCAATGCTCGAGCACGAACTCCGCGATCGCGTCGTGCTCGTCGAGGCCGAATTGCGGCAGCGCGATGTCGAACCGGCGATCGGTCGCCACGGCGACGATGTGATCGTCGTCCGGGTGCAGCGGCGGCTTGCCGTTCGCCGCGCGGAAGATCTCGAGCTTCGGCATCGCCTCCCACTTGAAGCCCTCGATGAGCAGCAGGTCCACCGGCGTCATGCGCGCGATCTGCTCGGCGAGCGACGGCTCCTTCTCGCCGCGCAGCTCGTGCATCAGCGCCCAACGGCGGTCCGAGGCCACCAGCACCTCGGTGCAGCCGGCCTGGCGGTGGCGGTACGAGTCCTTGCCCGGCTGGTCGATGTCGAAGTTGTGGTGCGCGTGCTTGATGAGCGAGACGCGCATCCCGCGCGCGACGAAGCGCGGCACGAGGCGCTCGATCAGCGTCGTCTTGCCGCTTCCGGACCAGCCGGCGAAGCCGAAGACCTTCATGGATCCTCTGTTGCGGATGCGCCGGTGCTGCGCGGCCATCCGGCGTGACGGAACGTCGATTTTATCAAGGTGCCGGCGCGCGGCCGGTTAGGCGGTGCCACCAGCGCAGCCGCCCGCCAGGCGCGGGATCATGGGACTCGAGCGGCTCGGGCCGATCGAGGCTGAAGATCCACCGGGGAGGGTGCTCGCCCGGAGCGCCATGGCTGCAGCTCGAGCCGAGGTTGCCCGGGTCATAGACCTTGACGAGCGTGGGGTCGGCGAGGTCGTCCGCGTAGACGATGCCGCAGTAGTCCTCCCGATGCTCGCGCCGCAGGAGCGCGCCGAGGTCCGCGAGCATCGGGCCGAGCGCGTCCGCAGCAACCGGCGCTGCCGGCGGCGGCTCGCCGAGCATCCAGGCGTGCCAGCCCCGCTTCGCGAGCATGGCGGCGAAGAGCGCGTCGAGGTCTTTCCACGCGAGGACGCCCCAGAGGCGGCCCCGGGCTCTCCGCGAGAACGGCGTCACGGGGCGAGGCTCTCACGCATGCGGTGCGTCCTCGACCGCGGCCCACGCCGCGCCCGCGCCCCCGGCCTCCCGGACCGCAGGCTCGGCGAGCAGCCAGACGGTGAACGCGGCCCCCTCGCCGGGGCGGCTCTCCACGGTGATCCGCCCGCCATAGCGCTCGACGAGCGCGTACGAGATCGAGAGGCCGAGCCCGGTGCCCTCGCGCTTCTTGGTGGTGAAGAACGGGTCGAAGACCCGCGACAGGTCCTCGGGGCGGATGCCGGTGCCGGTGTCGCGCACGGTGATGCGCACGCCGCGCTCGTCCCAGTCGGCGGTCGCGACCGTGAGCGTGCCGCCCTCGGGCATGGCCTGGATCGCGTTCACCATGAGGTTCACCAGCACCTGCTGCAGCTCGACGCGCGCGACGCGCACGCGCCGCGTGGCCGCGAGCGCCTCGACGATGCCGATCCGGCCGCGGGCGACGAGGTGCCGGACCAGGACGAGCGTGTCGGCGACCGCCGCGTTCGGGTCCACGTCCTCGAGGTAGCCGGCGTACTCCCCCGGCCGCGCGAACTGCAGGAGCTTCGTGACGATGAGGCGGATGCGGTTCACCTGCTCGCCGGCGAGCTTGAGCTCGTTCGCGACATCCTGCGCCCGCTCGCCGAGCAGCTCGCGCATGAGGTCGAGGTTGCCCTGGATCACCGCGACCGGGTTGTTGATCTCGTGCGCGACCCCGGCGGTGAGCTCGCCGATGGCGGCGAGCTTTTCCGACACGAAGAGCTGCTTCTGCGCGAGCTCGAGCTGCGCCGTGCGCTCGGCGACCTTGCGGTCGAGCTCGGCGTTCAGCCGCTCGAGCTCGGCGGTCTTCGCCGCGAGCGTGTCGAGCAGGCGGTCGAAGTGGCGCGCGAGCTCGCCGATCTCGTCCCGGCTGCCCGTCTCGCCCACGCGCGCGCCGGCGTCGCCGGCGGTCACCGCGCTCATCGCCGCGTTCATGCGCTCGAGCGGCGCGAAGATCGTCCGCGCCCAGCGCAGGAAGAACACGCTCGCGAGGATCGCCAGGCCGGCGAAGAGCGCCGTCATCACGCCGAGCGCGCCGGCCCGGGCGCGCCGGAAAGGCTCCTCGAGGAAGCCGACGTAGAGCATGCCGACGCGGCGCCCGAAACTGTCGTGGATCGGCTGGTACCCCGACACGTACCAGTCGTTCACCACGAACGCGCGGTCGAGCCACACGTTGCCCCGCCCGAGGACGCTGTCGCGCACGTCGAGGGAGACGCGCGTCCCGAGCGCGCGCTCGCCCTCGAACAGGCGCACGTTCGTCGCGATGCGCAGGTCGTCGAGGAAGAGCGTCGCCGTGCCGCGGCTGCCGAGCGGCAGCGTCCCCTCGCGGTAGACGAGCTCGTTGATCCGGTCGACGAACGCGAGGTTGCCGTTCAGCAGGACCCCCGCCTGCAGCGCGCCCGTCACGCGGCCCTCCGCGTCGCGCACGGGCGCCGCCGCGTGCACGACGAGACCGCGCGTCTCGGCGACCCGCGTCTCCTGCGGCGCACCGACGGCCGGCGCGGGAATGAACGCGCGCGCGGCGAGCGCGGGATCGAGCGCGTCGAGCTGCTCGGCGGAGAAGACGTCCAGCGCCGCGGCGGCGTTGCCCGCGAGAGCCTCGCGCACGACCGGCCAGTGCGCCGATGACTCGCCCGGCCAACCGCTCCCGGCGGCGGCGACCGGATGCCCGCGCGCATCGAGAAGGAGCAGGAAGGCGAGCCCGCGTTCCCGCGCCGCGCGCGCAAGGAGCGCCTTCAGCCGCGCCGGCGCCCCCGCCGCCAGGGCGATCTCGTAGGAGCTCGCGAGCGCGGCGACGCTCTGCCCGGTGTCGGCCACGACGGTCTGCAGATGCTGGTCGGCCACGGTCAGGTCCGCCGAGACCTTGTAGACGAGCAGCCGGTCGTAATAGGCGTTCGCCCAATAGAGGAGCAGGCCGACCACGATGGGCAGGGCGATGGCGATGGGCGAGAGCACCATCGCCAGCAGCTTGGCGCGCCCCGAGAGCGCGCCGGGCCAGGGCCACCTCACGGGGCGGCGTCGCCCCGCGTCACGGGCGCACGCCCCAGAGCGCGCACTTGCGCTC
>JAOAEA010000038.1 GCA_026417035.1 Burkholderiales bacterium
CCGCGGGGCTGCTACTCAACTCGCGCTGGATCGAGCTCTATTCGCGCCTCGGCTACGACATCCTCACCTACAAGACCGTGCGCAGCCGCGCGCGCCGCTCGCACCCGCTGCCGAACTGGGTCACGGTCGATGCACCCGCGCCGCTGGGCCGCGGCGAGTCGCGCTGTGTCACCAAGGTGCGGCGCGACGCCGATCCGCGCGCGGTGACGAGCTCGGTCTCGTTCGGCATGCCCTCGAAAGACCCGTCGGTGTGGATGGCCGACGTCGCGCGCGCGCGCAAGCTGCTCGCGCCCGGCCAGGCGCTGTCTCTCGGTGGTCGCCTCGCCCGGGCCGGGCGACGGCGAGCGCGAAATGGTCGAGGACTTCGCGCGCTGCGCGGCCATGGCACGCGAGGCGGGCGCGCAGGTGGTCGAGGCGAATCTCTCCTGCCCGAACGTGGCGAGCGCCGAGGGCGACATCTACCTCGACGCGCGCCTCTCGGGCCGCATCGCCCGCGCGCTCGCCGCCGCAGCGGGGCCGCTGCCGGTCGCGCTCAAGATCGGGCACGTGCCCGACCCCCGCCGCCTCGCGCGGCTCCTTGGCGCCGTCGCCGGCGCGGCGCGCGCCGTGATCCTCGTCAACGGCCTCTCGCGCCGCGTCGTGCGTCCCGACGGCAAGCCCGCGTTCGGGCCCGGGCGCGAGGCGGCCGGCATCCTCGGGCACGCGATCCACGAGGCCGCGGTGGCATGCGTATCGGCGGGGGCCGAGATCGCGCGGCGCGAACGGCTCGACCTCGAGGTGATCGCGGTCGGCGGCGTCGCAGCGCTGCAAGACGCGGAGGACTTCTTCGCGGCGGGCGCGCACGCGGTGCTGATGGGCGGCGCGCCGATGTACGACCCGCTGCTCGCGGTGCGGATGAAACGGGTGCATCCCGAGTGGTGAGCGGCCGCCGGTTCCTCGCGGGCGCGCTCACGGCCGCCGCGCTCGCCGCGGCGTTCGCGGTCCGCGCGGCGGAGCGACTGCCCGCGCTCGGCGTGGCGCTCGCGGAGACCTCGGTGTCGGGCGTCTCTTCGGGCGCGTTCATGGCGGTGCAGTTCCATGTCGCGCATTCGGCGACCGTGCGCGGCGCGGGCGTGATCGCGGGCGGCCCGTACTTCTGCGCCGAGGGGAGCGTCCTGCGCGCCCTCTACAACTGCATGCGGCCCGGGCGCTTCACGCCGCTCCCGGCGACGCCCGCGCTGGCGTCGTTCACGACGGCGTTCGCCGCGAGCGGCGCGATCGACCCGCCGGCGAGCCTGGCGCGTGCGCGGGTGTGGCTCTTCTCCGGGACGAAAGACGAGGTCGTGCATGCGGAGGTGGTCGAGGCCGCGCGGCGCTACTACCTCGAGTTCACCGCGCCGGCGAACGTGGTGCTGGTCGGCTCGGTGCCCGCCGGCCACGCCATGGTGACGCAGGATGCCGGCAACGCATGCGCCGTGACCGCGCCGCCGTTCGTCAACGACTGCGATTTCGACGCGGCCGGCCAGCTCCTCGCGCACATCCACGGCCCGCTCGCGCCGCCGGCGGCCGCGCCCGCGGGCCGGCTCGTGGCGTTCGACCAGCGCGAGTTCGCGGGCGGCAACGCCTTCGCGGCGAGCCTCGCCGACACCGGCTTCGTCTACGTGCCGCGCGCCTGCGAGCAGGGCGGCTGCCGCGTGCACGTCGCGTTCCACGGCTGCCGCCAGTCGGCGCAGGCCGTCGGCGAGACGTTCGTGCGCGATGCGGGCTACAACCGCTGGGCCGACACGAACCGGCTCGTCGTCCTCTACCCGCAGACGCTCGCCCGGCGCGGCTGGAGCCTCGGAGCGCGCGGCGGCTTCGTCATGAACCCGAACGGCTGCTGGGACTGGTGGGGCTACACGGGTCCGCTCTATGCCACCAAGGCCGGCCCGCAGATCCGCGCGGTGCGCGCGATGCTCGACCGGCTGGCGTTGCCGGAGGACAGAGGACAGAAGACAGAAGACAGAGGATCGGACGCGAAAAGGTAAAAGCGGTTGCGCCGGTGGCGCCGCGCCCAAGCGGAGGGCCGGGCGCCGGCGCGCGTCGCGCCGCGATCCCGCGCCGCCGGTAGCGAAGGACGATGCGCGGGATCGCCGACGATCGGCGCACGGATCGCGTGGGCGCCGCGGGAAGGGAAGTCTTTCGCTCCCGACGGGCTTAGCGGCGGGCGCGAGCCCCGGCCGTCGGGCCCGGGTCTTCTGTCCCCCGCCGCCTGGCGCGCGGCGGCACGGAACCGGGGGGTATAATCGGCCGGCCCGCTAAGGGTTGGATTCCATGCAGATTTTCACGCTCGGCCTCAACCACCAGACGGCGCCCCTCGCGATCCGCGAGCGGGTGGCGTTCGGCGCCGAGCAGTTGCGCGACGCGCTCGGCGAGCTCAGCCGCGCGCGGCCGGTGCAGGAGTCCGCGATCATCTCGACCTGCAACCGGACCGAGCTCTATTGCGCCGCCGGCGAGCCGCGCGAGGCGCTCTCGTGGTTCGCGGGCTTCCACCGGCTCGGCGAGGACGACCTCCGGCCCTACCTCTACACGCTGCCCGAGCGCGACGCCGTGCGGCACGCGTTCCGGGTGGCGGCGGGGCTCGACTCGATGGTCCTCGGCGAGCCGCAGATCCTCGGGCAGATGAAGGACGCGGTGCGCGTCGCCGAGGAGGTCGGGTCGATCGGCACGCTGCTCTCGAAGCTCTTCCAGCGCTCGTTCGCGGTCGCGAAGGAGGTCCGGTCGAGCACGCGCATCGGCGCGAACGTCGTGTCGATGGCCTCCGCCGCGGTGAAGCTCGCCGCGCGGATCTTCCCGTCGCTCGGGGAGCAGCGGGTGCTGCTCGTCGGCGCGGGCGAGATGATCGAGCTCTGCGCGACGCACTTCGCCGCCCAGTCGCCGCGCGCGCTCGCGGTGGCGAACCGCACGTTCGAGCGCGCCGACGCGCTGGCGCGGCGCTTCTCGGCCCAGGCGCTGTTGCTGCGCGACCTGCCCGAGCGGCTGCACGAGTACGACATCGTCGTTACGTGCACGGCGAGCTCGCTGCCGATCATCGGCAAGGGCACGATGGAGCGCGTGGTCAAGGCGCGCCGCCACCGGCCGGTGTTCATGGTGGATCTCGCGGTGCCGCGCGACGTCGAGCCCGAAGTCGCCGAGATGGACGACGTGTTCCTGTACACCGTGGACGACCTCGCGAGCGTCGTGCGCGAGGGCGTGAGCGACCGGGAGAGCGCGGTCGAGCAGGCCGAGGCGATCATCGACACGCAGGTCGGCCAGTTCCTGCACTGGCTGGAATCGCGCGAGGCCGTGCCGCTCATCCGCACGCTGCGCGACCAGGGTGAGAGCGCGCGCCGCCACGAGGTCGAGCGCGCGCTGCGCCACCTCGCGCGCGGGGACGATCCGCGCGCCGTCATCGAGGCCCTGTCGCACGGCCTCACCAACAAGCTGCTCCACGGCCCGACCCAGGCCCTGCACGACGCCACGAGCGCCGACCTCGCCGACCTGGGTGCCCTGATCCGGCGGCTCTTCCAGATTCGCTCCGGGTCCTAGCTGCCGCCGCCGCGCCTCGCCGCGCCCGGCGCGGCCCGCGGCCGTCGTCGCCATTGCAACCTCTCCCGCCCCCGCCATGAAGGAAAGCCTCGCCGCCAAGCTCGACAGCCTCGCCCGCCGGCTCGAGGAGGTGAACGCGACGCTCGCGTCCGAGACCGCGACGCGCGACCTCGACGCGTACCGCAAGCTCACGCGCGAGCACGCCGAGCTCGCGCCGGTCGTGGCCGAGTGGCACTCCTACAAGGCGGCCGAGCGGGACGTCGCCGCCGCCACCGAGATGCTCGCCGACCCGGAGATGCGCGAGCTCGCCGAGTCCGAGATCGCGGACGCCAAGGCGCGCATGGCGAGGCTCGAGGCGGAGCTGCAGAAGATGCTGCTGCCGAAGGACCCCAACGACGAGCGCAACATCTTCCTCGAGATCCGCGCGGGCACCGGCGGCGACGAGTCGGCGATCTTCGCCGGCGACCTCTTCCGCATGTACACGCGCTACGCCGAGCGCAACCGCTGGCAGGTGGAAGTGATCTCGGAGAGCCCCTCGGACCTCGGCGGCTACAAGGAGGTGATCGCGCGCATCATCGGCCACGGGGCGTATTCGAAACTCAAGTTCGAATCCGGCGGCCACCGCGTGCAGCGCGTGCCCGAGACCGAGGCGCAGGGGCGCATCCACACCTCCGCGTGCACGGTCGCCGTGCTGCCCGAGGCCGACGAGGTGGCCGACGTGGTGCTCAACCCCGCGGAGCTGCGCATCGACACGTTCCGCGCGTCGGGGGCGGGCGGCCAGCACGTTAACAAGACGGACTCGGCGGTGCGCGTCACGCACCTGCCGACCGGGATCGTCGTCGAATGCCAGGACGACCGCTCGCAGCACAAGAACAAGGCCCGCGCGCTCGCGCTGCTCGCGGCGCGGATCAAGGACGTGCAGACGCGCGCGCAGGCCGCGAAGGAAGCGGCGCAGCGGAAGTCGCTCATCGGCTCGGGCGACCGCTCCGACCGCATCCGCACCTACAACTTCCCCCAGGGCCGCGTGACCGACCACCGCATCAACCTGACGCTCTACAAGATCGGGCAGATCATGGACGGCGACCTCGACGAGCTCGTCTCGGCGCTCGCCGCGGAGCACCAGGCCGAGCAGCTCGAGGCGCTCGCCGAAGAGGCGGCCTGAGGCCCGCGCCGCGGGCCGCGGATCGCGCGCGCCGGCACGAGTGACGACCACCATCGCGCGCCTGCTCGCCGCGAGCGGCCTCGCGCGGATCGAGGCCGAGGCGCTCGCCGCGCACGCGCTCGGCAGGAGCCGCGCGTCGCTCCTCGCCCATGCGAACCACGCGATCTCGGACGGCCACGCCGAGGCCGCGCGCGCGCTCTTCGCGCGGCGCCGCGCCGGCGAGCCGCTCGCTTACATCGTCGGCCACCGCGAGTTCTACAGCCTGGAGCTCGCCGTCACGCCGGACGTGCTGATCCCCCGCCCCGAAACCGAGCTCCTCGTCGATCTCGCGCTGGAGCGGCTCGCTGCGCCCGGGCTCGCGCACGGCGCCAGGCCGCGGGTGCTCGACCTCGCGACGGGGAGCGGCGCGGTGGCGATCGCGGTCGCGAAGCACGCGCCGCACGCGGCGGTGTGGGCGAGCGACGCCTCGCCTGCGGCGCTCGCGGTGGCGCGTGCGAACGCGGCGCGCCACGGGGTCGCGATCCGCTTCGTCGCGAGCGACTGGTTCGCCGCGCTCGCCGGCGAGGCCTTCCGCCTGATCGTCGCCAACCCGCCCTACGTGGCCGAGGGCGATCCGCACCTCGCCGAGGGGGATCTGCCCTTCGAGCCGCGCGCGGCGCTCGTGTCGGGGCGCGACGGGCTCGACGCGATCCGCCGCATCGTCGCCTGCGCGCGCGCGCACCTCGCGCCGCAGGGCTGGCTCGCCTTCGAGCACGGCCACGACCAGGCGGCGCGCTGCCGCGCGCTCCTGCACGAAAGCGGCTACCGGGACGTGACGACCTACCGCGACCTCGCGGGGATCGAGCGCGTGACGGCTGCGCTCGCGCCGTAGCGCTCCGGCGCGGACGTCTCGATCCCGACCTGCGTCGCGGATCGAAACGGCCTCGCGCGAGGCCTCCCGATCGGCGTTCCCCTCGTGAGAGACGCCATCGGCCTGCTGGCGGAACGGGGCGCAGCGGTTGACGGCCGAGGGCGCGAGCGGCTAGAATCCAAACTTGACTAATTTAGTCGGATTTAATCGGGCCGGCTCAGGCGCCGGCGAACCGGAGGCGAACCCAGATGGACGTGAAAGAGATCATCCACAGGCAGGTCACCGGGCACCCGGTGGTGCTCTACATGAAGGGCACGCCGCAGTTCCCGCAATGCGGCTTCTCGGCGATGGCGGTGCAGATCCTGCAGGCCGCGGGCGTGAACGACTTCTTCAGCGTGAACGTCCTCGAGGAGCCGGAGATCCGCCAGGGCATCAAGGAATACGCCAACTGGCCGACGATCCCGCAGCTCTACCTGAAGGGCGAGTTCATCGGCGGCTCGGACATCATGAAAGAGATGTACCAGTCCGGCGAGCTGCAAAGGAAGCTGAAGGAAGTCGTGGCGGCCTGAGGCCGTCGATCTCGGCACGGAAGGTCGCGGAGAGGGCGCAGAGGGCCGCAGAGGCCGGCTGCGGCAGCGACCTCGAGCCGGCGGTTGGAAGACGGGGCCGATGCCCCGTTTTTCTTTTCCGCGGCGCGCCGACGCGTCGTCCCGGGTTCCCGTAGGCCGCTGAGCCCGTCGTTCTCTGCGGCTCTCCACGCTTTCCGCGTCCTCTGCGGCGAGGCATGGAAGCAGTCGCGCCACCCTGCAGCGCGACCATCAGGCGCGTCGTCGCGCGGTGCGCGTGGAGCCCGGCGTCGGGGCGCCGGCCGGGCCCCGGCCGCTTCGCGCGGCTGTTCCGCTAAGCGGAACAACGTTGCAATCCGTTCCGCAGGCCGGTATAGAATGGCACGGCCCATGAACCCCGCCGTCAATACGGTTCCGACTGCCGAGGATCTGGACGAGCGCCAGTTCGTCACCGCGCTCGCGCGCGGCCTCTCGGTGCTGCAGGCCTTCGGCCCCGGCGACGACCTGCTCACCCACGCCGAGATCGCGGCGCGCGCGCGGCTGCCCAAGGCGACGGTCACCCGCCTCGCCTACACGCTGTGCAAGCTCGGCTACCTCGCGCGCGAGGCGGCGGGCGGCGGCTACCGGCTCGACCCGCACATCCTCACGCTCGGCTACCCGGTGCTCGCGCGCCTGGGCGTGCGCCAGCTGGCGCGCCCGCTCATGCAGGCGCTCGCCGAAGCCGAGGGGCTCACGGTCTCGATCGGCCTGCGCGACGGCGCGCACATGATCTTCGTCGAGCGCGTGCGCTCGAGCGCGCCGGTCGTGCTCCAGCAGGACATCGGCACGCGCGTCCCGATCGCGACCACCGCGCTCGGACGCGGTTACCTCGCCGGACTGTCGCCGGCCGAGCGCGATGCCGTGCTGAGTGAGCTGCGGGCGCTGGCGCCCGCGGGCAAGTGGAGCGCGATCCGCCGCGCCGTGGACCGCGAGATGGCACGCTACGCGGCGAAGGGCTGGTGCTTCGGGGGCGACTGGGACGCGGCCCTCACCGGCGTCGCCGTGCCGCTCGCGCTGCCCGGACGCAGCGTGCTGTCGATCTCCTGCGCCGGCGCGCGCGCGCAACTGCCCGACGCGCGGCTCGACGCCATCGGCGCGAAACTGAAGGACATCGCGCGGCGCGTGGCGCTCGCGCAGGCCACCGCCCTCTAGCAGCGTGATGCGAAACGCCGGGACGTCACCGAACCGCTGCTCTCCCGCAGGCTTCGCCGGAGGGGACAGTGCATTTCGCATCACCGGGCTCGGAGATTCGGAAGGGCCCGAGGCCCCGCTTGCGTCAACGTTCCCGGACCGCGCCATGCGGACCGCGCAGGCGAACTCGGCAACGGATCCCCTCGTCGCCGCGAGGCCGCGTGCGTCGCTGACGCTGGCGACGGCAGGCCGAGCGTGGTCCCGCCAGACCCGCTGTTCCACCGAAGGAGAACCGCAATGACCGCTGCCCCGCTCGCGAGCCGGCTCGTCCGCGTCGTCCTCGCCGCCGGCCTCGCGCTCGCCTCGGCCGCCGCCGCGGCGCAGGCCTGGCCGTCGAAGGCCATCACCATCGTTTCGCCCTATCCCCCGGGCGGCATCACCGATCTCCTGTCGCGCATCGTCGCGGAGGAGTACGCCAAGGTGCTCGGGCAGCCGGTGATCGTGGAGAACCGCACCGGCGCGGGCGGCGCGATCGCGCTCGCCGCGGTGGCGAAGGCGGCGCCCGACGGCTACACGCTCGTGATGGGCGGCAGCGCGCCCTCGGCGATCGTGCCGGCCCTGAACCGCAACGTCACCTACACGCCGAAGGACTTCGAGCCGATCGGCTACGTCGCCGGCCTGCCGATCGTGCTGGTCGCCCACCCCTCGATTCCGGCCGCGAACCTGGGCGAGCTCATCGCCTACGTGCGCGCCAACGCCGCCAAGCTCAACTGCGCCCATCACGGCATCGGCACGGGCACGCACCTCGCCTGCGTGCAGTTCGCGCGCGCGCTCGGCGTGCAGCTCCCCGACGTCGGCTACAAGGGCGCGCCGCAGGTGAACGCGGATCTGCTCGCGAACCGGGTGCAGCTCTATTTCGGCACGCTGCCGACGCAGCTCCAGTACATCCGCGCCGGGCAGATGAAGGCCTACGGCATGGCTTCGGCCGAACGCGCGCCCGCCGCGCCGGAGATCCCGACGCTCGAGGAGCAGGGGCTCAAGGGCATGAACCTCGACAGCTGGAACGCGCTCTACGCGCCGGCCGGCACGCCGGCGCCGATCGTCCAGCGCCTGAACGCCGAGTTGCAGAAGATGCTCGCCGATCCGGAAGTGCGCAAGCGCATCGAGGCCACCGGCTCGATCGTGCGTCCCGGATCGCCGGAGGCGCTGGCGAAGCTCACCGCCGACGAGTACGCGCACTACCGCAAACTCGCGGCCGACGCGAAGATCCAGCTCGATTGAGGAGCGCGCGATGACTTTTTCCCTCGTCGCCCGCTGCGCGCGCACCGGCGAATACGGCGTCGGCATCGCCACGTACTCGCCCAACGTCGGCGCGCGCTGCCCGCTGGTCGTGCCCGGCCGCGGCGCGGCCTCCTTCCAGGCGGTGGCGAATCCGCTGCTGCTGCCGATGGCCCGCTCGCTCATCGAAGCGGGACGATCGGCCGAAAAGGTGATCGCCGACGTGCTCGCGAGCGACCCGTTCCCCGAGTCGCGCCAGGCCGCCGTCGTGGACATCTACGGCCGTGCTCACGCGGTCACCGGCGCCAAGTGTCCCGCGTGGGCCGGCCACCGGGTCGGCGATGGCTACGTCGCGTCGGGCAACGTGCTCGCGGGCGAGCCGGTGGTCGCGGCGATGGCTGCGGCGTTCGAAGCGTCGGCGCAGGAGCCGCTCGCCGAGCGCCTCGTGCGCGCGGTCGAAGCCGGACGCGATGCCGGCGGCCAGCCCGAGGGACAGAACTCGGCGGCGCTCGTCGTGTGCGGCGCGCACCCGTTCCCGCTCGTCGACCTGCGCGTCGAGCTCCATGATGCGCCCGAGGCCGAGCTGCGCCGCCTGTGGGACTGGTTCGCCCCGATGGTGCCGTACTACGTCGAGCGCGCCTACTCGGCGAACGTGCCGCGCTGGTGGCGGTGGCGGATGGACCACGTCCCGGGCTGGGTCGCGCGGCACTTGGCGAAGCGGTGAGGGGCGCGGCCCGCACGCACGCCCGTCGCCGCCTTGACAGTCCGTAAACGGGCTGTTCATGGTCGGCCGCGATGATCCGGTCGTTCGCGGATGCGGAAACCGAGCGGCTCTACGCGACCGGACGATCGCGCCGCTTTCCGCCGGACATCCGGGAGCGGGCTGCCATGCGCCTCACGCAACTCGACGCCGCGACCCGGCTCGACGATCTGAAGTCGCCGCCGTCGAACCGGCTCGAGGCCCCGCGGGGCGACCGCCGGGGCCAGTGGAGCATTCGGATCAACGACCAGTGGCGGGTGTGTTTTCGCTTCGCGGGCGGCGACGCGTTCGACGTGGCGATCGTTGCCGGCCACTGATTGGAGGCGGAGTTGATCAAGAGCGGCCTTCCAGCGATCCACCCTGGCGCTTTCCTCCGCGAGGTCCTGGAGGAGAGGGGCGTTTCCCAGGCGCGTTTCGCCCGTGCCATCGGGGTTGCGCCCATGCGGATCTCGCACGTCGTGAACGGCGCCCGGCCTGTCACGGCAGAGCTTGCGCTCCTTTTCGCCAAGGCGCTGAGGCAGTCGCCGCGGTACTGGCTCAATCTGCAGGCGACCTACGATTTGAAGATGGCCGAAAGACAGATCGGCACTCGGCTGAAGGCCGTGTCCGAGCTCGAGCCCGCGTAGCACGGCGCGCGTGTTCCGCCTGGGCGTCACCACGCGGCGCGAGCGGCGGAGCGGCGGGGCATCGGCGACCGGGACCCGGCATCGGGAGGAAGCGGGCAGTCGCGCTGTCTGCGTCCTCTGCGTTGCAGCGTCGAACCGAGTCGCAACACCCTACAGCCCGAGGATCAGGCACGTCGTCGTGCCGTGCGCGTAGAGCTTTCCATCGGGCCCGACGAGCCGGCCCTCGGCGGTGGCGATCGTCCGGCCGGCGTTGATGACTCGGCCCTCGGCGCGCAGCGGGCCGCTCTCGCTCGAGATGGCCCGCGTCAGATTCACTTTCAGCTCGACGGTCGTGTAGCCCTGTCCCGCGGCGAGCATCGTCTGCACGGAGCAGGCCATGCACGAGTCGAGGAGCGTGCACGCCCAGCCGCCGTGGACCGAGCCGATGGGGTTGTAGTGGCCGGCGAGCGGCAGGCCGAGCATCGTCACGTGGCCCTTCGCCGCTTCGAGGAAGCAGAAGTTGATCGCGTCGGCCATCGGCGGGTGCGGCAGCCGGCCCTCGGTGATCGCGCGGATGAAGTCGAGCCCGCTCATCGAACGGATGGTCGCGACGGCGCTCGTGCCCGCCGGGCTCTTGCGCGCCGGCGCGCTCTCGAACTGCGCGAGCCACTGCGCACGGGTGACATCGGTCTTCGTCATCGCGTCCTCCGGGGGGGCGGCCGTCAGCCGACCGCCGCGGCGAGTCGCTCCATCATCCGCTCGGCCTGCGCCGCGTAGCCGCCGCCGAACAGGTTGGCGTGGTTGAGCACGTGGTAGAGGTTGTAGAGGTCGCGCCGCAGGGCGTAGCCCGTCGCGGGCGGCGCGATCTCGCCGTAGCCGTCGTAGAACGCGCGCGGGAAGCCGCCGAAGAGCTCGGTCATCGCGAGGTCGGCCTCCGCGTCGCCGTAGTAAACGGCCGGATCGAAGACGACCGGCGTGCCGTCGGCGAGGAACGCCGCGTTCCCGCTCCAGAGGTCGCCGTGCAGCAGCGACGGCCGCGGCGCGTGACCGGCGAGCAGGGCGGGCAGCGCGGCGCGCACGCGTTCACCGAGGGCCTGCAGGCGGCCGCCGAAGCCACGCGCGGCAGCGAGCGCGAGCTGCGGCGCGAGCCGCTCGCGGTCCCAGAACTCCGCCCAGCCGGCGGCCCAGCCGTTCGGCTGCGGCGTCGCGCCGATGAAGTTCGCGCGGTGCCAACCGAAGCGCTCGCCCGTCGCGCCGGCGTGCATGCGCGCGAGCCGGCGGCCGAGTTCGCGGAACCCGGCCGCGCCGCCATCGCCGAGCTCGAGGTACTCGAGGACGAGGAACGCGACATCGCCGGCCGCCCCGCGCGCGACGACGGCCGGCACGCGCATGCCGGACGCCGCGAGCGCCGCGAGCCCGTCCGCCTCGGCGGCGAACGGCTCGGCGAACGATGCGTCGTTGGTCTTCGCGAAGTAGCGTCTGCCCCCGCCTTCGACGACGAGCGCGGCGTGGATGCACCCGCCCGGGACGGCGCGCGCCGAAGCGATGCGAAACGGCGCGCCGGTGGCGGCGGCGATGGCGGTCTCGAGGATGGATCGGGGGTCGCGCACGGACTCTTGCCGGCCGAGGGCCTCCGTTCGAGGACGGGCCCTCGGCCCTCGATCCCGAGTCCTGCTCAGACCGCCGACAGCCGGTTGTTGGCGAACGTGAGCCGCTCCACGAGGATCGACATGAAGGCGCGGTCGAACCGGTGCCGGCAGGCGTCCGACGCATGGTCGAGATCGTCGCAGCGGATGGTGATGATGCGCGCCGGGGAGAGCGTGGCGACGTCCGCGCTGCGCTCGTTGCCGCTGCGGGAGAGGTAGGCCATCTCGCCGAAGCACTCGCCGCCGGCGAGGATGTTCAGCACCTTCTGCCGCTTCGACACGCGCACCTCGCCCGAGGCGAGGATGCAGAAGTAGTCGCCCGGCTCGCCGGCGTGCATGATGGTCTTGCCCGCCGGCTCGTCCCGCCAGCTCGAGATGCGCAACACCTCCCACAGCTCGCCGTCGCTGAACTCGGCGAAGAACGGCATGGCGCGCAGGGTGTTGAACTTCTCGGTGTCGGCGACGTCCTCCCGGCGCTCCGCCACGAGGTCGGTGCGGAACGCGTTGGCGAGGTCGTGCGAGAACTCCTCCCAGGTCTGGTAGCGGCGCTCGAGCTCCTTCTCCATGGCGCGCTTCACGATGCGGTCGAGCGAGGGCGGGATCTCCATCCGGTGCGAGGAGGGCGGCGGCGGCTCGACGCTCGTGATCTGGTACATCACGCTGAAGTTGTTCTTGCCCGAGAAGGGCAGGACGCCGGTGAGGAGCTGGTACATCACCACGCCGAGCGAGTAGATGTCGGTCTGGTGGTTGAGCGGGTGCTCCTTGATCTGCTGCGGCGACATGTAGGCAGGCGAGCCGATCCCCGAGACCTGCGTCGTGTCGCCGGTCGCCATGATCGCCGAGCCGAAGTCCGAGATCTTGATGTCGGTGCGGCCGTAGAGCGTGAGCGGCCCGGAGAGGAGGATGTTCGCCGGCTTGATGTCGCGGTGCGTGACGCCGAGGCGATTGGCGTAGTCGAGCGCGCGCGAGCACTTGAAGACGATCTCCACGACCTTGTCGAGCGGCAGGAGGTTCGCGGGCTCGCAGTACTGCTCGAGCGTGCCGCCCGGGACGTACTCCATCACGATGTAGCTCGCCTCGTCGCCGGTGACGGCGTCGTAGATCTGCACGATGTGCGGGTGCGCGAGCTTGCCGGCGAGCGACGCCTCGGTGACGAAGAGCTTGCGGTAGACCCGGCCGCCGCCGGCGTCGCCGAGCTTCTCCGGGTAGACCACCTTCACGGCGACGTCGCGGCCCGCGAACTCGTCGTGGCAGAGGAACACTTCGCTCGTCGCGCCCTCGCCGAGCTTCGAGAGCACCTGGTACTTGCCGATGCGCTCGGGCTGCACCGGCGTCATCTTCCGGCCTCCGCCGCGGCGAGCGCGGCCCGGGCGCGCGCCACCGCCTTGCGCACCTCGGCCGGCGCGGTGCCCCCGCGGCTCGTGCGGCTCGCGACGGACCCTTCCGGCGACAGGACCGCGAACACGTCCTCGCCGATGAGCGGCGAGAAGGCGGCGAGCTCGGCGAGCGGGAGCTCCGCGAGGCCCACGCCGAGGCCCTCGGCCGCGCGCACCGCCCGCGCGACGGTCTCGTGCGCGTCGCGGAACGGCATGCCCTTGCGCACGAGGTAGTCGGCGAGGTCGGTCGCGGTCGCGTAGCCCGCCTCAGTCGCGGCGCGCATCGCGCGCTCGTCGGCCTCGATGCCGGGCACCATCTCGGCGAAGATCGCGAGCGTGTCGAGGAGCGTGTCGACGGTGTCGAAGAGCGGCTCCTTGTCTTCCTGGTTGTCCTTGTTGTAGGCGAGCGGCTGCCCCTTCATCAGCGTGAGCAAGCCCATGAGGTGCCCGATCACGCGCCCGGCCTTGCCGCGGGCAAGCTCGGGGACGTCGGGGTTCTTCTTCTGCGGCATGATCGACGAGCCGGTGGTGTAGCGGTCGGGCAGCCGCACGAAGCCGAACGCCGGCGTCATCCACAGGATGAGCTCCTCGGAGAAGCGCGACAGGTGCACCATGAGGATCGCCGCGGCGGCCGCGAACTCGATCGCGAAGTCGCGGTCGGACACCGCGTCGAGCGAGTTCTCGCACACGCCGTCGAACCCGAGCTCGCGCGCCACCCGCTCGCGGTCGATCGGGAACGACGTGCCCGCGAGCGCGGCGGCGCCGAGCGGCAGCCGGTTCGCGCGCCGGCGGCAATCCGCGAGCCGCCCCGCGTCGCGCTCGAGCATCTCGTAGTAGGCGAGGAGGTGGTGGCCGAACGTGACCGGCTGCGCCACCTGCAGGTGCGTGAACCCGGGCATCACCGTGCCGGCGTGGCGCTCGGCGAGGTCCACGAGCGCGCGCTGCAGCGCGCGCAGGAGCGCGAGGATCTCGTCGATCGCGGCGCGCAGGTACAGGCGCACGTCGGTCGCGACCTGGTCGTTGCGCGAGCGCGCGGTGTGCAGCCGCTTGCCCGCGTCGCCGGCGAGCGCGGTGAGCCGCCGCTCGATGTTGAGGTGCACGTCCTCGGCGTCGAGCGACCAGGCGAAGCGGCCGGAGGCGATCTCCTCGCGGATCGTCGCCATGCCGCGCTCGATCGCCGCCAGGTCTTCCGCGGAGAGGATGCCCGCGCCGGCGAGCATGCGCGCGTGCGCGAGCGAGCCGGCGATGTCGAACGCCGCGAGCCGCCGGTCGAAGCCCACCGAGGCCGTGTAGCGCTTGACGCGCTCGTCCACCGGCTCCGCGAACCGGCCCGACCACGCGCCCTGCGTCCCGGCGTGAAGGTTTTCCTCGGGGGGCGGCATGCTGTCTTGTCTTCCGGGCGCGCTGGTCAGAGAATCCGCGGCATCGCGCGCCCGCGCCCGGGCGCGCACGGGCACCACGAGAGCGGGAGAGAGGCGCGCAAGGCGCGTGTCCATTCTAAGCCAAAAAGCCTCGGCGGACGCCCTTCCGGACTTCCGCAGCCTCGGCGTGATCGCCCGCGTGCTCGTCGGCGTGAACTTTGCCGCGCTTCTCGCCGCCGCCGTGCGCTCGCAGAGCGCCGCCGACCTCGCCGAGAACGTCCTCGATATCGCCGCCGTCCTCGAGCCGGCGCTGCTCGCCGCGCTCGTGGCGCTCTACGCCGCGAGCCCCTTCCTCGCGCGCCTGCCCTACCGCACCGGCCTCGCCGCGGTCTTCGCGATCGTCACCGCGGTCACGCTCGTCCTCTCGGCCCTGCGCGCCGAGGCGATGCGCGAGGCGTTCGCGAGCGGTGCGCTGCGCGCGCTCGCGTTCGCGCTGCTCGCCACCGCGCTGCTTGCCGGCTACTTCCGGCTGCGCGCGCGCGCATTCTCGCCGGCGCTCGCCGAGGCGCGGCTGCAGGCGCTGCAGGCGCGCATCCGGCCGCACTTCCTGTTCAACTCGCTGAACGCGGTGCTCTCGCTCATCCGCAGCGATCCGAAGCGCGCCGAGGGCGCGATCGAGGACCTCGCCGAGCTCTACCGCATGCTGATGGCGGACACCGCGACGCTCACGACGCTCGCCAACGAGATCGAGGTGACGCGGCAGTACCTCAACCTCGAGCACCTGCGGCTCGGCGAGCGGCTGCACGTCGAATGGCGCATCGAGACCGCGCCGCGCGACGCGCTGGTGCCGCCGCTGCTGCTGCAGCCGCTCGTGGAGAACGCCGTGTACCACGGCATCGAACCCGGCATCGGGCCGGGCACGATCGAGATCGCGATCTATCGCGAGGGCGACCGGGTGCACGTGCGGCTCACCAATCCGTATCATCCCGAGCACCAGCACCGCCAGGGCAACCGCATGGCCCTTGCCAACATCCGCGAGCGCCTCGCGCTGCACTTCGACGTCGAGGCCACCCTCGAGTCGGGGATCGCGGGCGCGAACTGGGAGATCCACATGGTCATGCCTTACCGGCGCGGGAAATGACCCCGACGCCGCTGCGCATCTTCCTCGTCGACGACGAGGCGCCCGCGCGGAGCCGTCTGCGGGAGCTCCTCGGCGACCTCGCGGCCGAGCTGCCGAACGAGGTCGTCGGCGAGGCGGCCAACGGGCAGGAGGGGCTCGCGCTGCTGCCGGCCGCCGCGCCGGACGTCGTGCTGGTCGACATCCAGATGCCGCAGATGAACGGCATGGAGTTCGCGCGCCACCTCGCGCACCTCGCGCGGCCGCCCGCGGTGGTTTTCGTCACCGCGCACGACCAGTACGCGATCGAGGCGTTCGAGGTGAACGCGCTCGACTACCTGCTGAAGCCGGTCCGCGCACCGCGCCTCGCGGCGGCCCTCGGCAAGGCCGCGGCGGGCGGCCCGGCGAGCCCCGAGGCGCTCGCGCGCGCGAGCCACGGGCCCCGGCGCTACCTGTCGGTCGGCGAGCGCGGGCGCATCCTGCTCGTGCCCGTCGCCGACGTGCTCTACATGAAGGCGGAGCTGAAGTACGTCACGCTGAGGACGAGCGCCCGCGAGCACCTGATCGAGGAGTCCCTCACCAGCCTCGAGCAGGAGTTCGGCGCGCTCTTCGTGCGCGTGCACCGCAACTGCCTGGTCGCGCGCCGCGCGATCCGCGGCTTCGAGCGCACGACCGCCGAGGACGGCGAGGGCGCCGGCTGGGCCGTGCTGCTGCACGGCTGCGACGAGCGCCTGCCCGTCAGCCGGCGCCAGTGGGCGGCCGTCAAGGCGATCGTGAACGGCTGACCCCCGGCGCAGGGCGCCGTCCCGCGCGCTCGCGCGCGCTCACGCCAGCCACCGCCCCGCGGGGCGCGCGCCCGGCGGGCTTCCGCATGGGGCGATCGGAGTGGGACCGGTTCTCCCGTCTCCGCGCGAGGCTGTCGGCACTCTTGCCGCGCCGGTCGCGCTGTCGGAACGGCGACGCGAAATATTCCGCGGGGCATTCCGGCGCCCGCGGCCGCGAGTGCGATTTGCCACAACCGCGGAGCCCTCGGAGGATGGCGGGCCGAGGCGGCCCTCGTAGAATCCGCGTCACCATGTACCTCGCCAAGAAGATGTTCAAAGACCTCATCGAGGGGCTCGCCAAGCGGCGCGACGACCAGCGGCGGGTGCGGCTCCTGGTGCACCGTTCCCCCTGGCATGTCGACGGACGCGACCCGGGCCGCGACTGCTACTTCATCACCGCGACCAACGTCGCCGAGCGCGACGAGGTCGAGATCACGTCGGTGTGGTTCGAGTCCGAGCCGCGCCGCTTCGTCGAGCGCCGGCAGCGGCGCCTGCCCGCGAAGCTCCTCCCGGGCGAGACCTGGGAAACCTGGATCGAGGTCGAGAAGCTGCCCGAGGGAGCGCGCGACGAGGCCCACGAACTCGCGCGCGTGCGCCTCGCCACGGGCACCGTCCTCACGCCCGAGCGGGCGTAGCGCAGGCGCGCGCGCTCGCGCGCCCCGCCGCGATACGCAAGGCCCCGCGGGCGGGGCCCTCGCCGCGCCGCCGGCCGCAGACCGTCAGCCGCTGTTCCGCAGCCCCGCCGCGATGCCGTTGATCGTGAGGTGGATGCCGCGCTGCACGCGCTCCGAGGTCTCGCCGCCGCGGAAGCGGCGGATCAGCTCGACCTGCAGGTGGTTGAGGGGATCGAGGTAGGGCAGCCGGTTCTTGATCGCGCGGGCGAGCGGCGGATTGCCTTCCAGGAACTCGCGCGCGCCGGTGATGGCGAGGAGCGCGCGCCGGGCGAGGTGCCACTCCTCGTCGATCGCCGCGAACACGCGCCGCCGCAGCGCGGCGTCGGGCACGAGCTCCGCGTAGCGCGAGGCGATCGCGAGGTCGGACTTCGCGAGCACCATGTCCATGTTGGCGACGAGCGTCTGGAAGAAAGGCCACTGGCGGTGCATCCGCCGCAGCTCCTCCCAGTGCTTGCGCGGCGCGGCCTCGACGAAGGCGTGCACCGCCGAACCGAAGCCGAACCAGCCCGGCAACAGCACGCGGCTCTGCGCCCAGCTGAACACCCAGGGGATGGCGCGCAGGTCCTCGATGCGCCGCGAGGCCTTGCGCGACGCGGGCCGGCTGCCGATCTTGAGCTCGGCGATCTCGCTGATCGGCGTCGCCGCGCGGAAGTACTCGTTGAACCCCGGCGTCTCGTAGACCAGCGCGCGGTAGGCGCGGTAGGCGCGCTCCGAGAGGAGGTCCATGATCTCGCGGTAGCGCGCGGTCTTCGCGGCCGGTTCGGTCGGCGCGAGCGTCGCCTCCATCGTCGCGGCGACGAGCGTTTCGAGGTTGCGGCGGCCGATTTCGCGGTTGGCGTACTTGCTCGCGATCACTTCGCCCTGCTCGGTGATGCGGATCTGGCCGCTCACGGCGCCTGCGGGCTGGGCGAGGATCGCCTGGTAGGTGGGGCCGCCGCCGCGGCCGACGGAGCCGCCGCGGCCGTGGAACAGGCGCAGGCGCACGTCGAGCCGGCCGAGGAGCTCCGAGAGCGCGATCTCGGCCTTGTAGAGCTCCCACGTCGAGGTGAGGAAGCCGCCGTCCTTGTTCGAGTCGGAGTAGCCGAGCATCACCTCGAAGGTGTTGCCCCAGCTCTCGCGCACGAGGTGCATGACGCCGGGCATCGCCAGGAAGCGCTCGGTGATCGCGGCGCAGCCGCGCAGGTCGTCGATGGTCTCGAAGAGCGGGATCACCCGCATCGTCGCGGCGGGGCGCGCCCCCGGCGCGAGCATCCCCGCCTCGCGCAGGAGCAGCGCGACCTCGAGCAGGTCCGACGCGGCGGTGGTCTTGGAGATGACGTAGTGCGGCAGCGTCTCGCGGCCGTAGCGGGACTGGATCGCGCGCGCCGCGTCGAGGATCGCGAGCTCGCCCGCCGTCTCCTCCGAGTAGGCGACGAACGGCGAGCGCAGCGGGCGGGCGTGGGCGAGCTCGGCGACGAGCAGGCGCTCGCGCTCGGCCTCGGCGGCGCGGGCGTAGCCGGGGTGGACATCGGCCCTCGCGAAGAGCTCCGCGACGACGCGCTCGTGCACGTCGGAGTTCTGGCGCAGGTCGAGCGCGGCGAGCGAGAAGCGGAACGTCTTCGCCGCCGCGAGCAGCCGGCGCAGGCGCCCGCGGGCGAGCAGCTCGCCGCGGTTGGCGGTGAGCGATGCCTCGATCGTCTCCAGATCGGCGATGAACTCGTCGGCGCCGCGATAGGGTTCGGCCTCCGCGGCCGGGTGCCGCAGCGGGGTCGCGCCGTTCAGCGCGCCGGTGGTCGCGGCGAGCCGCGCGTAGATGCCGATGAGCGCGCGCCGGTAGGGCTCGTCCTGGCGGTGCTCCGAGCGGTCGGGCGAGCGCGCCGCGAGGGCCGCGAGCTCCGGGGACACGCCGACCATGCCGAGCGACAGCGGCAGCTCGGCGCCGAGCGCGTGCACCTCGTCGAGGTAGTGCTCGAAGGCGAGCGCCGACTGCCGCCGCACCGCGTACTCGAGCACCGGCTTCGTCACGAAGGGGTTGCCGTCGCGGTCGCCGCCGATCCAGCTGCCGATGCGCAGGCAGGGCGGAATCTTCCAGCGCTCGCGCGAGGGATACTCGTCGGCGAGGAGATCCTCGATGTCGCCGAGCAGCGCCGGCACTTCGGCGAGGAAGGTGTGCCGGTAATACGCGAGCGCGTTCTCGACCTCGTCCTCGACGCGCAGCTTGGCGAGGCGCAGCATGCGCGTCTGCCACAGGGTCGCGACCTGGCGCGCGAGCGCCTCGTGGCTGCGGCGCGCCTCGTCGGGCGTGAGCGGCCCGCGCTCGCGCTCGGCGAGGAGCCGCGCGATCTCGCGCTCGCAGTCGAGGATGCTCTTGCGCTGCACCTCGGTGGGGTGCGCGGTGAGCACGGGCGAGACGAGCGCCGTGGCGAAGAAGCCCGCCACCGCCGGGGCGCGCACGCCGGCGGCCTTCAGCCGTGCCAGCGCGTGCGCGACCGAGCCCTGCTGCGGCGCCGAGCCGCGGACGCGATGGAAGCGCCGGCGCCGGTTGTGGTGCTCGTCCTCGGCGAGGTTCGCGAGGTGCGAGAAGTAGCTGAAGGCGCGCACGACCGAGATCGCCTCCTCGAGCTCGAGGCGGTCGAGGAGGTGGCGCAGCTCGCCGCGCGCCGCTTCGTCACGGTCGCGCCGGAAGCGCACCGCGGTCTGCCGGATGCGCTCCACGGTGTGGAACATCGCCTCCCCTTCCTGCGCGGAGAGCGTTTCCCCGAGCAACCGGCCGAGGAGGCGGATGTCCTCGCGCAGCGGCAGGTCCTTGTCGGCGCGCGGCATGCTCGGGGGGCGGGCGCGTGCGCCGTCAGCGCGGGACGCGGCGCGCGAGCGCCTCGTCGATGCGCCGGTCGAGGTACGCGCCGTACCAGTCGGCGACGCGGAAGCCCACGAGCCGCTCCGCGAGCTCCGTGCCGCCGGTGCCGTAGAACGCGACCACCGGGACGAAGCGGATCCCGGCCTTGGCGGCGAAGCCCGCGTGGGTGGTGCGCTCGCCGTCGAAGCCGGTGAGGGGCCGGTCGGCGTCGATGTCGACCTCGCGCACCAGGATGCGCCTGGCGTCGCGCGGGTTCGCCTGCATCGGCCCCAGGAACTCGGCGCGCACGCGCGCGCACCAGGGGCAGTCGGCGGTGGCGAACAACACCACCAGGACGCGGCCGGAGGCCGCGGCCTCACGCGCCTCGGCGGCGAGGTCGCGCGCCGGAGCGAGGGGCGGCGCGGCTGCCGCGGGGCCGGATGCGCCGAGCGCCCATGCTAAGATCGCCGCTCCCGCCGCCGCCCGCATCAGCCTCGCGCCCGAGTCCCCGAGTGTCCACGCCCACGCCGTCGCGCCTCGTCATCGCGTCGCGCGAGAGCCGCCTCGCGCTCTGGCAGTCCGAGCACGTGCGCGCGCGGCTCGCCGCATTATATCCGCGCGTCGGTGTCGAGATCCTCGGCATGACCACGCAGGGCGACCGCATCCTCGACGTGACGCTGGCGAAGATCGGCGGCAAGGGGCTCTTCGTGAAGGAGCTCGAAACGGCGCTCGCCGAGGGCCGCGCCGACATCGCGGTGCACTCCGCGAAGGACGTGCCGGTCGTGCTGCCCGAGGGCTTCGTGCTCGCCGCGTTCCTCGAGCGCGAGGATCCGCGCGACGCGTTCGTCTCCAACCGCTACGCGCGCCTCGAGGCGCTGCCGCCCGGCGCGGTCGTGGGCACCTCGAGCCTGCGGCGCGAGTCGCAGCTGCGCGAGCGGTTCCCGCACCTCGACATCCGGGCGCTGCGCGGCAACCTCGACACGCGGCTCGCCAAGCTCGACCGCGGCGAGTACGACGCGATCGTGCTCGCGTGCGCCGGGCTGAAGCGCCTCGGGCTCGCCGGGCGCGTGCGTGCGGTGATCGAGCCGGAGGTGAGCGTCCCCGCGGTCGGCCAGGGCGCGCTCGCGATCGAATGCCGCGCCGACCGCGCCGACCTGATCGCGCTGCTCGCGCCGCTCGCGCACCGCGACACCGCGGTGGCGCTCGCCGCCGAGCGTGCGGTGAGCCTCGCTCTGGGCGGCAGCTGCCAGCTGCCCCTCGCGGCGCACGCCCGCGTCGCGGGCGACCGGCTCTCGGTGCGTGGCATCGTCGCGAGCCCGGACGGATCGCGCATCGCCCGCGCCGAGGTCGAAGGCCCCGCTTCCGCGCCCGAGGAGGCGGGGCGGCGGCTCGCCGCCGAGCTGCGTTCCCGGGGCGCCACAGAGATCCTGGCGGCGATCGCCGCGGCTGGATGAGCGCCGCGCCCGGCAGTCCGCAGGCCGCCACGCTCGCGGGGCGGCGCATCGTGGTCACGCGGCCCGCCGGTCAGGCGGACGCGCTCGCCGGCATGATCGAGGCGCGCGGCGGCCGCGCGATCGTGTTCCCGGTGATCGAGATCCGCGACGTCGAGGACGTGCGTCCCCTGCTCGCCGTCGTCGACCGTCTCGAGACCTACGACCTCGCGGTCTTCATCAGCCCGAACGCGGTCGCCAAGGCGATGAACCTGATCCTCGCGCGCCGTGCCTGGCCGCAGGGGCTCGTCGCCGCCGCGGTGGGGCGCGAGAGCGAGCGGGCGCTCGTCCGCCACGGCGTCGGGCGCACCGTGGCGCCGCGGGAGCGCTTCGACAGCGAAGCCCTGCTCGCGCTGCCCGAGCTCGCGGACGTGGCGGGCAAGCGCGTGGTCATCTTTCGCGGCGACGGCGGCCGCGAGCTGCTCGGCGACACGCTCACGGCGCGCGGCGCGACGGTGGAATACGCGGAGTGCTACCGGCGCACGCGGCCGGTCGCCGACGTCGCGCCGCTGCTCACCGCCTGGGCGCGCGGCGAGATCGACGCGGTCACGGTCACCTCGAGCGAGGGGCTCGCGAACCTCTTCGACATGGTCGGCAAGCTCGGCCAGCAGTGGCTGCGGCGCACGCCGCTCTTCGCGCCGCACGAGCGCATCGCGGCGAACGCCCGGGCGCTCGGGCTCGAGCGGGTGGTGCTGACCGGGCCCGCCGACGCGGGCCTCGTGGCGGGGCTCGAGGCCTTTTTCGCTAAACTACCCTGATGCTTGCTCCGCGCGCGCGCCGCCGATGACCGACCCGTCACCCGACTCCGGGGCCGAGAGCGCGCGCCGCGGCGCGTCCGCGCGGTTGCGCACCGACATCGTCGCACTCGTCGCGCTCGTCGCCGCGGCCCTGTCGCTGTGGCAGTGGTTCGGGACGCGCGGCGACCTCGACCGGATGCGCGAGGAGCTCGCGCTGCGCCTGCGCGACGCCGACGGGGAGGCGCGCGCGGCGCGGCTCGCCGCGCGGGACGCCGAGAACCTCGCGCGCGAGGCCGAGCGCCGCCTCGACGCGCTCGAGGCCAAGGTGGGCGAGACGCTCTCGCAGCAGCTCGCGCTCGAGGCGATGTATCAGGAGCTCTCGCGCGGCCGCGAGGACTGGGTGCTCGCCGAGATCGACCAGACGCTCTCGATCGCGGCGCGCGAGCTGCAGCTCGCGGGCAACGTGTCGGCCGCGCTCGCCGCGCTCGCCGCGGCCGAGGCGCGGCTCGCCCGCCTCGACAAGGCGCAATACCCGCAGCTCCGCCGGGCGATCGCGCGCGATGCCGAGCGCCTGCGCGCCGCGCCGGCGCTCGACATCGCCGGCCTCACTGCGAGGCTCGACCAGCTCGCCGCGTCGGTGGACGGGCTGCCACTCCTCGCGGAAGGCCGGCCGCAGCCGGAGCGGGACGGCGAGGCGGCCGCGGCGGACGGCTGGTGGACGCGGTTCTGGACGGCGCTGTGGGCCGAGGCGAAGGGGCTCGTGCGGGTGCAGCGGCTCGACGCCCAGGACCAGGCGCTCGTTTCGCCGGAGCAGGCGTGGTTCCTGCGCGAGAACCTGAAGCTCAGGCTCGCGCACGCGCGGCTCGCCGCCCTGCAGAGGAACGAGACCGCGTACCGCGCGGACATCCGCGCCGCGACGCAATGGATCTCACGCTACTTCGACCCGCGCGACAAGCGCACGCAGGCGGCGCTCGCGACGCTGAAGAGCCTCGACGCGGCCACCGTGAGCGTCGAGCTGCCCTCGATCGCGGAGAGCCTGGCCGCCGTGCGCGCGCTGCGTGCCCCGCGCGAGCGCGCCGGACGATGAAGGGACTCTTCTGGTTCCTCGCGGTCGCGACCGCCGCCGTGGCGGCGGCGCTCTTCGCGCGCTACCAGGACGGCTACGTCCTCGTCGTCGTGCCGCCGTGGCGGATCGACGTCTCGCTCACGCTCGCCCTGCTCGTGGTGATCGCCGCGTTCGCGGCCCTCCACTGGCTCACGCACCTCGCCGGGACGATGCTGCGCATGCCGGCGAACGTCGCAGCCTACCGCCGCCGCCAGCGGCACAACCGCGGGGTCGAGGCCCTACGCGCCGCCTGGCAGGCGTATTTCGAGGGACGTTTCGGCAAGGCGGAGAAGCTCGCCGGGCGCGCCTGGGGGTTCGACGAGGCGCCCGGCGTGGCCGCGCTCCTCGCCGCGCGCGCCGCGCACCAGATGCGCGACCCCGAGCGCCGCGAGCTCTGGCTCGCGCGCGCGGAGAGCACCGCGGACCGCAATGCGCGACTCGCCACGCGCGCCGAGCTGCTCCTCGACGAGCGCCGCTTCGAGGAGGCGCGCGCGACGCTCGCCGAGCTCGCGGAGCACGGCCCCAGGCACGTCGCGACGCTGCGCATGCGGCTACGCGCCGAGCAGGGCCTGCAGAACTGGGACGAGGTGCTGCGCCTCGCGCGGCAGCTCGAGAAGCGCAATGCCATCGCCCCGGAGGTGGCGGCGCAGCTGCGCGCGACCGCCGTCGTGGAGAACCTGCGGCGGAAGGCGCTCGACGCGGAGAGCCTGGCGGCGTTCTGGCAGGGACTCCCGGAAGCCGACCGGCTCCATCCGCGCATCGCGACCGCGGCGGCGCGCCTCTTCATCCGGCTGGGCGGGTGCCGGCAGGCGCACAAGATCGTGCGCGAGGCGCTCGAGAGCCGGTGGGACAGCGCGCTCGCGCTCGTCTACGGCGAGTGCCGGGCGGACGATTCGCTCGAGCGCCTGAGCGATGCCGAGCGCTGGCTCGCGGCGCGGCCGCGCGACGCGGCGCTGCTGCTCACGCTCGGGCGGCTCTGCAAGCAGCGCGAGCTGTGGGGCAAGGCGCGGAGCTACCTCGAGGCGAGCCTGTCGGAGCAGCCCTCCCGCGCCGCGCACATCGAGCTCGCGCGGCTTGCCGACGAGACCGGCGACGCCGCAGCGGCGGCGAAGCACTTCCGCGCGGCGGCCGACGAGGGCCTGCCGGCCGAGCCGGGTTGAGGACCGAGGACAGCGCGACGTCATCGGCCGCGACCCGGCTCGCACGCGACGGTGCTGCCGCTCGATCCCCGATCCCGAATCCTCGACTACACCCACTCCCGCGGCTTCAGGAACTTCTCGTAGAGCTCGGCCTCGGGCGAGCCGGGCGCCGGTTGCCAGTCGTAGCGCCAGCGCGCGAGCGGCGGCATCGAGGCGAGGATCGACTCGGTGCGGCCGCCCGATTGCAGCCCGAAGAGGGTGCCGCGGTCCCACACCAGGTTGAACTCCACGTAGCGCCCGCGGCGGTAGAGCTGGAAGTCGCGCTCGCGCTCGCCCCAGGGGTGGTCGCGGCGGCGCGCCACGATCGGCGCGTAGGCCTCCAGGAACGCATCGCCGACCGCGCGGGTGAGCGCGAACGAGCGCTCGAAGCCCGGCTCGTTCAGGTCGTCGAAGAAGATGCCGCCGACGCCGCGCGGCTCGCCGCGGTGCTTGAGATAGAAGTACCGGTCGCACCACGCCTTGAAGCGCGGGTGGAACCCCTCCCCGAAAGGCGCGAGCGCCGCCTTGCAGGTGGCGTGGAAGTGGCGCGCGTCCTCGTCGAAGCCGTAGTAGGGCGTGAGGTCCATGCCGCCCCCGAACCACCAGACCGGGTCCGCGTCCGCTTTGCGCGCGACGAAGAAGCGCACGTTGAGATGCACGGTCGGCACGTAGGGGTTGCGCGGATGCAGAACGAGCGAGACGCCCATCGCCTCGAACCCGCGTCCCGCGAGCTCGGGCCGGCTCGCGCTCGCCGACGGCGGCAGGCTCGCGCCGGCGACGTGCGAGAAGAGCACTCCGCCGCGCTCGAGGACGTTGCCCTCCTCGATGATCCGCGTGAGCCCGCCGCCGCCCTCGGGGCGCGTCCAGGCGTCGGCGCCGAACGGCTTGCCGTCGATCGCCTCGAGCCCGGCCACGATCCGCGCCTGCAGCCCGGTGAGATAGTCCTTGATCGGGGCGATGTCCATGGCGCGGCGGGCGTCGGCGAGTCAGCCCTTGCGCGGCCCGATCGCCCGGTGGCCGATGTCGCGCCGGCATTGCATGCCGTCGAAACGGATCTGTTCGACGGCCTGGTAGGCGCGCCGCTGCGCCATGCGGATCGAGTCGCCGAGCGCGGTGACGCACAGCACCCGTCCGCCCGCGGTGACCACCTTGCCGTCGGCGAGCGCGGTGCCGGCGTGGAAGACGCGGCAGTCCTCGGCGGGCGCCGGGATGCCCGAGATCACGTCGCCCCTGCGCGGGGTGTCCGGATAGTTCGCGGCGGCGAGCACGACGCCGAGCGCGGCGCGCCGGTCCCACTCGGCTTCGGTGCCGTCGAGCGTGCCCGCGAGCGCGCGCTCGACGAGCTCGACGAGGTCCGACTTGAGGCGCATCAGGATCGGCTGCGTCTCGGGATCGCCGAGCCGGCAGTTGAACTCGAGCACCTTCGGGTTGCCGGCGGCGTCGATCATGAGGCCCGCGTAGAGGAACCCCGAGTACGGCAGGCCCTCCTCGCGCATCCCGCGCACCGTGGGCAGGACGATCTCGCGCACGACGCGCGCGTGCAGCTCCGGCGTCACCACCGGCGCCGGCGAATAGGCGCCCATGCCGCCGGTGTTCGGCCCCTCGTCGCCGTCCCGCAGCCGCTTGTGGTCCTGGCTCGTCGCGAGCGGCAGGACGTGCTCGCCGTCGGCCATCACGATGAAGCTCGCCTCCTCGCCCTCGAGGAAGGCCTCCACCACGACGCGCGCGCCGGCATCGCCCATGCGGTTCGCCACCAGCATGTCGTCGATCGCGCGGTGCGCCTCCGCCGCGGTCGCGGCCACCACGACGCCCTTGCCCGCGGCGAGGCCGTCGGCCTTGACGACGATCGGCGCGCCGTGCGCCTCGACGTGGGCGTGCGCGGCGGCGGCGTCGCAGAAGGTCCCGTATGCGGCGGTCGGGATGCCGTGACGGACGAGGAAGCGCTTGGCGAAGTCCTTGGAGGATTCGAGCTGCGCCGCGGCCCGCGTCGGCCCGAAGATCGCGAGGCCGCGCGCGCGGAAGAGGTCGACGATGCCGGCGGCGAGCGGCGCCTCGGGGCCGACCACCGTGAGGTGCACTTTTTCCCGCTCGGCGAAGTCGGCGAGCGCGGCGAGGTCGGTGATCGCGACGTTCTCCACGCCCGGCTCGAGCGCGGTGCCGGCGTTGCCGGGCGCGACGAACACCTTCTGCACGCGCGGGCTCGCGGCGAGCTTCCACGCGAGCGCGTGCTCGCGTCCGCCCGAGCCGACCACGAGCAGCTTCATCGCGCGTGACTCAGAAGGTGAACTGCGCCCAGGTGAAGATCACGTTGCCGTAACCGATCCCGCCCGGCACGTAGGTGGTCTCGATGGTGAGACGCTTGTAGCCGACGCTCGCGACCGGGAGGATCCCCGGGAAGGGGATGTAGTTGGAATCTTCACGTGCCATCAGGAAGAGCGTATAGCCGAGCCCGAGGCGGAAGTCCTGCGCGTCCGCGAGCGGGCGCCACTGTTTCAGCCACAGGTACCCGACCTGGTACTGCGGCTTGCCGTGCGAATCCTGGAAGACGAAGGCGAACACCTCGCGGCGGTTGCCGTACTCGTCGAAGCGCGAGCGTGCGATGCCGAAGCCGAGCGGCCACTCGGTGTAGGTGTCGATCTTCTCGTCCGTGTACGCGAATCGCAGGTGGTAGGTGTTGATCGGCAGCATGGCCGTCCACCGGCCCTCCTGATACGTATCGGTCCAGTTCTTCCAGATGCCCTGGTACCAGGTCTCCGGGCCGGGGTCGCGCAACGTGTGCCAGGCGCTCTGCCAGAAGCTCTGGTCCTCCGCCCGCGCGAGCGCCGGCGCTGCGGCACCCGATGCGAAGAGCACTGCGGCGACGACCCATTTCGGGAAACCGGGCACGGTCAGTGCCTGAAGTGGCGCACGCCGGTGAAGACCATGGCGAGGCCGAGCTCGTCCGCCGCGGCGATGACCTCGTCGTCCCGCACCGACCCGCCGGGCTGGATCACCGCCTTCGCGCCCGCCTGCGCCACGACGTCCACGCCGTCGCGGAACGGGAAGAAGGCGTCGGAAGCGACCACCGACCCGGCGAGCGGCAGCCCGGCGTTCTGCGCCTTGATCGAGGCGATGCGCGCGCTGTCCACGCGGCTCATCTGCCCGGCGCCGACGCCCAGGGTGCGGCCCTCGCCGCAGAAGACGATCGCGTTCGATTTGACGAACTTGGCCACCCGCCAGGCGAACATCAGGTCGGCGCGCTCCCTTTCCGTGGGGCGCCGCTTGGTCACGACGCGAAGCTCCTCGGGCACCACGTTCTTGGCGTCCGGGGTCTGCACGAGGAGGCCGCCGCCGACGCGCTTGAAGTCGTAGGTCTGCGTCCCGTGCCCGGGCGGCACCTCCAGGACGCGCACGTTCGTCTTGCCCGCGAACACGGCGCGCGCCTCTGCGGTCACCTCGGGCGCGATCACGACCTCCACGAACTGCTTCGCCACCGCCTCGGCGGCGTCGCCGTCGAGCGCCCGGTTGAACGCGATGATGCCGCCGAAGGCCGAGGTCGGGTCGGTCTCGAACGCGCGCCGGTAGGCCTCGAGCGGCGTCGCGGCCTGCGCCACGCCGCAGGGGTTCGCGTGCTTGACGATCACGCAGGCCGGCGCGTCGAAGGTCTTGACGCATTCCCACGCAGCGTCGGCGTCGGCGATGTTGTTGTAGGAGAGCTCCTTGCCCTGGAGCTGCGCGTAGCGGGCGAGGCACCCGGCGACCGGCTGCGGGTCGCGGTAGAACGCCGCGGCCTGGTGCGGGTTCTCGCCGTAGCGCATCTCCTGCACTTTCTCGAACTGGAGGTTGAGGCGCTCCGGGAACATCCCCGGCCGGTTGTCGGCATCGAGCGAGGTGAGCCAGTTCGAGATCGCGCCGTCGTACGCGGCGGTGTGGGTGAACGCCTTCTTGGCGAGAGCGAAGCGGGTGGCGAGCGACAGCGCGCCGCCTTTCGCGCGCATCTCCTCGAGGATGCAGGCGTAGTCGCCCGGGTCGGTGACCACCGCGACCCCGGTGTAGTTCTTCGCGGCGGCGCGCACCATCGTCGGGCCGCCGATGTCGATGTTCTCGACCGCGTCGGCGAGCGTGACGCCCGGCTTCGCGACGGTCTCGCGGAACGGATAGAGGTTCACCACCACGAGGTCGATGGGCGGCGTGCCGGCGCGCGCGATCGCCGCCATGTGCTCGGGGAGGTCGCGGCGCGCGAGGATGCCGCCATGGACCTTCGGGTGCAGCGTCTTCAAACGCCCGTCCAGCATCTCCGGGTAGCCGGTGTAATCACCGACCTCGACGACGGGCACGCCACTCGCGGCGATGAGCTTCGCGGTGCCGCCGGTCGAGAGGAGCGTGACTCCCATGCCCGCGAGCGCGCGGGCGAAGTCGACGACGCCGGTCTTGTCCGAGACGCTGATGAGCGCCTGCCTGATCGCGATGTCCATGGCGCGGCGGCGTTGCGCCTAGCAAGTCGACCCGAAAGGGGCCACACCCCCTCGGGGTTCCGCGAAGCCGGCGGCGCGAGCCGCGCGCTTCGCTCCCCGGAGGCTTTCCGGCAGGGGCCTCGTCGCTGCCATTCCGGCGTGTCCCCTCACGCTGCTAGACCTTGATCTTGAGCTGCTGCAGCTTCTTGCGCAGCGTGTTGCGGTTGATGCCGAGCATCTCGGCCGCGATCGTCTGGTTGCCCTCGGCGCGCGCGAGCACCGTCTCGATCATCGGCTTCTCGACGTTCTTCATCACCATGTCGTAGATGGCGCAGGGCTTGGCGCCGTCGAGGTCACGGAAGTAACGCTCGAGCGACCGCCTGACGGTGTCGCCGATCTCGCCGTGTGTCGATTTCATGCCGCGAGCTCCTCCTCGTATGCGAGACGCGGGGCGGCTTCTGCGAGCCGGCCGAGGAAACGCTCCACGGCCGCGAGCTGTTCCTCGCACGTCTCGATCCTGTTCATCTCGGCCCGGAACGCCTGCGCGCCGGCGAGCCCCTTCGTGTACCAGCCGATGTGCTTGCGCGCGACGCGCACGCCGCTCTCCCGCCCGTAGAAGCCGTAGAGCTCCTGGAGGTGCTCGACGAGCACCGCGCGGATCTCGGCGACGAGCGGCGGCGGGAGCCGCTCGCCGGTGGCGAGGTAGTGCGCGATCTCCCGGAAGATCCAGGGCCGCCCCTGCGCCGCGCGGCCGATCATCACGCCGTCCGCGCCGGTTGCGTCGAGCACGCGTTTCGCCTCCTCGGGCGAGTCGATGTCGCCGTTCGCGATCACCGGGAGCCGCGTCGCGCGCTTCACCGCCGCGACGCTCTCGTGCTCGGCGCGGCCGGCGAAGCCGCAGGCGCGCGTGCGCCCGTGGAGCGCGAGCGCCTGGATCCCGGCGTCCTCGGCGATTCTGGCGATGCGCACCGCGTTCTTCGACGCCGGGTCCCAGCCGGTGCGGAACTTGAGCGTCACGGGCACGTCGACCGCCTTCACGACCGCCTCGAGGATCCGGCCCACCAGCGCCTCGTCGCGCAGGAGCGCCGAGCCGGCGGCTTTGTTGCACACCTTCTTGGCCGGGCAGCCCATGTTGATGTCGATGATCTCGGCCCCGTGGCCGACGTTCACGCGCGCCGCTTCGGCCATCATCGCCGGGTCGGCCCCGGCGATCTGCACCGCGACCGGCGCAGGCTCGCCCGCGTGGTCGGTGCGGCGCCGCGTCTTCCCGGTCGCGTAGAGCAGCGTGTTGGCGCTCACCATTTCCGACACCGCGAGCCCCGCGCCGAAGCGTTTGCAGAGCTTGCGGAACGTCCGGTCGGTCACGCCCGCCATCGGTGCGACAAAGAGATTGTTCCGGAGCGCGTGCGCGCCGATCTTCATGGCGTTCGCAAGGGATCGTGGGCAGGCAGGGGAGCGGATTCTAACGCCGAACGCGCGCGCGGGTGATCGAACTTTTCTCTGTCGCGTCGCGTGTGGCGGAAGCCGCGGGGTGCGCGCGCGATGCGCGTCGGGCGACGGCGACGATTTTTCGCGCAGGAAACCGCCGGCTGGCCGGGATTCGCGGGGCTTTGGTTAAGGAAGCCGCACTAAGGCAGTGCGCGCGCACCGAAAATCATCCGCCGCGCGAAGAACCTGCGCGCCGGCGGCGCGAGGTCGAGCGCCGCGAGCCCGATGCCCCGGGCGAGCGCGAGCGCCGGGTTCGCGTTGGAGAACACGCGAACCAGCGCGTCGGTGGCGCCGATGGTGGCGAGGCGGTCGGCGCTGCGCGTCGCGGCGGCGCGCGCGGCGAATTCGCGCGTGCCGAGCGCGCCGCGGGGCGTGGCCCGGATGACACGCGCGAGCTCCGCCGCGTCGCGCAGGCCGAGGTTCAGTCCCTGACCCGCGACCGGGTGCAGGGTCTGCGCCGCATTGCCGACGGCGAGGACGCGCGGCGCGGCGACGGGATCCCGGCGGAAGCGCAGTGCGAGCGGGTAGCTCGCGCGCGGGCCGGCGGCGAGGAAGCGGCCGAGCCGGCCGCCGAACGCCGCACCGAGCGCCGCGAGGAACGACGGCTCGTCGCATCCCGCCAGCCGGTCGGCGGCGCCGGCGGCGACCGTCCACACGAGCGCATAGTGGTCGGCGAAAGGCAGCAGCGCGAGCGGGCCCTGCGGCGTGAAGCGCTCCCACGCGACGCCGCGCGGCGCGGCCTCGGTGCGCACCTCGGCCGAGATCGCGACCTGGCCGTAGTCGCGCTGCGACGTGCCCGCGCCGACGTGGCCCGCGCCGTCCGCGAGCACGAGGAGCTTCGCTGTCCAAAGCTCGTCGCCGTCCGCGCCGCGGATGGTCGCGCGCGCCTCGTCCTCGCCGCCCTGCCAGCGCAGGACGCTTCCGGCGATGCGCAGGTCGGCGGCGCGCGCGGCGAGGTGCGCCGCGAGCGCCGCGAGGTCCACGACGTAGCCGAGCGCGGGGAGCGCGAGCTCTTCGCGGCGCATCACCGTGCGGCCGAAGCCGCCTGCTTGCGAGACGTGGATCGTCTCGATCGGCGTTGCGACAAGGCCGGCGAACGCGCCCACGCCCTCCAGCACCAGGCGGCTGCCATGGGAGAGCGCGATCGGCCGCAGCCGCCCGGCGGGCGGTTCGCCGGGATCGACGAGCGCGACGTCGAGGCCACTGCCCGCGAGCGACGCGGCGAGCACCGAGCCGACCGGTCCGCCGCCCGCGATCAGGACGTCGACGCTCGCCGCCATCGGTCAGCGCGCGCGCGCGTCGCGCATCACCGCCTCGATGTCGGCCACGCCCTTGGGCGCTGCGGCGGTGAGGATCTCGCAGCCCGACTCGGTGACGAGCGCGTCGTCCTCGATGCGCACGCCGATGTTCCAGAAGCGCTCGGGCACGCCCTCGCCCGGCCGGATGTAGGTGCCCGGCTCGACGGTGAGGGTCATGCCGGGCCTGAGCGGCTTCCATTCGCCGCTCTCCTTGTATTCGCCCGCATCGTGCACGTCGAGCCCCAGCCAGTGGCCGGTCCGGTGCATGTAGAAGCGCTTGTAGTCGCCGGACTCGATCACGTGGTCGACGCTGCCGGAGAGGAGCTTCAGATCGACGTAGCCCTGCGCGAGCACCCGCACCGCCGCCTCGTGCGGCGCGTCCCAGCGGTTGCCCGGCCGCACCGCGTCGATCGCCGCGGCCTGCGCGGCGAGCACCAGCTCGTACACGTCGCGCTGCGGGCCCGAGAAGCGGCCGTTCACCGGGAACGTGCGCGTGATGTCGGAGGCGTAGCCATCTAGCTCGCAGCCGGCGTCGATCAGCACCAGGTCGCCGTCGGCGAGCCGCATGTTGTTGTCGCGGTAGTGGAGCACGTTGGCGTTGGCGCCGCCGGCGACGATCGGGCCGTAGGCCGGCGCCTGCGAGCCCGAGCGCCGGAACTCGTGCAGGAGTTCCGCCTCGAGCTCGTATTCCCACATGCCGGGCCGCGCCGCGCGCATCGCCCGCTCGTGGGCGCGCGCCGAGATCGCCGCGGCGCGGCGCATCAGGGCGAGCTCGTGCGCGTCCTTGACGAGGCGCATCTCGTCGAGGAGCACGCGCAGGTCACGGATCTCGCCGGGCGCGGTGACGCCGGTGCGGGCCTGCGCGCGCACGCTGTTGAGCCACCCCATGACGCGCGCGTCCCAGGCCGCGTCGAGGCCCGGCATGTAGAACAGGGCCGGCTGGTTGGCGAGGAGCCCGGGGAGCTTCTCGTCGAGCTTGGCGATCGGCCAGGCCTCGTCGAAACCGAACGCCTCCGCGGCCGCTTCGGGCCCGTGCCGGAAGCCGTCCCAGAGCTCGCGCTCCGGGTTCTTCTCGCGCGCGAACAGGATCGCCTTCGGCGTTTCGCCGGCGACGAGCACGAGCACCGACTCGGGCTCGGGGAAGCCGGTGAGGTAGTAAAAATAGCTGTCGAAGCGGTACGGGTATTCGCTGTCGCGGTTGCGCAGGCGCTCCGGCGCGGTCGGCACGACGGCGACGCCGCGCCCCATCGCGCGCTCGAGCGCCGTGCGCCGGGCGCGATGGACGGTGATGTCGGTCATGGGGCGGCGGCTCCGGAGGGAGGCAGATTGTCGTCCTCTTGCGAACGCCGGGCAAGGAGGGCCGCCCAGGCGTTCATGCGCGGCTCGAGCGCGGCCACGGCTTGCGCGAGGGCGGCGAACGCCGCGCGCAGCCGGTCGAGGTCCGCGCCGCCGTCGAGCTCCGCGATCCCGGCCTCGACCTGCGCGAGCGCTTCGCGCAGCGCGAGCGCCGAGGCGAGCGCGTTCTTGAGGCGCTCGCGGGGCTGGGGAATCCACGCGCGGCCGGCGAGCACCGCGCGCGAGCGCTCGCCGAGGTCGAGGACCTTGCGCCGCAGCCGCGGCAGCGCGCCGAGCCGCTGGGTGCGGAGCTCGCCGAACACCGCGAGCTCGGCGAGCGCCGTCCAGCGGGCACGCAGCGCCGCCGACCACGCCGGGTCGAGCGCGAGCGCGGCGTCGGCTTGCGCCGCGTCGATCATGGACTGCTCCGCGCGGCGAGCGCGGCGTCGAGCGCGGCGAGCCGTTCCGGCGTGCCGACGTCGTGCCACTCGCAGGCGAGACGCTCGCCCGTGACCCGGCCTGCATCGGCCGCGGCGCGCAGGAGCGGCGCGAGCTTCGCCTTCGTCCCGGGCGCGATGCCCGCGAAGAGCTCGGGCCGGTAGATGCCGATGCCGCTGAAGGTGAGCCGCTCGCCACCGTCGTTCGCCACCCGGCCGCCGGCGAGCGCGAAGTCGCCCGCCGGGTGCTGTGGCGGGTTCGCGACGAGCGCGAGATGCGCGAGCGTCGCGTCCGCGAGCGGCCGTGCGGTGAACGCGACATAGTCGCAGTCGCACCAGACGTCGCCGTTCACGACCAGGAACGGCGCGCCGCCGAGGAGCGCGAGCGCGTTGGCGATGCCGCCGGCTGTCTCGAGCGCCTCGCGCTCCGGCGAGTAGCGGATGGCGACGCCGAAGCGGCGGCCGTCGCCGAGCGCCGCCTCGATTCGCTCGCCCAGATGGGCGTGGTTCACCACGAGATCGACGATGCCGGCACGCGCGAGCCGGCGGATCGTCCACGCGACGAGCGGCGTCCCGCCGACGGGCAGGAGCGGCTTGGGCGTGGCATCGGTGAGCGGGCGCATGCGCTCGCCGCGCCCCGCGCACAGGATCATCGCCTTCATGTGCCGCCCGCGGCCCTCAGAACGTGTAGCCGGCGCGCGCGGCCCGGCCCTCGATCGCGTCGAAGAAGCGCAGGAGCGGCGCGAGCGCGGCGTAGCGCGAGGCGACCTCGCGCACGTAACCGACGAAGCGCGGCGTGTCCTCGAGATAGCCGGTCTTCCCGTCGCGGTAGCGGATGCGCGCGAAGATGCCGAGCACCTTGAGGTGGCGCTGCAGGCCCATCCACTCGAAATCGCGCCAGAAGTCGGCGAAGTCCGCGGCGACCGGCAGACCCGCGCGGCGCGCGCTCTCCCAGTAGCGGATCGTCCAGTCGAGGACGCGCGCCTCGGGCCAGGAGAGGAACGCGTCGCGGAAGAGCGACACGACGTCGTAGCTGATCGGGCCCACCACGGCGTCCTGGAAGTCGAGCACGCCCGGGTTCGGGTCGCAGACCATCAGGTTGCGAGGCATGAAGTCGCGGTGCACGAACACCTGCGGCTGCGCGGTGGCCGAGGCGATGAGGAGCGCGAACGTGCGCTCGAGCATGTCGCGCTCGGCTGCGCCGAGCGCGAGGCCCAGATGCCGGCCGAGATACCACTCGGGGAAGAGGTCGAGCTCGCGGCGCAGGAGCGCGGCGTCGTAGGGGGGCAGCGCGCCGGGCGCGGTGGCGAGCTGCCACTTCACGAGCGCGGCGAGCGCGTCGCGGAAGAGCCGGTCCGCGCTGCCCTCGTCGAGCGCGGCGAGGTAGGGCGTGGTGCCGAGGTCCGAGAGCAGGAGAAAGCCCTCGCCGAGGTCCGCGGCGAGGATCGCCGGGACGTTGAGCCCCGCCGCCGCCATGAGCCGCGCGACATGCACGAAGGGCCGCGAGTCCTCCTTGTCCGGCGGCGCGTCCATCGCGATCACCGAGGCTCGCGACGTGCCGGGGAACGTGACGCGGAAATAGCGCCGGAAGCTCGCGTCCGCCGAGGCCGGCGCGAGCGCGAAGGACCCGGGGGGAAAGCGCGTCTGCAGCCAGCGCTCGAGCCTCGCGAGCCGATCCACGGGCCTGGGGATTGCCTTGATTCGGTGAGGCGGCGGATTGTAGCATCGCCCGAACCCCGCTCCCCCTCATGCTCCCTCACGGCATCCGCCGCACTGCCTGCGCGCTGGCGCTCGCGGCCCCGGCCCTGGCGTTCGCGCAGGCGCAGGGGCTGCGGCTGGAGCGGACGCTGCCCGGCCCGCCGCCCGCCGATCCGGCGGAGGTGCCGATCCACGTCATCGCCGACCGCATGGAGGGCGTCGCCTCCGACGAGCTCGTGGCGAGCGGCGACGCGGAGCTGCGCAAACCCACCGGCTGGCTCAAGGCCGACACCATCCGCTACTTCCGCGCGACCGACGAGGTGGAGGCGACCGGCAACGTGCGGCTGCGCGTGGGTGGGGACTACGTCACCGGGCCGCGGCTGCGCATGCGCGTCGCCGAGCCGCAGGGCATCTTCGAGCAGGCGAGCTACGAGCTCGCGCCGCGCGCGCGCCGCTCCACCGACCCGCGGCGCTCGTCGCAGCCGGTGCCGATCCGCGGCGAGGCCGAAGCGCTGCGCCTCGGCCCGGAAGACCGCTACCGGCTCACCGACGGATCGTTCACGACGTGCAAGCCGACGGAGACCGGGTGGTCGATCAGCGCCGAGGAGCTCGACCTCGACTTCGGCCGCAGCGTCGGCACCGCGCGCAACCTGCGGCTCGACTTCCTCGGCGTGAAGACGCCGCCGATTCCGTATGCGTCGTTCCCGCTGAACGACGAGCGCAAGAGCGGCTTCCTGCCGCCGATCTTCGGCATCCAGGGGCGCGTCGGTCCGGAGATCCTCGTGCCCTACTACTGGAACATCGCGCCGAACTACGACGCGACGATCACCGGGCGCTACATGCAGAAGCGCGGCTTGCAGTTGATCGGCGAGGGGCGCTACCTGCAGCCGACATTCAACGGGCGGGTGAACCTGCAATACCTGCCGAACGACCTCGAGCTCGACACCGACCGCTGGTACATGTCGTGGCAGCACACGTACATCAACCGCACCCTCGGCCTTTCCGGGGCGGTGAACTACAACCGCGTCTCCGACGACAACTACTTCCGCGACCTCTCCGGCCGGCTCGCGCTCGCGACGCAGATCTACCTGCCGCAGGACGCCTTCCTCACCTACGGCAGCTCGCTCGCCGGCGCGAGCTATAGCGTCACCGGCCGCGTGTCGAAGTTCCAGACCCTGCAGGACCCGAAGAACCCGATCCCGATCCCGTACAACCGGGTGCCGCAGATCCTCTTCTCGGCGCTGAAGCAGAACACGCTGGGCGGCTTCGACGCCGGCGCCACCGCGCAGTTCGACCAGTTCGAGCACCCGACGCTCGTCACCGGCAGCCGGACCTACGTCTATCCCTACCTCAGCTATCCGCTGCTCACCGCCGGCACGTTCATCGTGCCGAAGGTCGGCGTGAACGCGACCTACTACAGCCTCGACCGCGTGACGCCCGGCCTGCCGACCAGCCCGACGCGCGTGCTGCCGATCGCGAGCGTGGACGCCGGCGCGGTGTTCGAGCGGGAGATGCAGTTCGGCGGCCGCGAGGTGATCCAGACGCTCGAGCCGCGCGCCTATTACCTGTACGTCCCCTACAAGGACCAGCGGCAGCTGCCGGTCTTCGACACCTCGCGCGCCGACTTCAACTACGCGCAGATCTTCTCGGAGAACGCCTACCTCGGCTGGGACCGCATCATGAACGCGAACCAGGTGACGCTCGCGCTCACCTCGCGGCTCATCGTGCCGGAGACCGGGCAGGAGGCGCTGCGCGGCGTCGTCGGCCAGATCTTCTATTTCCAGGACCAGGCGGTGCCGCTCCTCGGCGTCGCGCCGCAGGCGGCGAGCCGCTCGCCCTATCTCCTCGGGCTCGGCGGCATCGTGTGGCCGAACGTCTTCGCCGAGGCGATCGGCGTGTTCGACCCCGACAGCCTCCGCGCGCAGCGGCTGAACGCGGGCATCCGCTACCAGCCGGCGATCAACAAGGTGCTGAACCTCGGCTACCGCTTCACCGACGCGGCGATCACGCCGCCGACCGGCATCCGGCAGGTGGACGTTTCGGGCCAATGGCCGATCTACGGCGGCGTGTACGCCGTCGCGCGGCTCAACTGGGACCTCAACGCCGACAAGCCCGTCGAGAGGCTCCTCGGCATGGAGTACAATGCCGGCTGCTGGGCCCTGCGCGCGGTCTGGCAGGCGTTTCCCAACTCGGCCGGCCAGGACACGAACGTCTTCTTCCTGCAGCTCGAGCTCGGCGGGCTCGCCAGCATCGGCTCGAACCCGTTCGAGATCCTGCGGCGCAACATCCCCGGCTACACGCGATTCAACCAGGCGCCGGACCCGCTGCGCCAGCAATTCGATTACTTCGACTGATTCCCGCGACGCTGCGATGACGTTTCTCGCGATCCCTGCCCCGGCCCGCGCCGGCTTCGCCCGGGCCGCGGCGACGCTGGCGGCGTGCCTCGCGCTCGCCGGCGGCGCGCACGCGCAGCTCGGCCCGCGGGCGCCGCTCAACCAGCCCGCGCAGCCCGCTTCGCCGGGTGCGCCGTTCGCGACCAAGCCGGTGCCGACGCTGCCCGCGCCCGCCCGCCCCACGCTGCCGCCGGCGCGCACGGGCTTCGTCGATCGCATCGTCGCCGTGGTGAACAACGAGGTGATCACGCAGAAGGAGCTCGACGAGCGTGTGCGCCTGGTCGCGCTGCAGCTGCAGGCGCAGCGCGTTCCGCTGCCGCCCATCGACGTGCTCGAGCGGCAGGTGCTCGAGCGCATGATCACCGATCGGGTCCAGGTGCAGTTCGCGCTCGAAACCGGGTTGCGCATCGACGACCTGCAGCTCGACCGGACCTTGGGGATGATGGCGGAGCAGAACCGCATGTCGC
>JAOAEA010000039.1:0-36458 GCA_026417035.1 Burkholderiales bacterium
GTCAGATGTGTATAAGAGCCAGCTTCCACACCACCGGCGCGCACTACATCAACGCCGACACCACCGCGGTGATGCAGCTCATCCAGGGCGACCTCTTCCGCGATTTCCCGACGCTGCGGTTCGTGATCCCGCACGGCGGCGGCGCAGCCCCGTACCACTGGGGGCGCTACCGGGGGCTCGCCCAGGAGCTGAAGAAGCCGCTCCTCAAGGACCACCTGCTCGGCAACGTGTTCTTCGACACCTGCGTGTACCACCAGCCGGGGATCGACCTCCTCGCCCGGGTGATCCCGGTGGACAACATCCTCTTCGCGAGCGAGATGATCGGTGCGGTGCGCGGCGTCGACCCGGAGACCGGATTCCACTACGACGACACGAGGCGCTACATCGAGAAGGCCGCGCTCACCGCGGCGGAGCGCCACAAGATCTACGAGGCGAACGCGCGGCGCGTCTATCCGCGCCTGGACGCCGCGCTCAAGGCAAGAGGGAAATAGCATGTACGAGCTCGGCATCGTCAAGCGCAACATCGTGCGGGCCGACCGCGCCGCGGTGGAGCGGCTCGCGGGCTTCGGCGTCGCGACCATCCACGAGGCCATGGGGCGCGTCGGGCTGATGAAGACCTACATGCGCCCGATCTACCCCGGCGCGCACCTCTGCGGGACGGCGGTCACGATCCTGCTGCAGCCCGGGGACAACTGGATGCTGCACGTCGCCGCCGAGCAGCTCCAGGAAGGCGACGTGGCGGTCGCGGCCTGCACGACCGACAACGACGACGGCTTCTTCGGTGACCTGCTGGCGACGAGTTACCGGGCGCGCGGGGCGAAGGGCCTCGTCATCGACGGCGGCGTGCGCGACGTGAAGGACCTCACCGCCATGCAGTTCCCGGTGTTCGCGCGCGCGGTCAGCGCCAAGGGGACGGTGAAGGCGACACTCGGATCCGTGAACGTTCCCGTGGTGTGCGCCGGGGCGCTCGTGAACCCCGGCGACGTGGTGGTGGCCGACGACGATGGCGTGGTGGTGGTGCCCGCCGGGCTCGCGGGCAAGGTCGCCGAGGCGGCCGCGGCGCGGGAGGCGAACGAGGCGGAGAAGCGCGCGAAGCTCGCCGCCGGCGTCCTCGGCCTCGACATGTACAAGATGCGCGAGCCGCTCGCGCGGGCGGGGCTCAAGTATGTCGACTGAGGCGTTCCGCCTGGCGGGCGGGGGCGCGCCGTCGCCCTTCGCGATGACGCCGGGCTGGCTCCCGTTCCACCCGAGCCCGTCGGTGCCGCGGTTCAAGGTGCCGGCCGGCGCGGTGGACGCGCACTGCCACGTGTTCGGGCCGGGCGCGGAGTTCCCGTACGCGCCCGAGCGGAAGTACACGCCCTGCGACGCCTCCAAGCACCAGCTCTTCGCGCTGCGCGACCGGCTCGGCTTCGCGCGCAACGTGATCGTGCAGGCCACCTGCCACGGCGCGGACAACCGTGCCATGGTCGACGCCTGCCTCGCCTCGGGCGGGCGCGCGCGCGGCGTGGCGACCGTGCGGCGCAGCGTCACCGACCGCGAGCTCGCGGACCTGCACGCCGCCGGGGTGCGCGGCGTGCGCTTCAACTTCGTGAAGCGGCTCGTCGACTTCACCCCGCGCGACGAGCTCATGGAGATCGCGCAGCGGATCGCGCCCCTCGGCTGGCACGTCGTGGTCTATTTCGAGGCCGCCGACCTGCCGGAGCTGTGGGACTTCTTCACCGCGCTGCCGACGACGGTGGTCGTCGACCACATGGGCCGCCCGGACGTCACGAAGCCCGTGGACGGGCCCGAGTTCGAGCGCTTCGTGCGTCTGATGCGCGAGCACGGGAACGTCTGGTCGAAGGTGAGCTGCCCGGAGCGGCTCTCGGTCGCGGGGCCGCCGGCGCTCGACGGCGAACGTGCCCCCTACCGCGACGTGGTCCCGTTCGCGCGCCGCATCGTCGAGACCTTCCCCGACCGCGTGCTCTGGGGCACCGACTGGCCGCACCCGAACCTGAAGGGCCACATGCCCGACGACGGCCTGCTCGTCGATTTCATCCCGCACATCGCGGTGACCCCGGAGCTCCAGAGGAAGCTCCTCGTCGCGAACCCGATGCGCCTCTACTGGCCCGAGGAAACGGCCTGACGGAGGGACCATGGCGCTCGAAAAACCCTATCTCGACATCCCCGGCACCACCATCTTCGACGCCGACCAGGCGCGCAAGGGCTACTGGCTCAACCAGTTCTGCATGTCGCTCATGAAGCCGGAGAACCGCGCGCGCTTCAAGGCGAACGAGCGCGCCTACCTCGACGAGTGGCCGATGACCGAAGAGCAGAAGCAGGCGGTGCTCGACCGCGATCTCAACCGCTGCATCGCGCACGGCGGCAACATCTACTTCCTCGCCAAGATCGGCGCGACCGACGGCAAGAGCTTCCAGCAGATGGCGGGCAGCATGACCGGGATGACCGAGCAGGAATACCGCGACATGATGCTGCACGGCGGTCGCCCGATCGAGGGCAACCGCTACATCGGGGAGAAGAAGTGATGGCGCGTGTCACGGCGAGCGTTTACACCTCCCACGTGCCGGCCATCGGCGCGGCGATGGACCTCGGCAAGACCCACGAGCCGTATTGGCAGCCGCTCTTCGCCGGCTACGAGCCCTCGCGCGCGTGGATGAAGGCGAACACGCCGGACGTGATCTTCCTCGTCTACAACGACCACGCCAACGCCTTCAGCCTCGACATCGTGCCGACCTTCGCGATCGGGTGCGCCGAGACGTTCGCGATCGCCGACGAAGGCTGGGGGCCGCGCCCGGTCCCGGCCGTCCGGGGCCATCCGGAACTCGCCGCGCACATCGCGCAGTCGGTGATCCAGGACGACTTCGACCTCACCATCGTCAACCGCATGGACGTGGACCACGGCCTGACGGTGCCGCTGTCGCTCCTGTTCGGGAAGGTCGACGCGTGGCCGTGCCGGGTTATCCCGTTCCCGGTGAACGTCGTGCTCTACCCGGTGCCCTCGGGCCGGCGCTGCTTCCAGCTCGGGCGCGCGCTGCGCAAGGCGATCGCCTCCTTCGACGCGCCCCTGAAGGTGCAGGTCTGGGGCACGGGCGGCATGAGCCACCAGCTGCAGGGGCCGCGCGCGGGGCTCATCAACCGGGAATTCGACATGGCGTTCCTCGACCAGCTGATCGCCGACCCGGAGGCGCTGTCGCGCAAACCCCACATCGAATACGTGCGCGAGGCGGGCTCCGAGGGCATCGAGCTCGTCATGTGGCTGATCGCGCGCGGCGCGATGAGCGACAGTCCGCCGCGCGTCGTGCACCGCTTCTACCACGTGCCGGCCTCGAATACCGCCGTGGGACACCTCGTGCTGGAGAACACGTGATGGCAAAGACGATCAGGGTGGCGCTCGCCGGCGCCGGCGCCTTCGGCGTGAAGCACCTCGACGCGATGCGCGCGATCGAGGGCGTGGCGGTGGTGTCGGTAGTCGGGCGCGAGCTCGCCAAGACGAAGGAGGTCGCCGAGAAGTACGGCATCGGCCACGTCACGACCGACCTCGCCGAGAGCCTCGCGCGGCCGGACGTCGACGCGGTCATCCTCGCCACGCCGACGCAGCTCCACGCCTCGCAGGCGATCGCCTGCATGCGCGCCGGCAAGCACGTGCAGGTGGAGATCCCGCTCGCCGACAGCCTGAAGGACGCCGAGGCGGTGGTCGCCGTGCAGCGCGAGACCGGACTGGTGGCGATGTGCGGCCACACGCGGCGCTTCAACCCGAGCCACCAGTGGATCCACCGCAAGATCGTCGCCGGCGAGTTCCACGTCCAGCAGATGGACGTGCAGACCTACTTCTTCCGGCGCAAGAACCTCAACGCGCTTGGGCAGCCGCGCTCGTGGACCGACCACCTGCTCTGGCACCACGCCGCGCACACCGTCGATCTGTTCGCCTGGCAGACCGGCCCGATCGTCGCCGCGCACGCCATGCAGGGGCCGATGCACCCCGAGCTCGGCATCGCGATGGACATGTCCATCCAGCTGAAGAGCGCGACCGGCGCGATCTGCACGCTGTCGCTGTCGTTCAACAACGACGGTCCGCTCGGCACGTTCTTCCGCTACATCGGCGACACGGGTACCTACATCGCGCGCTACGACGACCTGGTGGACGGGAAGGACAACAGGATCGACGTGTCCAAGGTGGACGTGTCGATGAACGGCATCGAGCTGCAGGACCGCGAGTTCTTCGCCGCGATCCGCGAGGGCCGCGAGCCGAACGCGAGCGTCGCGCAGGTGCTGCCCTGCTACCGGACGCTCGGCGCCCTCGACGCGCAGCTCGCCCGCGACGGGGCCTGAGGCCACGGCGATCGGCAACGGAGGAGGCAGGCATGAAAGTGACGCAGGCATGGCACGGGATCCCCGGCACGACCATCTTCGACGGGGTGCAGGCGCGCAAGGGCTACGCGCTCAACAAGATGTGCTACTCGTTCAACTCGGCCGAGAACCGCGCGGCGTTCCTCGCCGACGAGGACGCCTATTGCGCGAAGTTCGGCCTCACGCCCGAGCAGCGCGAGGCCGTGCGCGAGCGCAACGTGCTCAAGCTGATCGCCGCGGGCGGCAACGTCTACTACCTCGCCAAGCTCGCCGGGATCTTCCACCTCGACGTGCAGGACCTCGGCGCGCAGCAGACCGGCATGACCAAGGAAGCGTTCAAGGCGAAGCTCGTGGAGCAGGGGAGGTAGCCATGGCCACCATCGTCGGCGCGATCACCACCTCGCACGTGCCCGCCATCGGCGGCGCGATCGCGAAGAAGCTCCACCAGGACCCGTACTGGCAGCCCTTCTTCGCGGGCTACCCGCCGGCCCGCGAGTGGCTGGCGAAGGCGAGACCGGACGTCGTGGTCGCGTTCTACAACGACCACGGCCTGCAGTTCTTCCTCGACAAGATGCCGACGTTCGCCGTCGGCGCGGCCCCCGAGTACCGCCACGCCGACGAGGGCTGGGGCATCCCGACGGTCGCGCCCTTCCGCGGCGACCCGGAGCTCTCCTGGCACGTGATCGAGCGGCTGATCGCGGAGGAGTTCGACCTCACCACCTGCCAGGAGATGCTGGTGGACCACGCGTTCACCGTGCCGATGTCGCTGCTGTGGCCGGACGTGGACGCCTGGCCGGTGCGCGTCGTGCCGATCGCGATCAACACCGTCCAGTATCCGTTCCCGTCGCCCGCCCGCTGCTTCCGGCTCGGGCAGGCGGTGGGCCGCGCGCTCGAGGCCTGGGACCGCGACGTGCGCGTGCTCGTCCTCGGCACCGGGGGCCTTTCGCACCAGCTCGACGGCGAGCGCGCCGGGTTCATCAACAAGGCGTTCGACCAGATGTGCATGGAGAAGCTCGTCGCGGAGCCCGAGGCGCTCACGCGCTACTCGACCGTGGACATCATCCGCGAGGCCGGCGTGCAGGGCGTCGAGTTCGTGATGTGGCTCGCCGCGCGCGGCGCGCTCACCGGCACGGTGGCCAGGGTGCACGCGAGCTACCACATCCCGATTTCCAATACCGCGGCGGGCCTGCTCGTCATGGAGAACCGGCCGCGCGGGGCCGCCGAGTCCCGCGCCGCGGCCTAGCCCCAGCGCGCACAGGGAGACAGAGCATGCGCACGCAAGTCGCGATCATCGGAGCGGGGCCCTCCGGACTGCTGCTCGGGCAGCTCCTCACGCGCGCCGGGATCGCCAACGTGATCCTCGAGCGGCACACGCCGGAGTACGTCCTTGGGCGCATCCGCGCCGGGGTGCTCGAGCAGGGCGCGGTGGCGATGCTCGACGAGGCCGGTGTCGGCGCGCGCCTGCACGCGGAGGGCCTCGTGCACGGCGGCATCGAGATCCTGTGGGCCGGGACGCGCCACCGGGTCGACCTGAACGGCCTCACCGGCGGCAAGAACGTGATCGTCTACGGCCAGACCGAGGTCACCAAGGACCTGATGGACGCCCGCCGCGCGAGCGGCGCGACCTCGGTGTACGAGGCCGAGGAGGTGAGCGTGCACGGCTTCGACGGCACGAAGCCCGTGGTGCGCTACCGCCACGGCGGCGCCGCGCACGAGCTCGAGTGCGACTTCATCGCCGGCTGCGACGGCTTCCACGGCGTCTGCCGGCAGAGCGTGCCGACGCGCGCGATCCGCACGTACGAGCGCGTCTACCCGTTCGGCTGGCTCGGCCTGCTCTCCGAGACCCCGCCCGTCTCGCACGAGCTCATCTACGTCTCTCACGAGCGCGGCTTCGCGCTCTGCAGCATGCGCAGCCACACGCGCAGCCGCTATTACCTGCAATGCTCGCTCGACGACAAGGTGGAGGACTGGTCCGATGAGCGCTTCTGGGAGGAGCTCGGGAAGCGCCTCGACGCGCGCGCCGTCGCCGACCTGGTGACCGGGCCGTCGATCGAGAAGAGCATCGCGCCGCTGCGCAGCTTCGTCGCCGAGCCGCTGCGCTTCGGCCGGCTTTTCCTCGCCGGCGACGCCGGGCACATCGTGCCCCCGACCGGTGCGAAGGGCCTGAACCTCGCGGCGAGCGACGTCCGCTATCTCTACGATGGCCTCGCCGAGTACTACCGCAAGGGCGCCACGGCCGGCCTCGATGCCTATTCCGAGCGCGCGCTGCGGCGCATCTGGAAGGCCGAGCGCTTCTCCTGGTGGATGACGAACCTCCTGCACCGCTTCCCGGAGAACGGCCCTTTCGGCGAGAAGATGCAGCTCGCCGAGCTCGACTATCTCTTCAGCTCCAAAGCGGCGCTCACGGCGCTCGCCGAGAACTATGTCGGCCTGCCCTATTGAGCCCGGGGCGCGCGCCGCGTGACGGAGAAACCGGCATGAAGCCCGTCCGCCGTTCGCTCGTCGCGGCGCTCGCCGCGGCGCCGTTCGCGGGCGTCGCCGGCCGCGTCCGCGCCCAGGACTTTCCGACGAAGCCCGTGCGCATCCTCGTCGGCTTCGCGGCCGGGGGCGTCGCCGACATCACGGCGCGCGCCGTGGCGCAGAAGCTCTCGGAGCGCCTGAAACAGAGCTTCCTCGTCGAGAACCGGCCGAGCGCGGGCGGGATCCTCGCGGCCGAGGCGGTCGCCAAGGCGGCGCCGGACGGCTACACGCTGCTGCTCAACTCGAACGGGAACGCGGTGAGCGTGTCCCTCTTCAAGTCGCTCCCCTACGACCCGGTCGCCGACTTCGAGATGGTGTCCACGCTGGGCACGTTCGGGCTGGTGGTGCTCGCGAGCCCCGAGTCGAGGATCGCGAGCGTGCGCGACCTGATCGCGCGGGCGAAGGCGGAGCCCGGGAAGCTGAACGTCGGCACCATCGGCATCGGCAGCACGCAGAACCTCGCCGCGGAGCTCTTCAAGTCGATGGCCGGCATCGAGGCCACCGTGGTGCCCTTCAAGGGCACCCCCGAGGTGGTGACGGCGCTGCGCGCGAACGACGTGCAGGTCGGCTTCGAGATCCTGGCGCCGGTAATCGGCCAGCTGAAGGGCGGGGCGTTGCGCCCGCTCGCGGTCACGACGGCGCGCCGGTTCGAGGGCCTTCCCGACGTGCCGACCGTCGCCGAGAGCGGCGTCCCGGGCTACGACGTCGCCTCCTGGAACGGCATCGCGGCGCCGGCGCGCACGCCGCCCGCGGTGATCGAGCGCCTGAACCGGGAGATCGTGGCGGTGCTCGCGCTGCCGGAGATCCGCGAGCGTTTCCTCGAGCTCGGCGTCGTCCCGCGCCCGAGCACGCCGGCGGACCACCGCGCGCTCCTCGTCGCCGAAATCGCCAAATGGCGGGACGTGATCGTGCGCGCGAAGATCGAGAAGCAGTGAGTGAACCGCGAGAGCGCAAAGGGCGCGACGTGACGCAGGCGGCGGCAGCTCCCATGGGCACGGGACGTGAAGGGGTCGCCCGAGCGACCCTCCCGGCGCACGTCCTGGGTCGACGTGCGTCTCAGGCCGCACCCGGGCTGCTTCCGCAGTCGCGCGGTGCCGATCCGGAATGACCCAGCCATTCGTCGTCCGGAAGGTCGCGCTCATCGGCTTCGGCGAGGCGGGGTCGATCCTCGGGACCGACTTGGCGAACCAGGGCCTCGCGGTCTCCGCCTACGACATCCTGTTCGACTTGCCGGACAAGCGCGCGGCGATGCTCGCGCGCGCCGCTGCGGGGCGCGTCGCCGCGGCGGACACGCACGCGGACGCCGTGCGCGGGGCCGACCTCGTGATCTCCGCGGTCACGGCGTCGTCCTCGACCGACGTCGCGCGCGAGGCGGCGCGCTGGCTCGCGCCGGGACAGGTGTTCCTCGACATCAACTCCGTCTCGCCCGGGACGAAGCGCGGCAACGCCGGCATCGTCGAGTCCTGCGGCGCCGACTACGTCGAAGCGGCGGTGATGGCACCGGTTCCGCCGCAGCGGCTCGGGGTGCCGATGCTCCTCGGCGGGCGGAAGGCCCGCGCCGTGGCCGAAGCCCTCGGTCGCCTCGGCTGCAACGCCACCGCGGTGGCCGACGGGATCGGCACCGCCTCGGCGATCAAGATGTGCCGCAGCATCATGATCAAGGGGCTCGAGGCGCTCGCCGTCGAGTGCCTGTTCGCGGCGCGGCGCTTCGGGGCCGAGGACGCGGTGCTCGCCTCGCTCGACAAGACCTTCCCGTCCACGGGCTGGACGGGAAAGCTCCCCGACTATCTGGTGAGCCGCGTCGCCGAGCACGGCCGCCGGCGCGCGGCGGAGATGCGCGAGGTGGCGGCGACGCTCGGCGACGTCGGCCTCGCGTCGCTCATGGCTTCCGCCACCGCCGAGCGCCAGGAATGGCTCGTGGACGCGATGGCGGCCGCGGGCGTCGCCTATGCGGAACCCTTCTCGTGGCGCGAGCTCGCGGACGCGCTCGCCCGCGGCGCGCCCGGGCCGGAGGCCTGAGGTGGAGCCGGCTACCCCGCCGACGCAAGCCTCGGGGTCGGTCTTCGTCCGCGAGAAGCTGATCCGCTTCCACCACTGCGACCCGGCGGGGATCGTCTTCTACCCGCAGTACTTCGTGCTCTTCAACGAGCTCGTCGAGGACTGGTTCACCCACGGGCTGCACGAGGACTACGCCACGATGATCGCGGTGGACCGCGTCGGCGTGCCGATGGCGCACGTGGACTGCGACTTCGTCTCGCCGAGCAAGATCGGCGACATGCTGCGTCTCGAGCTCCGGGTGAAGCGCGTCGGCCGAACGTCGCTGTCGCTCGACGTGGAGGGCAGCTCGCGCGGCGAGCTTCGCGTGAAGGCGAATCTGGTCGTCGTGTTTGCCTCGCTCGACGACACGCGGCCGGTGCCGATCCCCGGGCACGTGCGCGAGCACATCGAGCGGTTCCTGCACTGAGCAGGAACGCGGCAACCGCGCGGCCGTCGCGAACGGGTCCCGGCCCCGCGGCAGCGCGGCTGGCCCGGCCCGCCCCCGCGATCCCTAGCTCCGCACGAACTGCAGGAACTCGCGCCGCAACGCCTCGTTCCTGAGGAACGCGCCGCGCATGATGCTGTTGGTCATGTGCGACTCGTCCTTCACGCCGCGCCATTGCATGCAGAAGTGGTCGGCCTCGAGGACGAGCGCGAGCCCCTCGGGCTGCAACCGGGCTTCGAGCAGGTCGGCGAGCTGCATCACCGCTTCTTCCTGGATCTGCGGGCGGCTCATCACCCAGTCGGCGATGCGCGAGTACTTCGAGAGCCCGACGAGCTTCGAGCCCTCGGCGGGCAGGACGCCGATCCAGAGCTTGCCGATGATCGGGACGAGGTGGTGCGAGCAGGCGCTGCGCACGGTGATCGGCCCGACGATCATCAGCTCGTTCAGCCGCTCGGCGTTGGGGAACTCGGTGACGCGCGGCATCGGGTGGTAGCGGCCGCGGAAGACTTCGTGCAGGAACATCCGCGCCACGCGCCGCGCGGTGCCCGCGGTGTTGTGGTCGCTCGCGGTGTCGATGACGAGTGCCTCGAGGAGATCTTGCATCCGGGAAGCGACCTCGTCCTCGAGCGCGGCGAGCTCCGCTTCGCCGTCGACGAACTCGGCGATGCTGTCGTTCGCGTGGAACCGGCGTCCGGCGGCCCGGATGCGGGCCCGGATGCGTTTCGAGACGGCGTTCGCGCCGTCGGGCGCGGCGCGGGCCGGCGACGGTCGGGTCCGTTTTGGCATGATGGTCTCGATCCCGGCGGGGGTGCTCGTCAGGCAGTGCAGCGATTATCGCAGTCGTTCCGCGGGTGCGTCGCGGACGGGCGGGCCGGCGGGTGTGCCGGTAGCTTCGTCAGCAGGCTGTGGAAAAACGCGTCCCGGCACTCTTCAACAGCAACGGCCACCGATGCTTTGGGAGGGAAGCGTTTTTCGGCAGCCCCTGAATTAGGGGGTCAAGGGGGATGTGTCCCCCTTTTTCGACACGCTGTTAGCGGCGCCGGGGGCAGACTTCCGCTTCTCGCGTCTCACGATCGCCGCCTGCGGCGCGCGCTCGCCGCCGCGCCCCGGTGCGAATGGCGCGCAACGAGCCGCGACTCCTCACGGACGAGGGCTCCCTCCGCGTCGCGGAGACACTCCGAGAAGTTCGTTGCGGCGGCACTGGGCGCGTGTCCCTTGAGGCGCACGAGGCCATACGCCGTGGAGAGCCAGGGTTCGGTCATCAGCAATACGAGCGTCCCGCGTCCGACCTCTTCGGCCACGCACGGCAGCGTCAGCGGCGCGATCGCGTCGGAGTTCGCGAGAACCCGCTTGACCGCCGCCAGCGAGGTCAGCTCGAGCGCGGGAAACGGGCGCCCGCGCCGCCGCGCGCCCGGCTCCGGCCGCATCGCCAACATCGGCCGGAGCGCACGCGGCGGAAACCGACTCAGCCCCAGGAACGGGTAGGCGAACGTGTCCTCGGCCCGTACGACGCTGCGATGGGCGAGAGGGTGATCGCGGCGCGCGACGAAATACACCGGGTGCGGGGTCAGGCGCTCGATCTCGAGATCATGCTCGCCGCCGAGCGTGCTGGTCTCGGCGACCACGAGATCCAGTTCCCGCGCCCGCAGCCTGCGCAGCAGGTCGTCCCAGTCGCCGGCGATGAGGATGCGCACGCGCACGAGCGGATGCGCGGCCACGAATCGGGCCAGCGCCACGGGCACGATCGTCTCGCCCGGATACGGACCCGCACCGACGACCAGTTGCCCCACCCCGGCGACGCGGCGGCGCAGCACCTCGCGGTCGAGTTCGTCGGCTGCGCGGACCAGCTCGCCCGCGCGCTGGACGAGCAGGCGGCCCTCGTCGGTCGGCGTCACGCCGGTAACGGAGCGTTCGAAGAGCGCGGCGCCGATCTGCTCCTCGAGCAACTTGATGCTCCGCGAGAGCGCCGGCTGGGTCATGCGCAGTGCCGCGGCCGCGCGTCCGAAGCTGCCGTGCTCGGCGAGCGCAAGGAGATGGCGCAGCCGGCGCAAGTCGAGGGTCATGCCCGAAGTATATGGCTCGCAGATCGGCGCGGCATTGGACGGGGGCGCGGCGGGACTGGATAATCCGTCCCACCCGAAGAATGGCCCCGCTCCGCGCGCGCACCGTCGCGCGAGCACGACGGCGCGCGCCGGCGGCGACCGTCGGTGTCGTCTCCCTGATCAACTGCCCGCGAGGTCCACATGAAACGACCGGCTCGACCGCAGCGCGCGCTGCTGCTTCTCTCGGCCCTGCTCCTGTCCGCCGGGACGCAAGCCCAGACCCCCGGCGCGCCGCTGATCCCCGCAGACGGCGGCGCGAGTCCCGCCAAGCATTTCGATCCGCTCGGCAAGCCGCCGTCGAAGTTCACGCTCGAACTGCGCAACGGGCTGAAGGCGGAACTGCCCTTCGCCGACAAGCGCGATTTCGACGAGGCGAAGCGCGGCTTCATCGCCGAGCCCCCGTACACGAAGATCATGGCCGACGCCGGCCACGTGGCGTGGGACATGGGCAGCTACGGGTGGCTGCTCACCGGCAAGGACTTCACGAGCATCCATCCGTCGCTGCAGCGGCAGGCCGTGCTCAACATGGCCTACGGCCTCTACGAGGTCGTGCCGGGGCGCATCTACCAGGTGCGCGGCTTCGACCTCGCCAACATCAGCTTCATCAAGGGCGACACCGGCTGGATCGTCTTCGATCCGCTGACGGCGAAGGAGACGGCGCGCGCGGCGCTCGAGTTCGTCAACGAGAAGCTCGGCAAGCGGCCGGTCGTCGCGGTCGTGTACTCGCACTCGCACGGCGACCACTTCGGCGGCGTGCGCGGCGTGGTGGACGAGGCGGACGTCGCGAGCGGCAAGGTGCTGGTGATCGCGCCGGAGCGCTTCCTCGAAGCGGCGATCTCGGAGAACGTGTTCGCCGGCAACGCGATGGCACGGCGCCTGCAATGGCAGTACTCGCTCTTCCTGCCGCGCCATCCGTTCGGCCATGTCGACCAGGCCATCGGCAAGAACGTCGCCAACGGGAGCACGGGACTCATCGCGCCGAACCGAATCATCGCGAAGGACTTCGAGGAGATGACGGTCGACGGCGTGAAGATGGTTTTCCAGAACACGCCGGACACCGAAGCGCCGGTCGAGATGAACACGTACTTCCCGCAGTTCAAGGCGCTCTGGGCGGCGGAGAACGTGACCGGGACGATCCACAACATCTACACCATCCGCGGCGCGGCGGTGCGCAACGCGATCAACTGGTCGAAGCAGATCAACGTCGCGCTCTACAGGTTCGGCCAGGAGGCCGAGGTGATGTTCGCCTCGCACAGCTGGCCGCGCTGGGGCAACGCGCGCATCCAGGAGGTGCTGCGCACGCAGCGCGACGCGTACGCGAACCTCAACAACCAGACGCTGCACTACGTCAACCGGGGCGTGACGATCGACGAGATCCACAACGTCTACGAAGTGCCGAAGAGCCTGCGCCAGCAGTGGGCCGCGCGCAGCTACCACGGCAACGTGCAGAACAACGTGCGCGGCGTGGTCAACCGCTTCCTCGGCCACTTCGACGGCAACCCGGCGAACCTGATCCCGCTCTCGCCCAGGGACTCGGCGCCGCTGTACGTCGAGATGATGGGCGGCTCCGCGAAGATCCTCGCCAAGGGCCGCGAGCTGATCGCGCAGGGCAAGTACCTGCACGCCACCGAGATTCTCAACAAGCTGGTGTGGGCGGAGCCGCGCAACCAGCAGGCGCGCCGCCTGCTGGCCGACGCGTTCGAGCAGCTGGGCTACCAGGCGGAGAGCACGAGCGTGCGCAACAACTTCCTGCAGGGCGCGTTCGAGCTGCGCAACGGCCAGCCGGGTGGCGTGCCGCCGCGGGCCACCGGTCCGGACGTGGTGCGCGCGATGTCGACCGAGCAATGGCTCGACTTCATCGGCATCAGCGTGGATCCGAAGAAGGCCGAAGGGTTGCAGTTCACGATCAACCTCGTGACGCCCGACAACGGCGAGAAGTACGTCGTGGAGATGAGCAACGCGACGCTCAGCACGCTCAAGGGCTTCCAGGCGCCGAAGCCGGATCTCACGGTGACCGTGAACCGCGCCGACCTCGAAATGGTGATGATGGGTGCCGCGTCGTTCGACGATCTCATCAAGTCGGGCAAGGCCCGCTTCGAGGGCAACCGCGCCGGCTTCGACCAGCTGCGCTCGATCCTCGTCCTCTTCACGCCGGACTTCGAGATCATGCCGGGCACGCGGCCGCAGAACGCGGCGGCGCCGCCGAAGCCGTTCGAGGTTCGCAGTCTCGTCGAACACGACTGATGCGGCAGGGCGGTTCGGCGAAACCAGGGCGACAGGACGACCGGGTGTACGCTTTCGTATCGGCCGCGCGCACCGCGGCACGAGGTTTCGTCCGCGCTGCTCTCGGCGTCGTGGCCACCCGTCAGGGCCAGGGTGAGAGCGAAGCTCGCAAGCGAGCTCGCCAACCCGGTCCCGAGCCTGATCAGCGTGCCGTTCCCGAGCAACGGGGAGCGCGGCCCGGTCGATGGCGGTCGCCAGTGCCGCCTGAGCCTGCGCCCGGTGGTGCCGTTCGCGCTCACGCCCGACTTGAACCTGATCCCGCGGCTGATCGTGCCGGTCGTGGGCCAGTCGGGGATCCTCCCGGGGGCCGGCAACCAGTCCGACCTCAGCGACACGCGAGCGAGTCTCTTTCGCTCGCCGAGCCGGCCGACCAGCGGCGGCTGGATCCGGGGTACGGGAGCGGTCGTGCTCGTGCCGACGCGGCAGTCGCGCCCATCGCGTGCAATGCCGCGGACGGTTGCCGGACCGCGCAGCGCCGGACTCGGAGTCAGCCCAGGTGCTGCGGCCGCGGCAGAGATCTCGTTCAGCGTCCCGGCCGGGAAGTGATCGCCGGCCGCGTCGTTGGGTCTGAGCGATAGGGACGGGGGTCGGCAGCGGAACGTCGTTCCGAGCCGGGGTCGTTTGCAGGACTGTTTACGAACGTCGTTTCGATTGAAAGGAAAGGCACTCTCATGAACACCCAGAAGCGGAAGTTCCTCATCGCCGGCGTGGCGCTTGCAGCCGTGACGGTGATCTCGGCGTGCACGACCACGGGCACGGGCGGGGGCGACCCGGCGGCGCAGCGTCAGGCGCTCGACGCGGCCGCGGACAGCGCCCTCGCGCGCCTCTACGCGCAGCAGCCGGGATCCAAGGAACTCGTCGATTCGGCGCGCGGCGTGCTGGTCTTCCCGTCGTTCGGGTCGGCCGGCTTCCTGGTCGGCGGGGGCACGGGCACCGGCGTGCTCCGGACGGGCGGCAAGACCGTGAGCTACCACCGAATGACGGAGGCGTCCGTAGGCCTGCTCGCGGGCGCGCAGTCGCAGGCGGTCTTCATCCTCTTCATGACGGAAGAGGCGCTCAAGCGCTTCGAGGCGAGCCGCGGCTGGACGGTCGGCGCCGATGCCAACGTGACGATGCTCAGCGTCGGGGCGAACGCGCAGATCACCACGCAGACGGCGCGGCAGGACATCATCGGGTTCGTGATGACGAACCGCGGGCTGATGGGCAACCTGAGCCTGAACGGCAACCGGATCACGCGGCTCGACCTCTGATCGAACCGCACGATCCGTCGCGCTCGCGAAGCCGGCGGAGCCCGCCCGGCGGCCCGCCGGGTGCGGGCGTCCGGCGAGTCGTTCGTTCGGATCCGCGATCCGACGCGAGCGCGGCGCGCATCCGCGCTGACCGGGGCGCGCCGTGTCAGCGCCATCGTCCTCGAACGAGACGCGGGGAGCGAAGATCCCGCTTCGTCCCCCTCGCGTTGCAGCTCGGGCAGTGCTCTTCCCTTGCGCCGGCGCGGCGTTCGCGCGGCCGCAGGTCCGCCACGGCGGCATCGCGCCCATGGCGATGATCACGGAGGCGCGCACGGGCGCCTAGGCCGGGGGCGTGGTCGTCTGCGGCGCGAGCGGGCTCGGCACCGGTCCGGGCCATTCGATCAGGGCGCAGCGATGGATGGCTTAGAGACCGGGCACGTCGGCGCCCTTAGCGCGCGAGCCCGTCTTCTCGAAGAGATCGACCTCTGCCGTGCCGAAGCTCGCGGGCGCTGGCATGAGCCGGAACGGCGCCTGGCAACCGGCGGCGAGCCTTGCAAGCGTGACGGCTGCAAGGACACTCCAGCGGCGCGGCACACCGCGCCGGCTCGCGAGGCGAGGCAAGCGCCACGCGGACGCGCCTGCAGGGCACAGACGAGCAGCGCGCGACAGTGCGCAGGCACTGCCGCGTGTCCGGCTCGCGCCCTGCAGGCCGCGCTCGCGCCTGCAGGCGCTCGCCGGCTCGCAGGCACGCGACAGTGCGCAGGCACTCTCGCGTGTCCGGCTCGCCCCCGCGTCCGGCCCGGACGCGGCTTGGATCCCCGCGGCCGTCAAAATGCCAAAGGCCACCGCGAGGGTGGCCTTTCGCATTTTGGTGGAGGCGGCGGGAATCGAACCCGCGTCCGCAAGTCCTCTACAGCCAGATCTACATACTTAGCCCGATCGTTTGCTCTGACCGCGGCCCCGCCGACCGGGCAGGCTGGGACGCGGCGAGTCGCCTTTCGTTTAACGCCGGCCAAAGCGACCCTGGACGGCGCGATCCCACGTGCATGACTCTGCTATCCGCTTGCGCGGATCCGGCCCGTGAGCGAACCGGGGCAGAGCTCACCGGTGTTTAGGCGGCGAGAGCGAAACGTTCGTCGTTCGCAGTTACTTCGTTCCAGTGGATTTACGAGGGAACTGGTCCTCGGTATGCACTGCACTGCTTCGCAACCCACGTCGAATCCAGGTCGCCCCCGGAATCGGGATCGGCCGGAGCGCTGCCTTCCGGCCGCTCGCATTGTCCCACAGTTGGGGGCGTCCGGGCCCGGCTCAAGGGCCTGCGCGCGAGAAGTGCGGAGAAGGGCCCCGGTCGGGCGATAATAGGCACCGCGCACGGACGATGCCGGCATTTCGGGATCAACAAGAAGGCGGACGGGGAGGGGGATGACGCGCGAGACCACGCAGCGGGCGGTGATGTTCGCCGACATCTCGGGCAGCACGCGGCTCTTCTCGGTGCTCGGCGACCAGGTCGCGCGCGACGTGATCTACGCCTTCGTGGGCCGCTGCGCGACCATCGCGGCGCGCTTCGACGGGGCCCTCGTCAAGGGCGTCGGCGACGCCGCCTTGTGCGTCTTCAAGAGCGCGGACGGCGGCGCGCTCGCGGCGAGCGCCCTGCAGGCGGAGCTGCACGCGGGGCACGTCGCCGGCCAGGCGCTGCGCGTCCACGTCGGCCTGCACTTCGGGCCGGTGATGACCGAGGACCGAGACGTGTTCGGCGACACGGTGAACGTGGCGGCCTACCTCACCGACATGGCGAGCCCCGAGCAGATCCTCACGACCGAGGGCATGTATTCGCTCTTGACCCCGCCGGTGAAGGCCGCGACCCGGCCGCTCTTCCGCGCCCGCGTCAAGGGGACGTCGCGGGAGACGACGGTCCACGAGGTCCTGTGGCGGACCGACCGCGCCGACATCACCGACATCAACCCCGGCGCGCAGCGCCTGCTCCCGGCCGACAACGGCGCGTTGCTCCTCGAGTGGCCGGGCGGCACGATCCGCGTCGACCACCTGCGCTCCAGCGTGGTCGTCGGGCGCGGGCCGCACTGCGACATCGTCGTCGCGAGCCGCTTCGCCTCCCGCGAGCACCTCGCCGTGCGGACCGAGGGCACGGACTTCTTTCTCGTCGACCGCAGCATCAACGGCACGTTCGTCGAGTTCGAGGACGGGCGGAAGCTCCACGTCCTGAGGCGCGAGGTTCCGCTCGACGGCAAGGGGCGCTTCTTCCCCGGCGAATCGCCCGCGGAGGGCTGGATCCGCTTCGCGCGCGACCGGCGCTCGCTCTACCGCGTGTAGCGGCCCGCGGCGCGCCTCAGCCGGGGAGCAGGTCGAGCAGCTCGAGCGGCGCGGCGATCGCCGCGTGCGCGCCCCAGAGCTCCCACGCCCGTCCGCCGAGATAGCCGTAGCGGGCGACGACGGACTGCATCCCGGCCGCCAGGCTCGCCTGCGTGTCGCGCTCGTCGTCGCCCACGTAGACGCACGCCGACGGCGGGATCGCGAGCGCGGCGCTCGCGGCGAGGAGCGGGGCCGGGTGCGGTTTCGGCTGCGGGCAGGCGTCCCCGCTCACGATGCAGCCGGCGCGTGCGCGCATCCCCAGGGCTTCGAGCAGCGGCAACGTGAACCGCTCGGCCTTGTTGGTGACGATGCCCCAGGCGATGCCCCGCGCCTCCAACGCGCCGACGAGCTCGGGAACGCCCTCGAACAGGCGCGACTCCCGGCATAGCGCCGCCGCATAGAGCGCCAGGAAGTCGTCCCGCAGCGCCTCGTAGCCGGGATCCCCGGGCGCGAGCCCGAACCCGACCCGGAGCAGCCCGCGGGCGCCGGCCGAGGCATGTGGCCGGATGGCCTCGAGCGGCAGCGGCGGAAGCCCGCGCGCCTCGCGCTGGCGGTTCAGGGCCCCGCCGAGGTCGGGCGCGGTGTCGGCGAACGTGCCGTCGAGGTCGAACAGGACGGCCCGGACGGGGCGGAGGCTGGCGTTCAGAGCGGCTTCACCGCGTGCACGAGGTAGTTCACGTCCGTGTCGCGGCCGAGGGAGTAGATCTTCGTGAGCGGGTTGTAGGTCATCCCGAGGATCTCCTTCACCTCGAGCCCCGCGTCGCGGGCGAAGCGCGCGAGCTCGGAGGGCTTGATGAGCCTCGCGTACTCGTGCGTGCCGCGCGGCAGGAGCCGCAGCACGTACTCCGCGCCGATGATCGCGAATAGATACGACTTCGGATTGCGGTTGATCGTCGCGAAGAAGACGTCGCCGCCCGGCTTCGCGAGCTGCGCGCAGGCGCGCACGGTGCTCGCCGGGTCCGGCACGTGCTCGAGCACCTCCATGCAGGTGACCACGTCGTAGCGGTCCGGCTCGCGCCGGGCGAGCTCCTCCGCGGCGATCTTCTCGTAGTCGATCGCGAGCCCGCTCTCGAGGAGGTGCAGCTGGGCGACCTTGAGGGGCTTGTCGCCGAGGTCGATCCCCTTCACGACCGCACCGCGCCTCGCCATGGCCTCGGCCAGCACGCCCCCGCCGCAACCGACGTCGAGCACCTGCTTCCCCGCGAGAGCCGCGACCTGGTCGATCCAGCCGACGCGCAGCGGGTTGATCTCGTGCAGCGGCCGGAACTCGCTGGTGGGGTCCCACCAGCGGTGAGCGAGATCGCTGAACTTGCGGATCTCCTGTTCGTCGACGTTGATGGTCATGGCACGGCCTGCCCAAGCTGGATGACGGTGCGACCCGCCGGCTGGGGCGAGGGTTCCGGAACCCGACGCGGCGGCCACACCAAAAAGAAAAGGCCCTGCCGGAGCAGGGCCTTCCTCGTCGTGCCCGAGGCGCTTACCGCGTCCGGGTGCCGACCACCTCGATTTCCACGCGGCGGTTCGGCTGCAGGCACGCGATCAGCTCCTGGAAGGTCTTGACCGGGCCCTTGGCCGACGGGTTCGGGCAGTCTTTCACCGGCTGCGTCAGCCCCTTGCCCTCCGTGTAGATCCGGTTGGGCTCGATGCCCTTGCTGACCAGGTAGGCCTTGACCGCTTCGGCACGGCGGACGGACAGCTTCTGGTTGTACTCCTTGCTGCCGATCCGGTCGGTGTGGCCGATGGCGATGATCACCTCGAGGGCGATCGGCTTGATCTTGCTCACGAGGTCGTCGAGCTTCGCCGCGCCTTCGGGCCGGATGACCGCCTTGTCGAAGTCGAAGAGCACGTCGGCCGCGAGAGTCACCTTCTCCTGGACGGGCTTGGGCGCGACGGGAGCCGGAGCCGGCTTCGCGGGCGGAGGCGGCGCGACGGCGGGCTTGGGCGCCGGCGGCTCGCACTTCTCTTTCGGCAGGAGATCCTTGTCGCACTCGCAGGTGGCCTGCGCCGGCGTCCAGTAGCCGGTGCGCCAGCAAAGGCCGAAAGGATCCTTGACGATCGCGTTCCGCTGGTCGATGACGTACGGGACGCCGGCCGAGGCCTGCGCGAGCACGGGTTGGGCCGCGCCGGCCAGCACGCCGAAGGCGAGGATGGACGCACCGGCGAGCAGGGCTTTTTGTTGTCTCAGAGCAATAACCATGTTTCCCCTCTTAGGAACGGAAGCCTTGGAAAGTCAAGTGTCAGGCGAGTGTTGTTCTAGCAGGGCATTCTGCCACAGGAAGGTGCGATTTTCCAAGGTTCCGAGCGGAACCCGGAGCGCCTGTCGCTCGGATACAACAAGCTCCCCGGCGACCCAGACGTGGGTCACGTCCTCCCGGCCGCAGGCGTAGACGAGATGCGAAACCACGTCGAAACAGGGGGAAAGCCCCGGGGCGTCGAGGGCCACCGCGCAGAGATCGGCCTCCTTGCCCGGCAGGATCGACCCGATCCGGCGGTCGAGGCCGAGCGCCCGCGCCCCGCCGAGCGTCGCGGCCGCCAGCGCCTCGGCAGCGGGGAGCGCCTCGGCCCGCCCGGACACCGCTTTCGCGAGGAGCGCCGCGGTCCGCATCTCCGTGAGCACGTCGAGCCGGTTGTTGCTGGCGGCGCCGTCGGTCCCGAGCCCGACGTTCACGCCCCTTGCGAGCATCGCGGCGACCCTCGCGAATCCGCTGGCGAGCTTGAGGTTGGACGACGGGCAGTGCGCGACCGAGCAGCCGCACTCTGCGAGGAGTTCCACCTCGGCGTCCGTGAGGTGCACGGCGTGGACCGCGATGAGCCGCGGGCTCACGAGCCCGAGCCGGCGCAGCCGCTCGATGGGGCGCACGCCGTGCTCGGCCTCGCCCTTCGCCACCTCGTCCGCGGTCTCGTGGAGGTGGACGTGGACCGGGAGGTCGAGCTCTTCGGCCAGGATCGCGAGCCGCTCGAATGTGCGGTCGCCCACCGTGTAGGGCGCGTGCGGCGCCATGCAGAAGGAGAGACGGGGCTCGCCGCGCAGCGCGTCCCGCGTCGCGAGGCCCTTGGCGATGTAGGCCTCGGGGTCGGCGGCATACCGCGTCGGGAACTCGACCGCGATCAGGCCGAGAGCGGCGCGCATCCCGGCGTCGCGAAATGCCCGCGCTGCGGACTCCGGGAAGAAGTACATGTCCGCACAAGTGGTAATGCCCCCGAGCAGCATCTCAGCTGCCGCCAGAGTCGTGCCGACGCGGACGAATTCGGCATCGACCAAGGCGGCCTCGGCTGGCCAGATGTAGTGATGGAGCCAGTCGGCGAGGGCGCGGTCATCACCGTGGCCGCGCAGCAGGGCCATGGCCGCGTGCGTGTGCAGGTTGACGAGCCCGGGGATGAGGACGTGGCGGGGCAGGGAGACCGATTCCTTCGGCGCGAACGCGCTGCGCGCGTCGCGGCTCGGCGCCAGCGCAACGATGCGCCCACCACTGACTGCGACGGCATGGTCGGCGAGCACCGCGCCGCGCGGCTCGACCGGCACGACCCATCCGGCCTCGATCAGGAGGTCGACCGGCTCCGGCGCAGGCGATGACATCGGCTGCGTTAGCTCCGGCGGCCGTCGCCGTCAGTCGGGCGCAGGACGCGCCCCCCTGCCACGGCCGCGTCCGCGGGGGCCGCGGCGGGCGCGACCCGGTCCCCCGCTCCGCGCGTGCGCTTCCGGGTCTCGCATGGCATCGGCATCGACTCGCCCCGCGGGGTCGAAAAAAAGCCCCGCGCGAGCGCGGGGCGACTGGCTTCGTTCCCGTGACGGGATGAACCGCTACTTGCCGATGCCCTGCACCTCGACGACGGCGCGCCGGTTCGGCGCGAGGCACTCGATCAGCTCCTTGAAGGTCTTGATCGGGCCGGTCTTGGACGGGTCCGGGCAGGACTTCTGCGGCACCGTCTTGCCCATGCCGATGGCCTCGATCTTCGAGGCGTCGGCGCCCTTGCTCACGAGGTAGGCCTTAACCGCCTCGGCGCGGCGCTCGGAGAGCTTCTGGTTGTACTCGTGGGTGCCGATCCGGTCGGTATGACCCTCGATGGCGATCACCTTGATCGAGCCGAACTCGGGCAGCCGCGCGATGATCTCCTTGTCGAGCGTCGCCTTCGCCTTGTCGGTGACGATCGCCTTGTCGAAGTCGAAGAACTCGGTCGAGCGCACGACCAGCGCCTTCGGCGCGGCCGGTGCCGCGGGCTTGGCGGCGGGCGCCGGAGCGGCCGGCGCGGGCGCCGCAGCGGGCTTGGGCGCCGGCGGCTCGCACTTCTCTTTCGGCAGGAGGTCCTTGTCGCACTCGCAGACGGCCTGCGCGGGCGTCCAGTAACCGGTGCGCCAGCACAGGCCGTAGGGGTCCTTGACGATCGCGTTGCGCTGGTCGATCACGTAGGGCACGCCGGCCTGCTGGGCGAGGGCCGCGGGCGCGATCAGCGCGGCAGCCGCGAGGCCGAGCAGAAACTTCAGGACTGGCTGGTTCACTGGAATTCCCCCTTCTTCCGGATCTTCTGGATCTTCTCGACCGCGATGCGCGCCGCAGGGCCTGCGCCCGGAGCGGAACGCCGGCGGGTCTGGGAGCCGATACTACACGGGTTTTCGGCGGCGCCAAAGCCCTGCTCGGCACCGTTCCGGAAGGCGCCGAGCGTTGGAGCGGGGCGGTGCGGGATGATAAGATTCGAAGCTTTTAAGCGGCGCTCCGCGCAGGCGATTTTCGCGCTCCTTCGCATCCCGCACCCGCGCCCCACCCCCCATGGAACAGTTCGCCAAGGAAACGCTCCCCGTCAGCCTCGAAGAGGAGATGCGCCGCTCCTACCTCGATTACGCGATGAGCGTGATCGTCGGCCGGGCCCTCCCTGACGTGCGCGACGGGCTGAAGCCGGTGCATCGCCGCGTCCTCTTCGCGATGCACGAGGCGAACAACGTATGGAACCGGCCCTACGTGAAGTGCGCCCGGGTGGTCGGCGACGTCCTCGGCAAGTACCACCCGCACGGCGACGCCGCGACCTACGAGGCCCTGGTCCGCATGGCCCAGGACTTCTCGATGCGCTACACGCTCATCGACGGGCAGGGCAACTTCGGCTCCGTCGACGGCGACTCCGCGGCGGCGTACCGCTACACCGAGTGCCGGCTCGAGCGCATCACGTCGGAGATGCTCGCGGACATCGACCGCGAGACGGTCGATTTCGTGCCGAACTACGACGGCAAGGAGCGCGAGCCGACCACCCTCCCCACGCGGATCCCGAACCTGCTCATCAACGGCTCGTCCGGGATCGCCGTCGGCATGGCGACGAACATCCCGCCCCACAACCTGCCGGAGACGGTCGAAGCGTGCCTCGCGCTGCTCGCGGACCCGCAGATCGCGATCGACGAGCTCATCCGCCGCATGCCCGCCCCGGACTTCCCGACGCGCGGCCTCATCTACGGGCTCGCCGGGGTGCACGAGGGCTACCGCACCGGCCGGGGCCGGGTGGTGATGCGCGCCCGCACCCACTTCGAGGAGATCGACAAGGGCGCCCGCACCGCGATCGTGGTGGACGAGCTGCCCTACCAGGTCAACAAGAAGAGCCTGCTCGAGCGCATCGCCGAGCTCATCAAGGAGGGGAAGCTCGAAGGCATCTCGCACATCGCCGACGAGTCGGACAAGCAGGGTATCCGGGTCGTCTTCGAGCTCAAGCGCGGCGAGACGCCGGAGGTCGTGCTGAACAACCTCTACAAGCAGACGCAGCTCCAGGACACCTTCGGCATCAACATGGTCGCCCTGGTGGACGGCCAGCCGCGGCTGCTCAACCTGAAGCAGATGCTCGAGGCGTTCCTCGCGCACCGCCGCGAGGTGGTGACGCGGCGCACGGTCTTCGACCTGCGCAAGGCGCGCGAGAAGGCGCATATCCAGGAGGGCCTCGCGGTCGCCCTCTCGAACGTCGACGAGATCATCGCCCTCATCAAGGCCGCGCAGACGCCGGCCGAGGCGAAGCAGGGGCTGTTGCAGCGCGCCTGGCGCTCGCAGCTCGTCGCCGACATGCTGGCGCGCGCGTCGGCCGATTTCTCCAAGCCCGAAGACCTCGGCCCCGAGTTCGGCCTCGGCCCCGACGGCTACCGGCTGTCCGAGGCGCAGGCGCAGCGCATCCTCGAGATGCAGCTGCAGCGGCTCACCGGGCTCGAGCAGGACAAGATCGTCGCCGAGTACAAGGAGCTCCTCGAGCGCATCGCCGACTACCTCGACATCCTCGCGAAGCCGGCGCGCATCACCGCGATCATCGCCGCGGAGCTCAAGGAGATCCGCGACCGCTACGGCGACGCGCGGCGCAGCGAGATCGTGCACGACACCGAGGAGATCGGGATCGAGGACCTGATCGCCCCGGAGGACGTGGTGGTGACGTTCTCGCACGCCGGCTACATCAAGGCGCAGCCGCTCGCCGACTACCGCGCGCAGCGACGGGGCGGGCGCGGCAAGCAGGCGGCCGCGACCCGCGAGGACGACTTCATCGAGCGGCTCTTCGTCGCCAACACGCACGACTACGTGCTCTGCTTCTCGAGCCGCGGCCGCGTCTACTGGCTGAAGGTCTACGAGGTGCCGCAGGGCACGCGCGCGAGCCGCGGCAAGCCGGTCGTCAACCTGTTCCCGCTCGAGCCCGGGGAGAAGATCAACGCCGTCCTGCCGGTGAAGCACTTCGACGAGCAGCACTTCGTCTTCTTCGCCACGGCGAACGGCACGGTCAAGAAGACGCCGCTCACCGAGTTCTCGCGGCCGACCAAGCGCGGCATCATCGCGCTCGACCTCGACGCGGGCGACTACCTCGTCGGCGTGGCGATCACCGACGGGTCGCACAACATCATGCTGTTCTCGGACGCCGGCAAGGCCGTGCGTTTCTCCGAGGCCGACGTGCGGCCGATGGGCCGCGGGGCGCGCGGCGTGCGCGGGATGCGCCTCGGCGACGAGCAGCGGGTCGTCTCGATGCTCGCGTCCCCGGGCGAGGACCTCACGGTGCTCACCGCGACCGAGAACGGCTACGGCAAGCGCACGCCGATCGGCGAGTACACGCTGCACGGCCGCGGCACGCAGGGCATGATCGCGATCCAGACGACCGAGCGCAACGGCCGGCTGATCGGCGCGGTGCTGGTCGACGACCGCGACGAGGTGATGCTCATCTCGACGGGCGGCGTCCTGATCCGCACCAAGGTCGACCAGATCCGGGAGATGGGGCGTTCGACGCAGGGCGTGACGCTGATCAGCCTCGATCCGGGCACCAAGCTCGCGGGGATCGAGAAAGTGCTCGAGGCCGAGGACGAGAACGGCAACGGCCACGCCAACGGCAACGGCCAGGGCGACGCGCCGGCGGGCGGCGGCGCGGCAACGGGTGGGGAGGACGCGCCCGCGGCGTGAAACGGGCCGCGGGGGGCGGCGCGCCCGCCGTGCGCCGGCTCGCACGCCCGCGACCGGAGCGGTGACCATCAGGGACGGAGGAATGACCAGGATCTTCAATTTCAGCGCGGGCCCGGCGGTGCTGCCCGAACCGGTGCTGCGGCAGGCCGCGGAGGAGATGCTCGACTGGCACGGCGCCGGCATGTCGGTGATGGAGATGAGCCACCGCGGCAAGGAGTTCATCGCGATCGCCGAGGCCGCCGAGGCCGACCTGCGCGAGCTCCTGGGGATCCCGGCGGACTATCGCGTGCTCTTCCTGCAGGGGGGCGCGACGCTGCAGTTCGCGATGGTCCCGATCAACCTGCTCGGCGGCCGCAAGCGGGCCGACTACGTCAACACCGGCGAGTGGTCGAAGAAGGCGATCAAGGAGGCGAAGAACTTCGCCGAGGTGAACGTCGCCGCCACCGCCGAGGACGCGAACTTCACCTACGTCCCGGAGCAGTCGGCCTGGAAGCTCGACCCGCAGGCGGCGTACGTGCACATCTGCTCTAACGAGACCATCGGCGGCGTCGAGTTCCACTGGGTGCCGGACACCGGGGCCGTGCCGCTCGTGGCCGACATGTCCTCCGACATCCTGTCGCGGCCGGTGGACGTCACGAAGTTCGGCCTGATCTACGCCGGCGCGCAGAAGAACATCGGCCCCGCGGGCCTCACCATCGTCATCGTGCGCGACGATCTCCTCGGCCGTGCGCCGAAGGGCACGGCCGGCATGCTCGACTACAAGGTCCACGCCGACGCGCAGTCGATGTCGAACACGCCCCCGACCTACGCGATCTACATCGCCGGGCTCGTCTTCAAGTGGCTCAAGGCGGCCGGCGGGCTCGCCGCGATCGCCGAGAAGAACCGCGCGAAGGCGAAGCTCCTCTACGACCTCCTCGACGCGTCGGCCTTCTTTCGCAGCCCGGTCCGCAACTGCGACCGGTCGCTCATGAACGTGCCCTTCACGCTGCGCGATGAGCGCCTCGACGAGGCGTTCCTGAAGGGCGCGAAGGAGCGCGGCATGGTGCAGCTCAAGGGACACCGCTCGGTCGGCGGCATGCGCGCGTCGATCTACAACGCGATGCCGATCGAGGGGGTGCGCTGCCTCGTCGATTACATGAAAGAGTTCGAGGCGAAACACGGCTGACGCGATGCCCGACCGCTTCCAGATCCTCGTCCTGAACCAGATCTCGCCCGCGGGCCTGAAGCGCCTGCCCGCCGAGCGCTACAACGTCGGCAAGGACGTCGCGCGCCCCGACGCCGTGCTCGTGCGCTCCGCGGACATGCACGCGATGCCGATCGCCGAATCGGTCAAGGCGATCGGCCGCGCCGGCGCCGGCACCAACAACATCCCGGTCGCGGCGATGAGCGCGCGCGGCGTGCCGGTGTTCAACGCGCCGGGCGCGAACGCGAACGCGGTCAAGGAGCTGGTGCTCGCGGGGATGCTGATGGCGGCGCGCAACCTCGTGCCGGCGCTCGGCTTCGTCGCCGGCCTCGCGGGCGAGGACGACGCGGCGCTCGAGAAGCGCGTCGAGGAGGGCAAGAAGCAGTTCGCCGGCGTCGAGCTGCCGCACCACACGCTCGGGGTGGTCGGGCTCGGGCGGATCGGCTCGCTCGTGGCCGACGCCGGGATCAAGCTCGGCATGAACGTCCTCGGCTACGACCCGGAGATCACCGTGGACGCCGCGTGGAGCCTGCCGGCGCAGGTGCGCAAGGCGGCGTCGATCGACGAGGTGCTGAAGGCCGCGCACTTCGTGTCGCTGCACGTCCCGCTCACGGCGGCGACGCGCCACCTCATCGACGCGGCGCGGCTGGCACACATGCGCCACGGCGCGGTGCTGCTCAACTTCTCGCGCGAGGGCATCGTCGACGACGCCGCGGTGCTCGCCGCGCTCGCGGGCCATCGCCTCAAGGCGTACGTCACCGACTTCCCGACGGCGAAGCTCGTCGGCCACGCCGGCGTCGTCGCGCTGCCGCACCTCGGCGCGTCCACCCGCGAGGCCGAGGACAACTGCGCGGTGATGGTGGCCGACCAGGTGCGCGATTACCTGGAGCACGGCAACGTCGTGAACGCCGTGAACTTCCCGAACGTGGTGATGCCGCGCGAGTCGCGCTTCCGCGTGGCGATCGCCAACCGCAACGTCCCCAACATGGTGGGCCAGATCTCCGCGGCGATGGGCAAGGCGGGGCTCAACATCCACAACATGATGAACAAGTCGAAGGGCGAGATGGCCTACACGCTGGTGGACGTCGACAGCCCGGTGGCCGCGCCGGTGCTCGCCGCGATCCGGGCGATCGACGGGGTGCTCGGCGTGCGCTACCTGCCGGCGCCGGACGGGGCCTAGCGGTGTCCGACGAGCTCGCCCGCCGCCGCGCCGAGATCGACGCCATCGACGCCGAGATCGTCGCGCGGCTCGCGCGCCGCGCCGAGCTCGCCCGCGAGATCGGCCGGCTGAAGGGCGACGGCCCCGTGTACCGGCCCGAGCGCGAGGCCGAGGTGCTGCGCAAGGTGAGCGCGGCGAACCCCGGGCCGCTCCCGGCCGAGTCGGTGCGGCGGATCTTCGTCGAGGTGATGTCCGCGTGCCGTGCCCTCGAGTCGCCGCTCGCGGTGGGCTTCCTCGGCCCGGCCGGGACGTTCAGCGAGATGGCGCTGCGCAGGCAGTTCGGGCACGCCGCCGAGGCGGTCGCCTGCGCGAGCATCGACGAGGTCTTCCGCCAGGCCGAGACCGGCGCGACCCAATACGCGGTGGTGCCGGTCGAGAACTCGACCGAGGGGACCGTCGGCCGCACGCTCGATCTGCTGCTCTCCACGCCGCTCTCGATCTGCGCCGAGGTCGTGTTGCAGGTGCATCAGAACGCGATGCGTGCGAGCGACACGCTGGAGGGCGTCACGCGCGTGTACTCGCATGCGCAGTCGCTCGGCCAGTGCCAGGCGTGGCTCGCCCGCACCCTGCCCGCGGCCGAGCGCGTGCCCGTCGCGAGCAACGCCGAGGCCGCGCGGCTCGCCGCGGCGGACCCCGGCGCGTGCGCGATCGGCCCCGCGCTCGCCGCGGAGCGCTACGGCCTCAGGATCCTCGCGGCGAACATCGAGGACGAGCCGAACAACCTGACGCGGTTCCTCGTGCTCGGGCGCCAGGAGTGCGTCCCGACGGGCTCGGACCACACCTCGCTCGTGATGTCGGCCCCGAACCGGCCCGGCGCGGTGCACGCGCTGCTCACGCCGCTCGCCCGGCACGGCGTCTCGATGTGCCGGATCGAATCGCGCCCGTCGCGGCTCGGCACGTGGGAGTACATGTTCTACGTCGACCTCGTCGGGCATCGGGCCGACCCGCCGGTCGCCGCGGCGCTCGCCGAGCTAGCGGGGCTCGCGCCGTTCCTCAAAGTGCTCGGCTCCTATCCCGCGGCCATCCCATGAGCGCCCAGCCTTCGCCCGCCCCCGAACCGCTCGACCTCTGCGAGCGCGCGCCGGACCACGTGCGTGCGATCTCGCCTTACCAGCCCGGCAAGCCGATCACCGAGCTCGCGCGCGATCTCGGGCTCGACGCGGCGAGCATCGTCAAGCTCGCGTCGAACGAGAATCCGCTCGGCCTCTCGCCGAAGGCGCGCGCGGCGATCGAGGCGGCGATTCCCGAGCTCGCGCGCTACCCCGACCAGTACGACCTCGTGGCGGCCGTCGCGGCGAAGCACGGCGTCGCGCCCGAGGCGGTCGTCCTCGGCAACGGCTCGAACGACCTGCTCGAGATGGTCGCCGCGGCGTTCCTCGGGCCGGGGCGGTCGAGCGTGTTCGCCCAACACGCCTTCGCCGTGTATCCGCTCGCCACGCAGGCCCGCGGCGCCGCGAGCATCGTGGTGCCGGCGCGCGACTACGGCCACGACCTCGACGCGATGCTCGCCGCGATCCGCGCCGACACGCACGTCGTCTTCATCGCCAACCCGAACAACCCGACCGGCACCTTCCTACCGGCCGACGCCGTGCGCCGCTTCCTCGAACGCGCGCCGCGGTCGGTGGCGGTCGTCCTCGACGAGGCCTACAACGAATACCTCGCCCCGGCGCTGCGCGCCGACACCGTCGCCTGGATCCGCGAGCACCCGAACCTCGTGGTGACGCGCACGTTCTCGAAGGCCTACGGTCTCGCCGGGCTGCGTGTCGGCTATGCCGTGTGCCATCCGCGGGTGGCCGACCTCCTGAACCGGGTGCGCCAGCCGTTCAACGTCAACAACCTCGCGCTCGCGGCGGCGGTCGCGGCCCTCGGCGACGCCGAGTTCATGGCGAAGAGCTACGCGCTGAACCGCGCCGGCATGGCGCAGCTCACCGAGGGCTTCGCGCGCATGGGCCTCGCGTGGATTCCCTCGCACGGCAACTTCGTGAGCGTGGCCATCCCGCGCCGGGACGCCGCGCCACGCGCCGCCGCCGTCTATCAGTCGCTGCTGCGCCAGGGCGTGATCGTGCGGCCGGTCGGCGGCTACGGGATGCCGGACCACCTGCGGGTGACGGTGGGCCTTCCCGAGGAGAACGCGCGGTTCCTCGCTGCGCTCGCCCGGTCGCTCGCGCAATGACCGGCGGGCGAGCGCAGGCGGGGACCGGCCGGGCGCGCTCGTCCGCGTAGCCACGCGGCGCCATGTCCCCGGACCTCAAGCTCGCGAAGCTCGTCGTCGCCGGCGTCGGCCTGATCGGCGGCTCGTTCGCCCTCGCGCTGAAGCAATCCGGGCGCGTCGGCCGCGTCGTCGGCCTCGGACGCACGCGGGCGAGCCTCGAGCGCGCGCGCGCGCTCGGCGTGATCGACGAGTCCGCAGACGATGCCGCGGCCGCCCTCGCCGGCGCCGACCTCGTGATGCTCGCGATGCCCGTCGGCCAGACGGGCGTGGTGCTCGGGCGCATCGCGCCGCACCTCGATGCGGGCACGGTGGTGACCGATGCCGGCAGCACCAAGCAGGACGTCGTGGCGGCAGCGCGCGCCGTTCTCGGCGCGGCGTGGACGCGGTTCGTCCCCGGCCACCCGATCGCCGGGGCGGAAGCGAGCGGGGCGGACGCGGCGCGCGCGGATCTCTTCCGCGGGCGCAAGACCGTGATCACCGCGGCGCCGGAGACCGATGCGCGCGCCGTCGCGCTCGTCACGGCGGCGTGGGAGGCGTGCGGGGCGGAGGTGCGCGCGATGAGCGCCGCGGAGCACGACGAGGTCTTCGCCGCGGTGAGCCACCTCCCGCATCTTCTCGCCTTCGCGCTGGTGCACGAGCTCGCCGGGCAGCCGAACGCCGCGACGCTCTTCGAGTACGCCGCCGGCGGGTTCCGCGACTTCACGCGCATCGCCTCGAGCCATCCGGAGATGTGGCGCGACATCTGCCTCGCCAACCGGGAGCGGCTCGCCGCCGCGCTCGACCGCTACCGGGGGGAGCTCGGCGAGATCGCGCGGATGCTCGCGGCGGGGGACGCGGCCGGCATCGAGCGCGTCTTCGCCGAAGCGCGCGCAGCCCGCAACGCCTGGCTCGCGCGCATCGAAACGGAGGAGCGCAAGTGAGCGGCGCCCGGGGCGGCGTGCCGTTCCTCGACCTCGCGCCCGTCGCGGGCGTCGCGGGCACGGTGACGCTCCCGGGCTCGAAGAGCATCTCGAACCGGACGCTGCTCCTCGCAGCGCTCGCCGAGGGCGGGACCGAGGTCCGCGGCCTGCTCGAATCCGACGACACCGCGCGGATGCTCGAGGCGCTCGCGGCGCTCGGCATCCGTGTCGAGCGCGTCGGCGATGCGCGCGACTACCGCGTCGCCGGCGCGGGCGGACGGGTGCCCGCGAGCTCGGCGGACCTCTTCCTCGGGAACGCCGGCACCGCCTTCCGGCCGCTCGTGGCGGTGCTCGCGCTCGCGGGCGGCACCTATCGTCTCGCCGGCGTCGCGCGCATGCACGAGCGCCCGATCGGCGACCTCGTCGACGCGCTGCGTCCCCTGGGCGCCGACATCCGCTATCTCGGGGCCGAGGGCTTCCCGCCGCTCGAGATCCGGCCCTTCCGCGACACCGGCGCCGCGAGCGTCTCGGTGCGCGGCAACGTCTCGAGCCAGTTCCTCACGGCGCTGCTCATGGCGCTGCCGCTCCTGCGCCGGCCGATCGCGGTGGAGGTCGCGGGCGAGCTCATCTCGAAGCCGTACGTCGAGATCACGCTCAACCTCATGGAGCGCTTCGGCGTCGCGGTGCGCCGCGAGGGCTGGTCCCGCTTCGTCGTGCCCGCGGACGCGCGCTACCGCAGCCCGGGCGTGATCCACGTCGAGGGCGACGCGTCGTCGGCTTCGTACTTCCTCGCCGCCGGCGCGGTGGGCGGCGGCCCGGTGCGCGTCGCCGGCGTGGGGCGCGCGAGCATCCAGGGCGACGTGCGCTTCGTCGAAGTGCTCGAGCGCATGGGCGCGCGCGTCACCCTGGGCGACGACTGGATCGAGACGCGCGGCCGGCCGCCGCTCAGGGCGCTCGACGCCGACCTCAACCACATCCCGGACGCGGCGATGACAGCGGCGGTGCTCGCGCTCTTCGCCGACGGGCCGAGCACGATCCGCAACGTCGCGAGCTGGCGGGTCAAGGAGACCGACCGCCTCGCCGCGATGGCGGCGGAGCTGCGGAAGGTGGGCGCGGCAGTCGAGGAGGGCGCCGACAGCCTGCGCATCGCGCCCCCGGCGGGCGGCCTCACGCCGGGCGCGGCGATCGACACCTACGACGACCACCGCATGGCGATGTGCTTCTCGCTCGTGTGCCTCGCCGGGGTCCCCGTGCGCATCAACGATCCGGGCTGTGTCGCGAAGACGTTCCCCGGCTACTTCGACGCGCTGCGGAGCATCGTCCGTGGCTAGCGGAGGGGCGGGCGCGCGCTCAGGCCGGTGCCGCGCGCGGCGGCCGCGCGCCGCTGCCGGCGGCGGGGCGGCGGAAACGCTCCCACACCTTCTCGTGGAAGAAGTAGGCGATCGTGTTCACGAGCGGTTCGACGAGCGCGAGCGCGCCCCCGACCGCGACGCTGCCGGTCATGACGTAGCCGACGCCGAACGCGACGCTCATGTGGACGGCGCCGAAGGAGAGGGTCTTGGCCATGGCGGAATCTCCGTGGATGACTGTGATGCGGCGATGCTAGCGGGGCGGCGCGACGCGCGCATTCGCTTGTTCCGATCGGCCCGATAGAAGCCGGCCATGAACGGGAACGCCTCGCCCCCGGACGTGCCGGTCATCGCGATCGACGGCCCCTCGGCCTCCGGGAAGGGGACCGTGGCGCAGGGCGTCGCCGCGGCGCTCGGGTTCCACTACCTCGACAGCGGCGCCCTCTACCGGCTGGTGGCGCTGGCTGCGGGCCGCGCCGGGTTGCGGCTCGACGACGAGCCGCGGCTCGCCGCGCTGGCCGAGCGGCTTCCCGCCGAGTTCTGCGGCAGCGACATCCTGCTCTCGGGCGAGGTGGTCACCGACGCGCTGCGCACCGAGTCGTGCTCGGCGGGCGCCTCCCGGGTGGCCTCGCTTGCGGGCGTGCGGACGGCGCTGCTCGAGCGCCAGCGCGCCTTCCGGCGGCCCCCGGGGCTCGTGGCCGATGGCCGCGACATGGGCTCGGTGGTGTTCCCGGACGCCCGGCTCAAAGTGTTCCTGACGGCGAGCGCCGAGGTCCGGGCGGAGCGGCGGTATAAGCAGTTGATCGACAAAGGAATCCCTGCTAACATCTCGACTCTTTTGCTGGACCTTCGCGAACGCGACGCGCGCGATGCATCGCGCCCCGTCGCGCCGCTCGTCCGCTCGCCCGACGCGCGGCTCCTCGACACGACGGGGATGACGATCGCCGAGGCGGTCGCCACGGTCGTCGCGTGGTTTCGCGAGACAGCATGAGAGAGAGGTGGCGGCGCGCCGGGCGCGACCGCCGTTTTGCAACCAGCCCCGCACGCGAGGCCTCACGCTCCCGAGCCGCCACCGCGGCGCCCGCTGCGGGCCACCACAGGTAAACCAGCATGTCCAACGTTTCCGCCACGGCCGCGCCGAAAGAGAGCTTCGCCCAACTGTTCGAGGAGAGCCTCACGCGCAAGGAGATGCGCGTGGGCGAGGTCATCACCGCGGAAGTGGTCCGCGTCGACCAGAACTTCGTGGTCGTCAACGCCGGGCTCAAGTCCGAGAGCTTCATCCCCGTCGAGGAGTTCCGCGGCGACCGCGGCGAGGTGGAAGTCAAGCCGGGCGACTTCGTTTCCGTCGCGATCGAGGCGCTCGAGGACGGCTACGGCGAGACGCGCCTCTCGCGCGACCGCGCGCGCCGGCTCGCCGCCTGGCTCAACCTCGAGAAGGCGATGGAGACCGGCGAGAAGGTCACCGGCACCATCACGGGCAAGGTGAAGGGCGGCCTCACGGTCATGATCAGCGGCATCCGGGCGTTCCTGCCCGGTTCGCTCGTCGACCTGCGCCCGGTGAAGGACACGACGCCCTACGAGGGCAAGTCGATGGAGTTCAAGGTCATCAAGCTCGACCGCAAGCGCAACAACGTGGTCGTGTCGCGCCGCGCCGTGCTCGAGGAGACCGCCGGCGCCGAGCGCGAGGCGCTGCTCGCGTCGCTGCAGGAGGGGGCGATCGTCAAGGGCATCGTCAAGAACATCACCGACTACGGCGCGTTCGTGGACCTCGGCGGTATCGACGGCCTGCTGCACATCACCGACCTCGCCTGGCGCCGCGTGAAGCACCCGTCCGAGGTGCTCGCGGTCGGCGACGAGGTCACCGCGAAGGTGCTCAAGTTCGACGCCGAGAAGAACCGCGTCTCGCTCGGCATGAAGCAGCTCGGCGAGGACCCGTGGGTCGGCATCGGGCGCCGCTACCCGCAGGGCACGCGCCTCTTCGGCCGGGTCACCAACCTCACCGACTACGGCGCGTTCGTCGAGATCGAGGCGGGCATCGAGGGCCTGGTGCACGTGTCCGAGATGGACTGGACCAACAAGAACATCCATCCGTCGAAGGTCGTGCAGGTGGGCGACGAGGTCGAGGTGATGATCCTCGAGATCGACGAGGACCGGCGCCGCATCTCGCTCGGCATGAAGCAGTGCATGCCGAACCCGTGGGAGGAGTTCGCGCAGAACCACCGCAAGGGCGAGAAGGTGCGCGGCCAGATCAAGTCGATCACCGACTTCGGCATCTTCATCGGCCTGCCCGGCGGCATCGACGGCCTGGTGCACCTCTCGGACCTGTCGTGGTCGCAGCCGGGCGAGGAAGCCGTGCGCAACTACAAGAAGGGCGACGAGGTCGAGGCGGTGGTGCTGTCGATCGACGTCGAGCGCGAGCGCATCTCGCTCGGCATCAAGCAGCTCGAGGGCGATCCGTTCTCGAACTTCGTCGCGACCCACGAGAAGGGCGCGGTGGTGACCGGCACGGTCAAGTCGGTCGACGCGAAGGGCGCGACCGTCGAGGTCGCCGACGGCGTCGAGGCCTACCTGCGCGCCTCCGAGATCGCGCGCGACCGCGTCGAGGACGCGCGCACGCACCTCAAGGAAGGCGACACGGTGCGCGCGATGATCATCAACATCGACCGCAAGAACCGCGGCATCAACCTCTCGATCAAGGCCAAGGACGCCGCCGACGAGAGCGAGGCGATGCAGAAGCTCGCGGCGGAGTCCTCGGCCGCCACCGGGAGCACCAACCTCGGCGCGCTGCTCAAGGCGAAGCTCGGGGCGAAGGACGCGCAGCAGTAGGCCCGGAGGCGCTCGAGATGACCAAGTCGGAGCTCATCGCGCGGCTCGCCGCCCGCTATCCGCAGCTCGTCGCGAAGGACGCCGAGTTCGCGGTGAAGATGATCCTCGACGCCATGACCCAGAGCCTCGTCTCGGGCCAGCGCATCGAGATCCGCGGCTTCGGCAGCTTCGGGCTCAACCACCGCCCGGCGCGCGTCGGCCGCAACCCCAAGTCGGGCGAGAAGGTGATGGTGCCGGAGAAGTTCGTGCCGCACTTCAAGGCCGGCAAGGAGCTGCGCGAGCGCGTCGACCAGAAGGCGGCGGCCTAGCAGGTTGATGATGCAAAAGGGGCCACACCCCCTTTTGGATCCCCAAAGCCAGTGACGCAAGACGCGCTCTTCGCTCGGGGGAGGCTTTCCGGCAGGGTCCGCGTCGCTGTCATCCGGGCGTCTTGCATCACGCCGCCGGCCCGGCGCGCGGGCGGCCCCGGGGCGGCAGCGTCGCGGCCCGTACGCACGCCTTCGCCCCGCTCCGGGCCCCCGCCCGCGCGCGGCGCAGGATCCGGCGCAACCGGAAGCGAGAACGACAGGCGTCGGCCGTGAAGAGCCTCCTGAAAGCCCTCTCCTGGGGCGCGCGGATCGTCCTGTTCGCGGCGGTGTTCCTGCTCGCCGCCAAGAACACCGAGCCGGTGACGGTCCGCTTGCTGTTCGACGCGGCCTGGCACGCCCCGCTCGCGCTGGTCGTGCTCGTCGTGCTCGCGTGCGGGGCCGCGCTCGGCATCCTCGCCTGCCTGCCGGGGCTCGCCCGGCAGCGCCGCGAGATCGCGGCGCTGCGTGCGGAGGCCGCCGCGGGCGCGCGCAAGGGCGCCGAACCCGTCCCGCCGCCGGATCCCGCAGCGGACGTCCCCTCGCAGTACTAGCCGGGAGCGCGCGTTGATCGATTTCGAGCCGTGGTGGCTGCTCGCGCTGCCGGCCTTCTTCGGCCTCGGGTGGCTCGCCGCGCGGATCGACATCAAGCACCTCGTCACCGAGTCGCGGACGCTGCCCCGCTCCTACTTCCGCGGCCTCAACTTCCTCCTCTCCGAGCAGCCCGACAAGGCGATCGACGCGTTCATCGAGGTGGTGAAGGTCGATCCCGACACGGTGGAGCTGCACTTCGCGCTCGGCAGCCTGTTCCGGCGCCGCGGCGAGACCGACCGTGCGATCCGCATGCACCGCAACCTCCTGGAGCGCGCCGGGCTCTCGGCCGAGCAGCGGCTCGCCGCCCTCGCGGAGCTCGGCCAGGACTACCTGAAGGCGGGCCTCCTCGACCGGGCCGAGGAGACGTTCACGAAGCTCCTCGACTCGAGCTACCGGATGGAGGCGCGGGCGAGCCTGCTCGAGATCTACCAGCTCGAGAAGGAGTGGGAGAAGGCGATCGCGGTCGCGACGGAGCTCGCCGAGGACGGCGGCCAGTCGCGCGCGAAGGAGATCGCGAACTTCCACTGCGAGCTCGCCGTCGCCGCGGCCTCGAAGGGCGATGCCGCGGCCGCGGAGCGCCACCTCGAAGCCGCCCTGAAGGTGAACCGGCGCTGCGCGCGCGCGAACCTGCTGCTCGGCGAAGCGGCGGCCAAGGCGGGGAACCACGCGCTCGCCGTGGAGCGCTGGCGCGAGATCGAGCGGCAGGATCCGCCCTTCCTCGCGCTCGTCGCCGGCCGCCTCATGGCGAGCTACGGCGCGCTCGGCCGCGCCGCCGAGGGCCTCGCGGTGCTCAAGGACTATCTCGCCCGCTACCCGTCGCTCGACGTGCTCGACGCGGCCTACCGCGCCGCGCTCGAGCTCGAGGGGCCCGGCCCGGCGTACGCGCTGGTACGCGACGAGCTGCGCCGCAACCCGACGCTCTCCGGGCTCGACCGGATGATGGAAGCGAACATCCTCACCGCGCCGCCCGAGAGCCGCCAGGACCTCGAGCTCGTGAAGGGGCTGGTTCACGCGCAGACGCGCAACCTCGCGCGCTACCGCTGCGAGAGCTGCGGTTTCCGCGCGCGGCAGTACTACTGGCAGTGCCCGGCCTGCGGCGGGTGGG
>JAOAEA010000039.1:36468-36935 GCA_026417035.1 Burkholderiales bacterium
GGACGCCCGCAAGATCGCGATCCTCGAGGCGGGCGGCATCCCGATCCACGAGCCCGGGCTCGATGCGGTGGTCGCGCGCAACCGCGCGGCGGGGCGGCTGCGCTTCACCACCGACATCCCGGCGAGCGTCGCCCACGGGCGCATCCAGTTCATCGCGGTCGGCACGCCGCCCGACGAAGACGGCTCGGCGGACCTCTCGCACGTCGTCGCCGCCGCCCGCAACATCGGCCGGCACATGGACGGCTACCGGCTGGTCGTCGACAAGTCCACGGTGCCGGTCGGCACCGCGGATGCCGTGCGCGGCGCGATCCGCGAGGAGCTCGGCGCGCGCGGGCAGGACTTCCCCTTCGCCGTGGTCTCGAACCCCGAGTTCCTCAAGGAGGGCGCGTCGGTCGAGGCCTGCCTGCGGCACGCCCGCGTTGTGATCGTCAGCGACGAAGAGGACGCCACGCGCACCATGCGCTCGC
>JAOAEA010000040.1 GCA_026417035.1 Burkholderiales bacterium
CCCTACGTGCTCAAGGAGATGCTCGCCACCCGCGAGGCGGATCGCGCGAAGGCCGCGGCGGAGTTCGACCGCGCCTTCTGGGGCCACGTCCGCTTCACCGTCGCGAACGGCGCGCGCGCGCTCGTCACCGGGCTCACCGGCGCCCGTTTCGTGGACGTCCCGGCCAACGTCGCGCCGGAAGCGCGCGGCTACTACCGCGCGCTCACGCGTTTCGCCGCCGCGTTCGCCTTCCTGGCGGACGTCTCCATGCTGGTCCTGGGCGGCGAGCTCAAGCGCCGCGAGAAGCTCTCCGCCCGGCTCGGCGACATCCTGTCGATGCTGTACCTCGCCTCGGCGGCGCTGAAGCGCTACGAGGACGAGGGGCGGCAGCAGGCCGACCGGCCGCTCCTCGACTGGTCGGTGCAGGACGCGCTGTTCCGCGCCCAGACCGCCTTCGAGGGCGTGCTGGAGAACTTCCCCGCGCGGGCCGTGGCGGCGGTGCTCCGCCGGTTCGTGTTCCCGCTCGGCAAGCCCGCGCGCGCGCCCGCCGACCGGCTCGGCCAGAAGGTCGCGCGGCTCGCCACCGAGCCTTCGGCGACGCGCGACCGCCTCACCGCGGGAATGTTCATCGCCAAGGGCGAGGCCGACATCGTGAGCACCCTCGAAGCGGCGCTCGACGCGACCGTCAAGGCCGAGGCCGTCGAGGCGAAGATCCGCGCCGCGGCGAAGGAGAAGCGCATCGCCGGCCGCTCGGCGGAAGAGCTCGTGCAGGCAGCCGTCGCCGCGAACGTCGTTTCCGCGGCCGAGCAGGCGATCCTCGCCCGCGCCGCGAAGCTCCGCGACCAGGTCGTCCGCGTGGACGACTTCCCCCAGGACTTCGGCGCCGCGGAAGCCGCGAAGCCGGCGAAACACCGGGCGGCCGCATGAGGCGCGGTGCGACGCTCGCCTGGGCGGCCGCGGCCTGCGCGACGCTCGCCGGCGGCTGCGGCTCGCTCGACGGCTCCGGCCTGCGGCCCTGGGCGAACGTCGAGCCGAGCTCGCGCTACACGGTGCACCCGGGGTCGTCGCGGGACTGCGAGGCCGCCGCGAAGCGCGCCACGTACTACTGCGAGGTCCGCATGGCGCACACGCAGCGAAACCGTTACGACGACCAGCCGATCACCGACTGCAACGACGCGCAGCGGGACTTCCAGCGCTACTGCCGCTAGGCGCGGCGATTGGAATGCTTCGGCCGCGGGGCGCGCGGCGCGGGTGACCGGGAATCGGGTCACGTACGCACAGCCCGCGCGGCGCACCTCGCGGCCGGGCATCCTCGAGGAGAGAAATCCGTGACGACGAAACCGATCTACATCATCGACGGCGCGCGCACGCCGTTCCTCAAGGCGAAAGGCAAGCCCGGCCCGTTCATGGCGGGCGACCTCGCCACCCAGGCCGGCCGGGCGCTGCTCAACCGCCAGCCGTTCGCCCCCAGCGACCTCGACGAGGTGATCCTCGGCGCGGCATCGCCCTCGGCGGACGAAGTGAACATCGGGCGCGTGGTCGCGCTGCGGCTCGGCGCCGGCCAGCGGGTGCCGGGCTGGACGGTGATGCGCAACTGCGCCTCGGGCATGCAGGCGCTCGACTCGGCGATCGCCAACATCGAGGCGGGACGCTCGCACCTGGTGCTCGCCGGCGGCGTGGACGCGCTCTCGCGCGCGCCGCTCCTCTTCTCCGAGACGATGGTCCACTGGCTCGCGAACTTCTACGCCGCGAAGACCTCCGGGCAGAAGGCGGCCGTGTTGGCGCGCTTCAAGCTCGCGAACCTCGCGCCCGTGATCGGCATCATGAAGGGGCTCACCGACCCGAACGTCGGCCTGATCATGGGGCAGACCGCGGAGAACCTCGCCTGGCGCTTCCGGATCAGCCGCGAGGACCAGGACGAATTCGCCGTGCGCAGCCACCAGCGCGTCGCCCGCGCGCAGGACGAGGGCGTCCTCGACGGGAAGTCGGCCGACCGCCGCGCCGAGGTGATCCCGGTCTTCGACGACCACGGCCACCTCTACGCCCTCGACGACGGCGTGCGCCGCGACTCGTCGATGGCGGGGCTCGCGAAGCTCAAGCCCTTCTTCGACAAGAAATACGGCACCGTCACCGCGGGCAACTCCTCGCAGGTCACCGACGGCGCGGCGTGGCTCGTGCTCGCGAGCGAGGAAGGCGTGAAGCGCCACGGGCTCGAGCCGGTCGGCCGCATCGTCGATTCGCAGTGGGCGGGCCTCGACCCCGCGCAGATGGGCCTCGGGCCGGTCCACGCCGCGACGCCGATCCTCGCCCGCCACGGCCTCGGGCTGAACGACCTCGACGCCTGGGAGATCAACGAGGCGTTCGCCGCGCAGGTACTGGGCTGCCTCGCGGCGTGGCGGGACGCGAAATACGCCGAAGAGCAGCTCGGGCTCGCGCGCCCGCTCGGCGAGCTCGACCCGGAGAAGCTCAACGTGGACGGCGGCGCGATCGCGCTCGGCCACCCCGTGGGCGCTTCCGGCGCGCGCATCGTGCTGCACGTGTTGAACGTGCTCCGCCGCAGCGGCGGCAAGCGCGGCATGGCCGCGATCTGCATCGGCGGCGGCCAGGGCGGCGCCATGCTCGTCGAGGCGCTGTGAGCGCCGGCAGGGAAACGAAAGGACCGACATGCATCCCGCAGAACCCGTCTTCCAGGCCGACGAAGGCCTCAACGCGAAGTACCGGCACTTCCGCGTGGCGACCGACCGCGACGGCCTCGCGTGGGTCACCATGGACCGGCAGGGCGCCTCGACCAACACCTTCTCCCGGGAGGTGATGGAGGAGCTCGCCTCGCTCGTCGACGACCTCGTCGCGCGGAAGCCACGTGGCATGATCCTGCGCTCCGGCAAGGACTCGGGCTTCATCGCCGGCGCCGACGTCGAGGAATTCAAGGCGGCGGCGAGCGTCGCGGACGCGCTCGCGATCGTGCGCCGCGGCTGGGACACGTTCAACAAGCTCGCCGCGGTGCCCTTCCCGACGGTGGCGCTGGTGCGCGGCTTCGCGATGGGCGGCGGCCTCGAGGTCACGCTCGCGTGCCGCTACCGCATCGCCGTGGACGAGCCGGCGACGCGTTTCGCGCTGCCCGAGGTGATGCTCGGCATCCTGCCCGGCTGGGGCGGGGTCATGCGCCTGCCGAGGCTCGTCGGCCCGTCGGCCGCGCTGGACCTCATGCTCACCGGCAAGAGCGTAGACGCGCGCAAGGCGAAGCGCATCGGCCTCGTGGACGCGGCCGTGCCGCCACGCGTGATGGAGAACGCGGCGCGCATGATGGCGCTCGAGGCCCCGCCGCAGAAGAAGCTCCCGCTCAAGGAGCGGATGATGGCCGGCCCGCTGAAGGCCGTGGTGGCGAACATGGCGCGCAAGCAGGTGGCCAAGCGGGCCCGCCCGGAGCACTACCCGGCGCCCTACGCCATCATCGAGCTCTGGCAAAAGTACGACGGCGACCCGTTCGCGCCGCCCGCCGGCAGTCCTGCGTCCATGGCGACGCTCGCCGCGCACCCGACGACGCGCAACCTGATCCGCGTCTTCGCCCTGCAGGAGCGGCTGAAGGCGCTCGGCAAGGAGAGCGGCTTCGCGGCGAAGCACGTCCACGTGATCGGCGCCGGCGTGATGGGCGGCGACATCGCCACGGTCTGCGCGATGCGCGGCCTCACGGTGACGCTCCAGGACCAGAGCGCCGAGAAGCTCGCGCCGGCGATGAAGCGCGCGCACGAGCTCGTGAGAAAGCGCATCAAGGACAAGTACCGCGCGCGCGACGCGCTCGACCGCCTCATCCCCGACGTGGCCGGCGAGGGCGTGCGCCGGGCCGACGTCGTCATCGAGGCGATCTTCGAGAACCTCGAGGTGAAGCAGGACCTCTTCGCCGCGGTCGAGGCCCGCGCGAAGCCCGGCGCGATCCTCGCCACCAACACGTCGAGCCTCAAGCTCGCCGACATCGCGGCCCGGATGAAGGACCCGGCGCGCCTCGTCGGCATCCACTTCTTCAACCCGGTGCCGCAGATGATGCTCGTCGAGGTGGTGAAAGGCGAAGCGACGCGGCCCGAGCTCGCACGCGATGCGGCCGCCTTCGTGCGCCAGATCGACAAGCTGCCGCTCGCGGTGAAGGACGCGCCCGGGTTCCTCGTGAACCGCGTCCTCGGCCCCTACCTCGCGAACGCGTTCCGGATGGTGGACGAGGGCATCGCCCCCGAGACGCTGGACCGCGCCGCCGAGCAGTTCGGCATGCCGATGGGGCCGATCGCGCTCGCCGACACCGTAGGGCTCGACATCTGCGCGGCCGCCGGCAAGGCGCTCGCCGGCGCGGACGCGAAGCCGCCCGCGTGCCTCGTGCGGCTGCTGGAGGCGGGCAAGCTCGGCAAGAAATCGGGCGAAGGTTTCTACCGCTACGAGAAGGGCAAGCCGGTGAAGGGCCAGGCGGGGCCGGTGACCGAGGACCTCGTCCGGCGCCTGATCGCACCGTATCTCGCCGAAGCGCAGAAGGCCGTAGCCGAGGGCATCGTCGCCGACGCCGACCTCGCCGACGCCGGGCTCATCTTCGGCACCGGCTTCGCGCCGTTCCGCGGCGGCCCGATGCACTACCTCGCCGAGGGCGGCAAGGCCTGATCCGGCGCTTCGCCCGCAAGAGCCCGGCCTCGCGCCGGGCTTTTTCTTCCCCTCCCGCAGGGCTCGGCCCGCGCCCGCGCGGGCGCGTTGCGGCGAAGCGCGCGAGAGGCGGCCGCATGCCTTCGCGCTGCGGGTCGCACGGGGCCCGCGCGTTTGACCTTCGTCAACCGGCTGCGCCGCCCGGCGCCTAGCCTTGCGCGCATGGCGAGGATCGGCGTGATCGGCGGCGGCGCGTTCGGCACCGCGATGGCCTGCGTGGTGCGGCGCTCGGGCCACGACGTGACGCTCTGGGCGCGCGAACCCGAGGTCGTCACCGCGATCAATGCGCAAGGCGCCAATCCCCGCTTCCTCCCCGGAATCGCGCTCGCGCCCGGGATCGTCGCCACCGGAGACCTCGCCGCCGCGGCGCGCGCGGACTTCCTGCTCCTCGCGCCGCCCGCGCAGCACCTGCGCGCGGTCGCGCGCGCCCTCACGCCCGTCCTCGCGCCGGGAACACCCGTCGTGACCTGTTCGAAGGGCATCGAGCGGGGCACCTGCGCGCTCATGTCGGACGTGCTCGCCGAGACGCTGCCAGGGTCACCGGTCGCGGTGCTCTCCGGCCCCTCCTTCGCGAACGAGATCGCGCGGGAGCTGCCGACGGCCGTCGCGCTCGCCTGCCGCGACCGCGCCCTCGGCGAGCGGCTCGCGCGCGCGATCGCCAACCCGCGCTTTCGCGTCGTCGTGTCCGACGACCCGGTCGGCGCGCACCTCGGCGGCGTGCTGAAGAACGTCGTCGCCATCGCCTGCGGCATCGTGACCGGCAAGGGCCTCGGCAACGACGCCCGCTCGATGCTCGTCGCGCTCGGCCTGGGCGAAGCGGTGCGCCTCGGGCTCGCGATGGGCGCGCGGCTCGAGACCTTCCTCGGGCTCTCGGGCATCGCCGACATGGATCTCTCCTGCCACAGCCCGACGTCGCGCAACATGTCGCTCGGGATCGCGCTCGGCGAGGGCAAGAAGCTCGGCGCCGTGCTGGCCGAACGCGTCACGGTGCAGGAAGGCGTGCACTCGGCCGAGGGCGTCGCGGCGCTCGCGCAGCGCCACGGCGTCGCCATGCCCGTCAGCGCCGCCGTCGACGCGATCCTGAATCACGGGGCCGATCTCGACGCGACGATCGCGCGGCTGCTCGCGGACCCGCGGCCGTTCGACCTCGCCGCGTCGTCCTAGGCTGCCGCGGGCCGCGCCCGGGGAGCCGCGCCGCGCGTCGCTTGACGAACCCGGGGCGTCCCCGTATATCCGGTGGCCATGCCCGAAGCCGTCCAGCTCCCCAAAGGGAAGGAACCGGTCCTGCGCGTCGTGCCGATGCCCGCCGACGCGAACCAGCACGGCGACATCTTCGGCGGCTGGATCATGTCGCAGGTGGACATCGCCGGCGGCGTGCTCGCGGCGCGGCGCGCCCGCGGCCGCGTGGCGACGGTCGCGGTCAACCAGTTCCTGTTCAAGCAGCCCGTGCTGATCGGGGATCTGCTCTCCTTCTACGCCGAAATCGTGCGCGTCGGGACTACCTCCATCACCGTGAACGTCGAGGTCTACGCGAGCCGGAACCCCGAGGACGTCGAGGTGGTGAAGGTGACCGAGGCGACGCTCACCTACGTCGCCACCGACGGCGACCGTAAGCCGCGGCCGGTGCCGCGCGAGGATTGAGCGCGGCGCCCGGTGCGCGGGGCGCGCGGGCGAGGGTCGACCGGGCCCGCAGGAGCATCGCTGCGCGATGATCGCCGCGATCACGCTCGACCTCGACGACACGCTCTGGCCGCTTGCGCCCGCGCTCGAGCGCGCCGAGGCCGCGCTCGCCGCGTGGTTCGACGCTAGCGCGCCGGCCGTGCGCGCCGCCTACCCCACGCGCGCGGCGATGTGGGCGCTCCGCGGCGAGGTCGCAGCCACGATGCCCGAGTGGGCGCACGACGTGACCCGGATCCGCCGCGCGACGATCGCCGCGGCGCTCGCGCGAACCGGCTGTGACCCGGCGCTCGCCGATGACGCGATGGCCGTGTTCCTCGAAGCGCGCAACGCCGTGGAGCCCTACCCGGAAGCGGTGGCGGCGCTCGAGCGCATCGCCGGCCGCTACCCGGTCGCCGCGGTGACCAACGGCAACGCCGACCTCGCGCGAATCGGTCTCGCCCGCCTCTTCCGGTTCACGCATTCGGCCGCCGACGCTGGTGTCGGGAAGCCCGACCCGGGGATCTTCCTGTCCGCGGCCGCGCGGCTCGGCGTCGCGCCGGCCGACGCGCTCCACGTCGGCGACGACCCGGCGCTCGACGTGCTCGGCGCGCGTGGGGCGGGCCTCCGCGCCGCGTGGATCAACCGCACCGGCGCCGCGTGGGAACACGCCGACACCCCGCCCTGGACCTTCCCCGACCTCGACGCGCTGGCTCGCTGGCTGGGCGTCTAGCGCGTCGACAGGAACGGGGCTAGGGCCGCGCCCGCCCGCCGCGCGCAACCAGCGCCTCGGCCGCCTCGACGACGGCCGTGCGGATCGCCGCCTGCCGGCCGGGATGCGGAGCCCCGCAGGCGAGCTCGCACAACGCGTCGGTCGGCCCCTCGAAGTCGCAATGGGACGCGAAGGGCACCTCGGTCGCGGTGACGTCGCGCGCCCCCGCAACGATCGCAGCCGCGTTCCACTGCGCATTGCACCGGTTCGCGGGCGCGTGAAACACATAGGCGGGGTGGTCGAGCCGGGATGCCGCCGCGGCGCCGAGCCCGCCGCGGTCCACCGGGTCGAGTCCGATCCACCCGAGCGCCCTGGGGTCCGCCACAGCCGCTGCGAGCGCTGCCGTGCCGCCCGCGGAGAAGCCGGCGTAGATGACCGGTAGCGCCCCGAAGCCGGGCCTCGGGCCAGGGCTCGCGCGCGAGAGCGCGTCCGCGACGAGCCCGAGCGACCGCGCGTTCGCGGCGTGGTCGGCGAGGTGCGGCAGCTCGGGCACGGCCACGGCGAATCCGGCGCGCGCGAGCTCGCGGGCGAGCGCGGCGTGGTTGGAGCGATTTCGGGTGAATCCGTGACCGATCAGCACGAGCGCGGGCGCGCCCGCCGCGGGCCCGTAGAGATCGACCGTGATCCGGTCGTCGCCCGTGCCCGGAACCTCGATCCGCTGGGGGATCTCTGCGCCCGCGACCGCGGGCTCGCCACCCGCAGCCGGCAGGGCAAGGCAGAGCGCCCCGAGGGCGGCGAGGCGCGAAGGGGCGGGGATCATGGGGAGCCAGCCGCACGGCCCGCGGATGTTAGCCGCGCACCCGCCGGCACGGAACGATTCGCCCCAAACGGACTCTCATTGGCATGGAGACGGTAGGGAACACTCCTCGGCCCGAAGCCGCGTCGGAATCGTGTTTTCTATTCGGATCAGCAACTTGTAGGACCGCCCCAGCCGTTGAATCCGGCGCCGACGCCCCCATTTACCGAACGCTAGCGAGCACTTACGAGAACCGAGCCGGAATGACCGAACTTCGCCGCGTCGCGGACGCCCATGTCACCGTCGAGGGCCAGGAGCTCCTCCTACTGCCCGAGCGGGCCGTGTATTGGCCGGCCCAGAAAACGCTCCTCGTCGCGGACGCGCACTTCGGCATGCCGCTCGCGGGACGACCGGGGGAGCCGGTGCGCACCTCCACCGCCGCCGCGCTGGCGCGGCTCGACGCGATCCTCACCCGCCATGAGGTGAAGCGGATCGTGTTCCTCGGCGATTTCTTCCACGACCGTGGCGCCCGTACCGAGGCCACGGTCGCCCGGCTCCTCGCGTGGCGCGAGGCGCACCCGGACCTCGAGCTGCTGCTCGTGCGCGGGAACATGGACGGCAGAGCCGGCGACCCGCCACCCGAGCTGCGCGTGCGGGTCGTCCCCGAGCCTTACCGTCTCGACCCGTTCTCGCTCTGCCACGAGCCGTCGGAATCGAAGCGCGGCTACGCCATCGCCGGGCATCTGCACCCGGCGACGGTGCTGCGCACGCGGCCCGGCGAGAGCCTGCGGCTGCCGTGCTTCTGGCTCGCCAGCGATTACGCCGTCCTGCCGGCCTTCGGCGACGTCGCCGGCCGCTACATGATCCAGCGCCGCCGCGACGACCAGGTGTTCGTCGTGGCGGACGACCACGTCCTGCCGGTCTGACGGCGCCGGCGGCCGGCGCGACGCGGGCGGCGCTTCTGCGCCCCGCGTCGAACCCGCATAATCGCGCCTCGTCCCCCGGGCTTCCGGGGCCTGCCACGCGCGCGCATGCGCGCACTGCCGCGGTCTTCCGAGCATGAAAAACTTCAGGGACAGGGTCGCCGTCGTCACCGGCGGCGCGGGCGGCCTCGGCCGCGCCATGGCCGAGCGTTTCGCCCGCGAGGGCATGCGCGTGGTGATCGCGGACGTCGATGCGGCCGCCCTCGCGCGCACCGAGGCAGAGCTGCGCGCTGGCGGCGCCGACGTCGCGGGCGTGCGCTGCGACGTCGCGAAAGCCGCGGACGTGGAGGCGCTGGCGCAGGCGGCGCTGGCGCGCTACGGCGCGGTGCACGTGGCGGTCAACAACGCCGGGGTCTCGCCGGTCGGCCCGGTGTGGGAAAACACCGTGCGCGACTGGGAGTGGGCGCTCGGCGTGAACCTCTGGGGCGTCATCCACGGCGTGCGCGTGTTCACGCCGATCCTGCTCGCGCAGGGCGACGAAGGGCACATCGTCAATACCGCCTCGGTCGCGGGGCTCATCAACCCGCCCGGGATGGGCGTGTACAACGCCTCCAAGCACGCGGTGGTCTCGCTCACCGAGACGCTGCACCACGACCTCGCGCGGCGCGGGGCGCGCGTCAAGTGCTCGGTGCTCTGCCCCGCCTACGTGCCGACGGGCATCCACGACTCCGAGCGCACGCGCCCGAAGGCGCTCGTCGACGAAGGCCGCGCGCCCAGCGCCGAGCAGGTCGCGACCGCCGCCATGGTGCGCAAGGCCGTGCTCTCGGGGAGAATCAGCGCCGCCCAGGTCGCCGAGGCGGTCCTCGCGGCGATCCGCGACGAGCGCTTCTACATCCTCACCCACGAGCGCATCAAGCCCGCGATCGCGGCGCGCATGGAGGACATCCTCTCCGGCGCGACTCCGCGCGACCCGCTCGCGCTCGGCTGACGGAGCCGGCGGCTCAGACCGCCGGCGCGCGCTCGTGCCAGTCGGTGGCGCGCTGGAACGCGTCGCCGAGCCGCAGCAGCAGGTCCTCGGAAAAGGGCCGCCCGACGAGTTGCATGCCGACCGGCAGGCCTTCGGCCGTGAAGCCCGCCGGGAGCGCGAGCGCCGGCAGGCCGAGGAAGTTGATCGGGCGCGTGAAGCGCGTGAGCAGCCCCAGGGTGCGGTCCATCGCGGCGGAGGCGCCGACGTCGGTCTCCGCGATCGTCGGCGTCGCGATCGGCGCCACCGGCGCGTGCAGCACGTCCACCCTCGCGAAGACCGCCGCCGAGAACGCGGCGAGCGCCGGGCCGCGGTAGCGCAGCGCGTCGATGTACTTCGTCGCCGGCAGCGCGAGGCCGCGCTCGAGCCGCGCGAGCACCTGCGGCGAGTAGTCGTCCGGGCGGGTCCTGAGCCAGGCGCCGTGGATCGATGCGGCCTCCGCGGCGAGCACGTGCGCGCCGGCCACGTCCATCGGCGCGAGGTCGGGCAGCGTGACCGGGACGATCTCGCAGCCGAGCGACTCGAGCGCCTTCAGGCTCTCGGTGAGCGCCGCGCCGACGCCGGGCTCGACGTCCTCGGTGAAGAAGTTCATCGCGACGCCGAGCCGCAGCCCCTTCACCGGACGCCCGAGGTGCGCAACGTAGTCGGGCGCGGCTTCCGCGCTCGCGGTCGGGTCGTGCGCATCGCAGCCCGCGAGCGCCGCGAGCAGCACCGCGCAGTCGGCCGCCGTGCGCGCGAGCGGCCCGATCGTGTCGAGGGAGAAGGAGAGCGGCATCGCGCCGGCGCGGCTCACGCGCCCGTAGGTCGGCTTGAGGCCGGTCACGCCGTTGAATGCCGCGGGCAGCCGCACCGAACCGCCGGTGTCCGAGCCGAGCGCGGCGTAGGTGGCCCGCGCCGCCACCGCCGCGCCCGCGCCGCTCGACGAGCCGCCGGTGATGCGCGCCGTGTCCCACGGGTTGCGGCACGGGCCGAAGTGCGCGTTGTGCCCTGTCGGGTTGTAGGCGAACTCCGACATGTGCAGCACGCCGAACTGGATCGCCCCGGCCGCGTCGAGCCGCGCGAGCGCCGTCGCCGTCGCCGCCTCGGGGCGCTCGCCCTTGATGCGCGAGCCGCAGCTCGAGGGGACGCCCTCGCGGTAGAACATGTCCTTGTGCGCCATCGGCACGCCGTGCAGCGGCCCGCGCACCCGGCCGCGCGCGAGCTCCGCGTCGGCGAGCCGTGCCGCGTCGCGGGCGAGCTCGGCGTCGATGCGCAGGAAGGCGTTGAGCTTCGGGTTCACCGACTCGGCTCGCGCGATGCAGGCGTCGAGCACCTCGAGCGACGACACCTCCCGCGCGCGGATGCGCGCCGCGACCTGGGTGAGCGTGAGGGACGTGAGCTCGGACATCAGCGGCTCTCGGCGGCGAGCACCGAGGCGAAGGCGGCGGGCTCGTCCTCGAACGCGAGCCGCTGGTAGGCCGGTGCGACCACCGCGAGCTGGCCGGCGAGCGCGACCGCGATCTGGCGGGCGACCTCGGGGGTCGCGTCGATGCCCTGCAGCGCGAGGACGTCGAGGACCAGGGTGTGCGAGACCGGTGCGGACATCGGCGGAACCCGGGGCTACTTCTTCGCCGCCATCTCGGCCATGAGCTTCGCGTTCGCCTTGCGGTCCTCGACGATCTTCTGCATCGAGGGCCGGGCGTTCATCGCCTTGACGTAGGCCGCGACCTGCGGGAAGTCCTCGAAGAAGTCGCGGCCGTAGATGCGCTTGGTCGCCATGGAGACGAGCGGCAGGTGCTGCGCCGCGGCGCAGTCGGCGAGGGTGAGCTCGGCGCCGGCGACGAACGGCGCGAACTTCGCCAGAGCCCGGAACGCGCGGATGCCCTTCGCGAGGTCGCGCTCGACCTCCTTCTTGGTCTCGTCGCTCACGGTGCCGCCGAAGAACGCCTCGCGGTAGAGCCGGCGCACCACGAGCTCGAGGTGCAGCTCGATGAACTCGATGAGCTCCCGCACCTTGGCGCGCGCCATCGGGTCCCGCGGCAGGAGCGGCTTCTCCGGATAGGCCTCCTCGATGTACTCGCCGATCGGCTGCGACTCGGCGAGCTGCCAGCCGTCCACCTCGATGAAGGGGACCTTGCCGATCGGCGTCCGCGCGAGCACCTCGTCCTTCTGCGAGGCCCAGACGAGCTCCTCGGCGAAGGGCACGCCCTTCTCCATGAGCTGCATCTTGACCTTGTTGTAGTAGTTGGAAGCGGCGAAGCCGCAGAGCTTGAGCATGCGTTTCTCCCGAAAGAAATTTCGACGCGGTTCGACGCGGAGGGGACCGGGAACGCAGCGATACGCAGGGTGCCCTCGCCGCGTCCGGCCTCCGGCCTCGGCAGCCGGGGACCACGAGCCAGCGCCGGGTCTCTCTGCGCGCCTTATGCGCCCTCCGTGTCCTCTGCGTCGGCTGTCGGTCGTTCAGTGCGCCGGTGCCGCCTTCTTCGGGACCGGCACGTGCCGCGCCAGCTCCCACTTCGCGATCGCCTGCCGGTGCACCTCGTCCGGCCCGTCGGCGAAGCGCAGCGTGCGGTTGTTCGAGTACATGAACGCGAGCGGGAAGTCGTCGCACACGCCGCCGCCCCCGTGCGCCTGGATCGCCCAGTCGATCACCTTCTGCGCGACGTTCGGGCCGAGCACCTTGATCATCGCGATCTCCGTCTTCGCCGCCTTGTTGCCGACCGTGTCCATCATGTAGGCGGCCTTGAGCGTGAGCAGCCGCGCGGTGTCGATCGCGATGCGGCTCTCGGCGATGCGCTCGTGCCACACGCTCTGCTCGGCGACCGGCTTGCCGAACGCGACCCGGCTCGCGAGCCGCTTGCACATCAGCTCGAGCGCGCGCTCGGCCTGGCCGATCAGGCGCATGCAGTGGTGGATGCGGCCCGGACCGAGCCGGCCCTGCGCGATCTCGAAGCCGCGGCCCTCGCCAAGCAGCATGTTCGACGCCGGCACGCGCGCGTCCTTGAACAGCACCTCGCCATGCCCGTGCGGCGCGTCGTCGTAGCCGAAGACGTTGAGCGCGCGCTTCATCGTCACCCCCGGGGTGTCGGCGGGCACCAGGATCATCGCCTGCTGCGAGTGCTTCGGCGCCTCGGGGTTGGTCTTGCCCATGAAGATGTAGATCTTGCAGCGCGGGTCGGGCGCGCCCGAGCTCCACCACTTGCGCCCGTTGAGGACGTACTCGTTGCCCTCGCGCCGGATCGAGGCCTGGATGTTGGTCGCGTCGGAGGAGGCGACGTCCGGCTCGGTCATCGCGAAGCAGGAGCGGATCTTCCCCTCGGCGAGCGGCTCGAGCCATTGCTTCTGCTGCTCCGGCGTGCCGTAGCGGATCAGCACTTCCATGTTGCCGGTGTCCGGCGCGGAGCAGTTGAACACCTCGGGCGCCCAGTGCACGCGCCCCATGATCTCGCACAGCGGCGCGTACTCGAGGTTGGTGAGCTCGCCGCCGTGCGTCTTCGGCCACCACAGGTTCCACAGGCCCTGCTCGCGCGCCTTGGGCTTCAGCTCCTCGATCACCCGGGTCGGGATCCACGGGTTACCCTTGGCCCGGTTCGCCGCGACCTCGGCGTGGTACCGGTGCTCGTTCGGGTAGATGTGCTCGTCCATGAAGCGCACGAGCTTCGCCTGGAGGGCCTTCACCTTGTCGGAGTAGTCGAAGTCCATGTCCTGCCTCCTTTCGGGAGCGTTCAATCGTTCTTGACGGCGAGGATGATCTTGCCGCGGGCGCGTCCGGAGGCGCTCCGCCCGTGCGCCGCCGCCGCCTGCGCGAGCGGCAGCACGGTGTCGATGACGGTGCGCAGCCTCCCGGCGTCGATCATCCCGCCGATGAGGTGCAGCCGCGCGCCGTCGGGCGCGGCCTGCGCGTACCGGCCCGCGACCCGGCGCCCGGCCGCGGCCTGCGGATCCGGCGGCGACACGAGCGAAACGAGCGTCCCGCCCTCGCGCAGCACCGCCCAGGAACGCGCCTGCATCTCGCCGCCCAGGGTGTCGAGGACCACGTCGACGTCGCGGACCGTGGCGGCGAAGTCCTGGTGCCCGTAGTCCACGACCCGGTCGGCGCCGAGCGCCTTCACCATCTCCACGTTCGCCGTGGACGTGGCCGCGACCACGACGCAGTGGAAGGCCTTCGCGAGCTGGACAGCGAAGCTGCCCACGCCGCCGGCGGCGCCGTGCACCAGCACCGTCTGCCCGGACTTGAGCCCGCCCTCGTCGAAGAGCGCCTTCCACGCCGCGAGCGCCGCGAGCGGAACGCCGGCGGCGGCGGCGAACGCCATCCGCTCGGGCTTGCGCGCGCAGTCGTGGGCCTTCACCGCGATGTACTCCGCGTACGCGCCGTCGCGCCCGATTTCGGCGCGCGCATAGACGCGGTCGCCGGGCGCGAAGCCGTTCGCCGCGCTGCCGGCCTCCGCGACGACGCCGGCGACGTCCCAGCCGAGGATCAGGGGCAGCCGGTGCCCGAGCCCGTCCTTGAAGCGTCCTTCGCGGACCTGCCAGTCGATCGGGTTCACGCCGGCGCAGCGGACCTCGACGAGCACCTCGTCGGGCGCGATCGCGGGCACGGGCGCGTCCTCGTACCGCAGCACCTCCGGCCCGCCGTACCCGTGGATGCGGACCGCCTTCATCGTGCGTGCCGTCACTTCCGGAGGATCCTCTCTTCGACGATCGTCCAGCCCATCTCCGCCATCGGGCGCGTGCGCCGCCCGGTCTCGAGCGCCTGCTGGCTCGACGCCGTGCCGTCGAGCGCGCGCTTCATGATCCCCTGCAGGATGCCCGCCAGCCGGAACATGTTGTAGGCGATGTAGAAATCCCAGTGCGGGATCGACTCGCGCCCGGTGCGCCGACAGTACGCCGCGACGTACTCCGCCTCGGAGGGGATGCCGAGCGCGGCGAGGTCGAGCCCGGCGATGCCGCGGAACGTGCCCGGCGGGATGTGCCAGCTCATGCAGTGGTAGGCGAAGTCCGCGAGCGGGTGGCCGAGTGTCGAGAGCTCCCAGTCGAGGATCGCGAGGATGCGCGGCTCGGTCGGGTGGAAGACGAGGTTGTCGAGGCGGTAGTCGCCGTGGACGATCGACGTCTCGTCGCCCGGGGGAATGTTCTGCGGCAGCCAGGCGATGAGGTTGTCCATCGCCTCGATGCGCTCCGTCTCGGACATCCGGTACTGCTTGGTCCAGCGCCCGATCTGCCGCTCGAAGTAGTTGCCCGGCTTGCCGTAGTCGGCGAGCCCGACGGCGGCATAGTCCACCGAGTGCAGCGCCGCGATCACGCGGTTCATCTCGTCGTAGACCGCCGCGCGCTCGTGCCGCTCCATCCCGGGCAGCGACTGCTCCCAGAGGATGCGCCCCTCCACGTAGTCCATGACGAAGAAAGCGCGCCCGATCACCGACTCGTCCTCGCAGAGCGCGAACGTCCGCGGCACCGGGATGCCCGCGCTCCCTAGCGCCGTGATCACGCGGTGCTCGCGCTCGACCGCGTGCGCCGAGGGCAGGAGCTTCGCGGCCGGGCCCGGCTTCGCGCGCATGACGTAGCGCTTGCCGCGCGCGGTCAGGAGGAAAGTCGGGTTCGACTGGCCGCCCTTGAACTGCTCGACGGCGAGCGGACCCGCGAAACCCGGGATGCGGTCGGCGAGGTAGGCCTCGAGCCGCGCGAGGTCGAAGCGGTGACGCTCGGCGACGGGCATCGTGCCGACGAACTGCTCGCTCATCGGGGTTTCTTCCGGGCGGCGGTGGGGACGGCGAATCGTAGCATGCGCCGCCCCGCCGCCCCAGCGGGGAAGCGTTGCCGAGGGTCAGCCGCGGCGCAGCGTCCCGTTGTTCGCGAGCACGATCTCGAAGCGCGCGGAAAGCGCGTCGGCACCCGCGACGCGCTCGAACGGCACCGCGAGGCTCGCCCGCGCTCTGGCGTCGACGATGCTCGAGTAGAGGACGTCGCCGTCGTTCATCGGGTGCCCCGCGATGTAGAGCTGGGTCGCGAGCGGCTCGAAATCGCGCCCCGACAGGCGGAAGTGGATGTGCGGCGCCCGGCCCGGATACGGCACCGGCTTGATCGCGCGGAAGCGGTAGCTGCCGTCCTCGGCCGTGAGCGTCTCCCCGTAGCCCTGGAAATTGGGGTCGAGCGGCGCGGCGGAGTTGTCGCGCGGGTGGTGGTAGCGCCCGAAGGCGTTGCACTGCCAGATCTCGACCCGCACGCCCGCCAGCGGCCGGCCCCGCGCGTCGAGGACGCGCCCCGCGACGATCGCGATCTCCCCTTGGGCGAGGCCCTTGCCGCCGCGCACGGTGACGAGATCGGCGTCGCGCTCGACCTCCGCGCCGTAGGGGTAGAACGGCCCGACGCCCTGGCGCGGTGTCGGGACGCGCTCTTCGGCACGCCCGGCGAGCGGCACGCCGAGCGCAGCGAGCGCGAATCCCGAAGCGCCGGCGGCGATCACGGCGCGCCGGCGAACTTGCAGCGGTTTCTTCATCGCCATTCCGTTCGGCAGTCGGCAGTCGGGGATCGGCAGTCGGCGATCCGCGTTCAGCGACCGGGCTCCATGTTGGCCCCAACTACCGCGCGCGACAAGGCATCCCGGGCCGAATGCTCGGTTCTGAATCCGCGGTCGCGGGACTCGGATCCAGGATCTAGGATCGAGCTCTCAATCCCGAATCCTGCCTTCAAGTTCCTTTCCCCGCGCGGAAATAATCGAAGCGGTCGATCGAGCGCAGCCGCACTTCGCGCGTCGCCGCGCCCTGGCGCACCGTGATCGGGATCTCGGTGCCCGCGGGGCCGAGCGCCCACACGCGACGGTAGAACTCCCGGTGCGTGCGCACCGGCACGGCGCCGACGGCGACCACGACGTCGCCCCGCCGCAGGCCGGCGCGGTCGGCGGGGCCATCGGGGGAGACGCGGGTCACGACGAGGCCGCCCTCGACCTCCTCGGTGGCGAGCCCCATCCACGGCCGCGGCGGCCCCTTCGCCCTGCCCGCGTCCTGCAGATCCGCGAGGATCGGCTTCAGCAGGTCGATCGGGACGAACATGTTGCCGGGGCGCGGCGTTCCCGGCTCGACGGCGTCGCGCACGAGCAGCGAGCCGACGCCGACGAGCCGCCCGCCGCGATCGACGAGCGCCGCGCCGGCCCACGCGAGCGTCGGCGGCGAGGTGAAGAGCGCGCTGTCGAGCAGATACTCCCAGCTCCCCGCGAACGGGCGCTTGGACACGACTTCCGCGAAGCTCACCGCGCCGGGCCCTCCGTGCGGCATGACGAGGACCGGCTCGCCGACCGCGAGCGCGGCGGCATCGCCGAGCGGCATCGGTGTCACGTTCGGCAGCGGCGCGAGCGAGCGCAGCAGGCCGAAGCCCGTGGCGTGGTCGTAACCGACGAGCCGCGCCGGAAAGCGCTTGCCCTCGAAGGTCGTGATTTCGATCGCTTCCGGCTCGATCACCAGGTAGCCGATGGTCACGATGTGGCCGTTGCCGTCGATCACCACACCCGAGCCCTCGCGCGTCGCGCCGAGCGTCTCGCTCGAGCGCGCGTCGGGCGAGGCGCGCATGCGCACCTGCACGACGGCCGAGAGCAGCGCCTCGGCCTGGCGCGTCGCCTCCGCGCGCCGCTCGCCTGCGTCCTGCGCGGGCGCGGACGGCGCCGCCGCGAGCGCGCAGGCGGCGAGCGCGAGGCCGAGGATGGGGAGCCGCATCGTTGCCTCCGGCGGAGAGTTCGGGCCCGGGGTGCCGTTATACTCCTCGCTCGTCCACCGTGGGGCCCGCATGTCCTCCACCCCTCCCGGCTTCGATCTCGGCGCGATCGCGGAAGAGCGGATCCAGGCCGCGATCCGCCGCGGGGAGCTCGACAACCTGCCCGGCGCGGGCAAGCCGCTCGTCCTCGACGACGATCTCCTCGTCCCGGAAGAGGCGCGGGTGGCGAACCGCATCCTCAAGAACGCGGGGTTCGTGCCGGTGGAGGTGACCGAGCGCCGGGAGATCGCGCTGCTCGCGGCCTCGATCCCGGGGATCCGGGACGACGCCGAACGCGCGCGCGCGATCCAGAAGCTCGCCGTCCTGGAGCTTCGCTTGGGCGCGCGACGCTCGCTGGCGCTCGGACGGAACGAGCGCTATCGGGAGAAGGTGCTAGCGAAGCTCGGCGGGTAGCGGGGTCCGGGCTACCGGTCGATGGGGCGGCAGACGGCGTAAAGCACGCCGCCCGTGGCGGTGTAAGCGGCGACCGCCGCCCCGAGCGGCTGCCCGGACGCGGGGCTCAACGCCGCCCGCACCATCCCCTTGTCGGGTTTGCCGTCGTCGAGCGACGAGTCGAGCGCCTCGGCGATGTGGCCCGGGATGTTGTCCACGCAGACGATGGGGAAGCCGAAGCCCAGGCCGCTTCCCTGCACGCCGATCAGCCCGCCCATCGCGTTGATCGGCTGCGCGTGGGGCGTTTCGGATGCCGGGATCAGCCCGGCGCGGCGCAGGTGCCACCAGAAGTTGAGCGTCTCCCCGGTGGTCGTGTCGATCGTCATCGTCATCGGATTGCCCGGGGCGGGATCGTTGTAGCGGCCGGAGAGCACGCGATCGCCATTGCCGTTCCGCGCGCCCGCCCACCGGCCCTCGGCGAGCGGATCGTCGCCGGGTACGGCCCGATAGCGGTCGAAATAGAGCGAGAACGCCTGGCTCGCGCCGACGAGCTCGTTGGAGAGATCCTTGATCCGCGCCTGGACGACGAGCGCCTGCCCCTGGACGATGAAGCCGACGATCAGGCCGGCGATCACCGCGACGATCGCGAGCTCGGCGAGCGTGAAGCCCGCCTGGCGCGCGGGCGGCAAACGCCCGGCGCCGAGAATGCGGCGACCCGCCGCGGGGGATCCCCTCTGCATCCGTTCTCGTTCTTGGCGTGTGTGTGCCGCGCCGCTGGAGTTTCTTGTTCGCCGCCCGTACGGGCGGAATGAGCGGCTTCCGGCTGGCCGGGATGCTAAGCGACGGGGTGCGGAATGCCGAGAAGTTCACGTTTTCCCCGTGAACAATTTCGCATTCGGCGATGCCGCGCGGATCGGGCCGCGCGTCGTGTCGGCCCGCCGACGGGCAGCCCGCCTGCACGCGAAGGTGCGAGCGCCGTTGAAGAACCTCGGCTAACATGCGGCACGCGCACGGGAAAAGGAGGCTGCGATGACCTCGCGCCCCGCACGTCGCCTGACGCTCTACCTCAACGTCGGCCATGCGTTGGACCACCTCGTCATGCTCATCTACCCGACGGTGGTCCTCGCGCTGGCCGCCGCGTGGAATCGTCCCTACGCCGAGCTCCTGCCGCTCTCGCTCGGCGGCTTCATCGCGTTCGGCGCCTTCTCTCTGCCGGCCGGCTGGCTCGCGGACCACTGGAGCCGCTTCGGCATGATGGTGGTCTTCTTCCTCGGCGTCGGCGCGGCCTCGATCCTCACCGGGCTCGCGCAATCCGAGTGGCAGATCGCCGCGGGCCTCACGCTCGTCGGCCTCTTCGCCGCGATCTACCACCCCGTCGGCATCGCGATGCTCGTCGCCGAGGCGCCCAAGGTGGGCAGGACGCTCGGCGTGAACGGCGTGTTCGGCAACGTCGGCGTCGCGTTCGCGGCACTCCTCGCCGGCGCGCTCGCCGACCTCGCCACCTGGCGCGCGGCGTTCATCGTGCCGGGCATCGCCGCGATCGCGCTCGGCCTGGGCTTCTTCCTCGCCGGGCGCGGCGTCGACCCGGAGCGTGGCAAGGCGAAGGGTCCGGCGATCCGGCTGCCGCGCGAGCTGCTCGTGCGGGTGTTCCTGGTCATCGCGGTCACCACCGCGGCGGGCGGCCTCATTTTCAACGCGACGACGGTGTCGATGCCCAAGCTCTTCCAGGAACGGCTCGCCGCGATCACCGACACGACCTTCGGCATCGGCGCCCTGGTGAGCATCGTCTACCTCATCGCCGCGATGGCGCAGCTCCTCGTCGGCTGGCTGATCGACCGGCATTCGCTCAAGGCGGTCTTCGTGACGGTCGCGCTGGCGCAGGTGCCGCTGCTCGCGGCCGCCGGGACGAGCGAGGGCACGGCCATGATGGTCGTCGCCGTGGCGATGATGTTCTTCGTGTTCGGGCAGATCCCGATCAACGACGCGATGATCGCGCGCTACACGGCGGAGGAGTGGCGGGCGCGGGCCTACTCGGTCCGCTACGTCGTCTCCTTCATGGGGAGCGCGCTCGCCGTGCCGCTGGTCGCGGCGGTGAGCGCCGCTTACGGTGCGCTCGGGCCGGTCTATCCGGTGCTCGCGGTCTTCGCCGCGCTGATCCTCGCCGCCGCGCTCGCGCTGCCCGGGGATCGGGCCATCGCGGCTCGCGGGCGCGCGAGCGTCGTCGCCTGAAGGACAGAGCGCCCGCGCTCTTCCCGGGGCCGGTGGGCCTCAGCCGGCCGCGCCCGTGCCCCCGGCGAGGTGCGCCTGTGCCGCGCGCGCGAGCGTCGCGTCGAAGGTCGCCAAAGGCGCTTCCAGGCGCTCGGCGAGCCAGAGATACACGGCGTCGTAGGCCGTCAGCCGGTAGCGAAGCGCCAGCGTGAGCGCCGCGGCCGGATCGATCCCGTGGCGCTCGATGACGAGCGCGCCGTAGGCTGCGAGCGCGGTCGCCACGGCCTCCTGCGGCAGCCGCGCCCGCCGCACCTTCATCACCGCGACGTTCGTCATCTCGAAGTCGACGAGATGCGGCGCGGCCGCGAGCCGCCCTTGCAGCAGGGCGACGGCTTGCGCGGCTTCCTCCTCGCCGAAGACGGCCGCCGCGAGCACGGTCGTATCGGCGACGATCCGCGGGCGGCGGGCGTAGGCCGCGGGCGGCTCGGCGACACGCAGCGTCGCGCGCACGGTGCGTTTGCTCTGCGCAGCGGCCATCAGCCTGCGGAACAGCCGATGCAGGGCGTCGAAAGGGAAGGCTTCCGCCGTTGCTCGAGCATCGGTCAGCGGCGGTCCCGCATTTCGCGGATCCAGGCCGCGGAGCTTGCGGTCCCCTGCGGGAAGAGCTTGCGCGCGCGCGCCGCGACCTCCTCGATCGACAGGCTGCGCGGCGGCGCGGGCGCGAGCGAGGGCGCGGGCGCGCGCTCTTCGGCCGCGGCCTCGAGGATGCTCAGGAGCTCGCGCTGCAGGGAGCGCCGGTTGCGTTCGGCACGGGCACGCAGCCGTTCGGCCAGTGCGTCCGGGACGTTCTTGACGGAGAGGTTGACGGGCACGGCGGTTCCGGAATGGATCCGATGGTGCCATTCTGGATCCCGCGTGGTTCGTCGTCAAGCCCGGAGCAGGCACGCGGCCGCCCGGTCGGAGGCGGCGCGCGAACGGCGGGAACATCCCCTTTTCCGAGGGAGAGGGTGCTAAGCCAGCGCTCCGCGCGCGAAGGGATGAACGCTCCCCCTCTCCCCACCCTCTCCCCCAGGGAGAGGGTGCTAAGCCAGCGCTCCGCGCGCGGTGATGGGCCACACCGCCTCGACGCGATCGCCGCGCACGCAGACGATCCAGTCGTAGAGGTTGACGGTGGGGTCGCAGTGGCCGGGGACGAGGCGCACGCGCTCGCCGGGCGCGGGCCCGCGGGCGCCCGGGGCGATCGCGAGCACGCCGTGCTCGTCGGAGGCCTTCGCATAGGCGACCCCCGGCCATCCGACGAGGATCGGCATGCCCGAGTCCACGCTCGAGGCCTTGAGCCCGGCGTCCACCACCGCGCGATCGGCCGCCGGCGCGCTCATCACCGTGGCCAGCACGAAGAGGCTCTGCGCGAAGCTCGGGAGGGCAGCGCCCGCGTCGGCCCACGCATTGCGGTTGTAGTCGGCGTCCATGAAGACGTACGACCCCGGCTGGATCTCGCCGTAGACGCCGCTCGCCATCTCGAACGCGAACGTCCCGGTCCCGCCCCCGGTGACCAGCGGGCACGCGATGCCGCGCGACTCGATCCGCGCGCGCGTGTCGCGCGCGAGCGCCGCGGCCTGCGCGACGGCCGCGCGCCGCTCGGCGACCGCGCGCAGGTGCTGTGCCCCGCCGTGGTAGGCGTGCAGCCCCGCGAAGCGCAGCCCCGGCGCCGAGGCGATCGCCGCTGCGAGCGCGACCGCCGGCTCGCCCGGCGCGACGCCGCACCGGTGCTGGCCGACGTCCACCTCGACGAAGACCTCGACGGTGCTCCCCGCCGCCTGCGCGGCCGCGGCGATGTCGCGCGCGTTCGCGGCGTCGTCGCAGCACACCGACACCTTCGCGCGGCGCGCGAGCCGCGCGAGCCGCTCGAGCTTGGCGCGCCCCACCACCTCGTTCGATACGAAGACGTCGCCGATGCCGGCGTCCACGAACGCCTCGGCCTCGCTCGTCTTCTGCGCGCAGACGCCCACCGCGCCGAGCGCGATCTGGCGCTTCGCGATCTCGGGGCACTTGTGCGACTTGGCGTGCGGGCGCAGGCGCACCCCCGAGCCGCGCACGAACGCTGCCATCGCCTCGAGATTCGCCTCGAACGCCGCGAGCTCGAGGACGAGCGCGGGCGTGTCGATGGCGTCGATCGGATCGCCGGCGCGGGCCGGCGGGGCCTGGGACATGGTTCGTTCTCCGGTGGCTCGCGGGACGCGCGCCGCGGCGCCGATTATCCCCGCCGCGGCGATCCGCGATAATCGCCCGCATCGCCCCGCGCCGGGGTCAGAAGGGAGTCCGCATGTTCCGACCCGATCTCTTGCAGGGCAAGCGCGTCCTCGTTACCGGCGGCGGCACCGGCCTCGGCCGGGAGATCGCGAAGCGCTATCTCGAGCTCGGCGCCTCTCTCTACATCTGCGGCCGGCGCAAGGAGGTGCTCGACCGCACGGCGGCGGAGCTCGCCGCGGCCGGTCCCGGGCCGGTGAAGACCTGGTCGGTCGACATCCGCCAGGCGCAGGCCGTGGACGAGATGGTCGAGTGGATCTGGGAGGACGGCGGGCCGCTCGATGCGCTCGTGAACAACGCCGCGGGCAATTTCATCAGCCGCACCGAAGACCTCTCGCCGCGCGGGTTCGACGCGATCGCGAACATCGTGCTGCACGGCACGTTCTACGTGACGCAGGCCGTTGGCAAGCGCTGGATCGCCGGCGGCCGCCGCGGCTCCGTCGTCTCGATCCTCGTCACCTGGATCTGGACCGGCTCGCCCTACGTCGTGCCCTCGGCGATGTCGAAGGCGGGCATCGCGGTCATGACCGAGTCGCTCGCGGTCGAGTGGGGAAGGTTCGGGATCCGCCTGAACGCGATCGCGCCCGGCCCGTTCCCGACCGAGGGCATGAGCGCGCGCCTCTCGCCCGGCCAGACGGCCGAGCAGCGCTCCGCGGGGAGGAACCCGATGGGCCGCATCGGCCGCATGGAGGAGCTCGCGAACCTCGCGACCTTCCTCGTCGCCGACGGCTGCGAATGGCTCACCGGCCAGACGATCGCGCTCGACGGCGCCGCGCATCTCGCCGGCGTCGGGACGTTCTACGACCTGCGCGACTGGACGGACGGGGACTGGGCGCGGGCGAGGGAAGCCATCAAGGCGACGAACGCGCGGGACAAGGCGGCGCGGTCGTCGCCCTGACTCGAGGGGTCTACAGGGGAGCATCGCTCCCCTGTTCGATCGCTCAGGAGACGAACGCCCGGGACAAGGCCGCGCGGTCGTCGCCCTGACTCGAGGGGTCTACAGGGGAGCATCGCTCCCCTGTTCGATCGCTCAGGCGACGAACGCGCGGGACAAGGCGGCGCGGTCGCCTCGGGCGGCGCGCCACGCTTCAGGCGGGCACGGGCTTGTGCGCGATCGGCGCTTCGCGGATCGGCAGGTGCACGATCGCCGCGTAGACGCCCGCCGCGATCATGAGCGCCCAGGCGACGTCGTACGAGCCGGTCCGGTCGAAGATCACGCCGCCGAGCCACGCGCCGAGGAAGCTGCCGAGCTGGTGGCCTAGGAAGACGATGCCGGCGAGCATCGCCATGTACTTCACGCCGTAGCGGAAGCCGACGAGGCCGTTGGTGAGCGGCACCGTGGAGAGCCACAGGAGCCCCATCGCCGCCGCGAAGAGATACACCGAGAGCGGCGTGAGCGGCGCGAGGAGGAACAGCACGATCACGACGCTGCGCGCCGCGTAGATGAACGAGAGGAGGTACTTCTTCGCGAAGCGGCCGCCGAGCCACCCGGCGCCGAGCGAGCCGGCGATGTTGAAGAGCCCCACCAGCGCGAGCGCGATCCCCCCGACGTTCGCCGGCAGGCCCTTGTCCACCACGTACGGCGGCAGGTGCAGCGCGATGAACACCACCTGGAAGCCGCAGACGAAGTAGCCCCAGAAGAGCAGGTGGAAGCTGCCGTCGCGCGAGGCTTCCCGCAGTGCCGCCCCGAGCGACTGCGCCCCCTGGATGGCGGCGCCGGCGGCCTTGCCGCCGACGCCGGCCGCGAGCGGCACGATGAGCGCAGCGAGCAGGGCGTGGGCGACGAGCGCCATCTGCCAGCCGACGCCGTCGATCAGGCCCTGGCCGACGGGGAGCATCAGGAACTGGCCGAGCGAGCTCGCCGCGCTGCCCAGGCCGAGCGCGAGGCTGCGCTTCTCGGGGGCCACCGCGCGCGCCATCACCGCGAGGATGATGCCCACACTCGTGCCGCTGATCCCGAGCCCGGTGATCACGCCGGCGGAGAGCGAGAGCTGCAGCACGTCGGGCGCGTAGGCCATCCAGCCGAGGCCGAGCGCGTAGAGGACCGCGGCCACGGCCACGGTGCGCCCGGCGCCGTACTTGTCGGCGATGGCGCCGAAGAACGGCGAGCCGAGGCCCCAGGCGAGGTTCTGGACGGCGATCGCGAACGAATATGCCTCGCGCGACCAGCCGTGCGCCATGGTCATCGGCTGCAGGAAGATGCCCGAGGTCGCGCGCACGCCCATCGAGAGGACGAGGATGAGCGAGCCCGCGACGAGCACGACGGCGGGCGTGCGCCAGGCGTTGTTGTTCATGTGTTTCTCCCGGTGATGGGCGGATTATGGCATTCGGGAAAGCGGCCGGCATTCACCACGAAGACACGAAGGCACGGAGCGGACGCGATGGCCCGCGCGAGGCCGCGGCCCGTTGCACCCGGGGGCGCCGGCGGCGGTCGCGTCGCGAGGAGCGGAGGTCCTCGCGCGGGCGTCTCGCCTCCGCGTGAACGCGCCGGACCGTCGTGTCCTTCGAGCCTTCGTGCCGGAGTGCCGACCCCGCGTGCCCCTCGCGCCTTCGTGGTGAAATAGCCGCATGAGCCTCGACGCGGTGATCATCGGCGCCGGCCACAACGGCCTCGTCTGCGCCTGTTATCTCGCCGCCGCCGGGCTCGAGGTGCGCGTGCTCGAGCGGCGGCCCGTGGTCGGCGGCGCGGCGGTCACGGAAGAATTCCATCCGGGCTTCCGCAATTCCACCGCGAGCTACACGGTGAGCCTGCTCAACCCGAAGGTGATCCACGACCTGCGGCTCGCCGGGCACGGCCTGCGCGTGGTGGAGCGGCCCTTCGGCAACTTCCTGCCGCTGCCCGACGGGCGCTATCTGAAGGCGGGCGGGAGCCTCGCGGACACCCAGCGCGAGGTGGCGAAGTTCTCCGCGCGCGACGCCGAGGCGCTCCCGCGCTTCTACGCGACGATCGAGCGCGTCGGCGACGTGCTGCGCGACCTCGTGCTCGAGACGCCGCCCAACGTCGGCGGCGGGCTCGCCGACGCGCTGCGCGCGCTCGCCGCCGGCCGCCGCCTGCGCCGGCTCGACATGGCCGCGCGCCGCGACCTCCTCGAGCTCTTCGCGCGGAGCGCCGGCGAGATGCTCGACGACTGGTTCGAGTCCGACCCGATCAAGGCGGTGCTCGGCTGGGATGCGGTGGTCGGCAACTTCGCGAGCCCCTACACGCCGGGCTCGGCCTACGTGCTCCTGCACCACACCTTCGGCGAGGTGAACGGCAGGAAGGGCGTCTGGGGCCACGCGATCGGCGGGATGGGTGCGATCACCCAGGCGATGGCGCGGGAAGCCGCTGCGCGTGGCGTCGCGATCACGACCTCCGCGGCAGTGGAGCGCGTGCTGGTGAAGGGCGGCCGCGCGGCCGGCGTCGCGCTCGCCTCGGGGGAGGAGATCGCAGCGCGGATCACGGTGGCCAACGTGGGGCCGAAGCGCCTCTATCTCGGCCTCATGGACGCCGCCGACCTCGACCCCGAGTTCCGTTCGCGCATCGAGCGCTTCAAGGGCGGATCGGGCACGTTCCGCATGAACGTCGCCCTCGCGGAGCTCCCCGACTTCCGCGCGCTGCCGGGCGCGCACGCGCAGCCCCACCACGGCGCGGGCATCATCCTCGGCCCGTCGCTCGCCTACTTCGACCGGGCCCACGCGCAGGCGCGCGCACACGGGTTCTCGCGCGAGCCGATCGTCGAGCTGCTGCTGCCCAGCACGCTCGACGGCTCGCTCGCGCCGCCGGGGCGGCACGTCGCGAGCCTCTTCTGCCAGCACTTCGCCCCCCGCCTGCCCGACGGGCGCAGCTGGGACGACGAGCGCGAGCAGGCGGCGCAAGCCGTGATCGACGTGGTCGATGCGTACGCCCCGAACTTCCGCAGGAGCATTCTCGGCATGCAGGCGCTCTCGCCGCTCGACCTCGAGCGCGAGTTCGGGCTCGTGGACGGCGACATCTTCCACGGCCGGCTCTCGCTCGAGCAGCTCTACAGCGCGCGGCCGCTCCTGGGCTACGCCGACTACCGCGGCGCGATCCCCGGGCTATACCTCTGCGGCTCCGGCGCGCATCCGGGCGGCGGCGTCACCGGCGCGCCCGGGCACAACGCCGCGCGCGAGATCCTCAAGGACTGGCGGCGCGGGAGGATTCCGCGATGACGGGCGAGGCCCTGCCCGTCGGGCCCGAAGTGGATCCGCGCCCGGCCGCGCGGCCGAGGCGCACCGTGCTCGCCGGGCGCTATTGCGCCCTGCGCCCGCCCGATCCGGCGCGCGACGCGCCGCCGCTCTACGCCGGCACGCACGGCGACGGCCGCGAGCGGCTCTGGACGTACCTCTTCTCCGGGCCGTTCGCGAGCGAGGCGGCGTTCGCGGCGTGGCTCGCCGAGCGCGCCGCGTCCGAGGATCCGCTGTTCTTCGCCATCGAGGTCGGCGGCGAGGCCGCGGGCGTCGCGAGCCTGATGCGCATCACGCCGGAGCACCGGGTGATCGAGGTGGGCAACATCCTCTACACGCCGCGGCTTGCGCGCACGGCGGCCGCGACCGAGGCCATGTACCTCCTCGCCCGGCATGCGTTCGACACGCTCGGCTACCGCCGCTACGAGTGGAAGTGCGACGCGCTCAACGCCGCGAGCCGCGCGGCGGCCGCGCGCCTGGGCTTCGCGTTCGAGGGCGTCTTCCGCAAGCACATGATCGTGAAGGGCCGCAGCCGCGACACCGCGTGGTTCGCGATGACGGACGACGACTGGCCGGCACGCCGGGAGGCGCTCGAGCGCTGGCTCGACCCGGCGAACTTCGACGCGTCCGGCCGGCAGCGGCGCGCCCTCGCCGCGCTGCGCGCCGCCACGCCCTGAGCGGCCGTCTCCGGGAGGGCCCGGGGCGTCGCGGACCGAGCCCGTCCCCTCGGGCCGGGCCGAAGACGGCAACGCCTCGGTCCTCTGTCCTCTGCCTTCTGTCCTCTGAGAAGCGGTTCGCGTAGAATCCGGCGGCCCCGCCCGCGCCGGCCCCGCCCGCGATGCCCGCGGTGGGACGACAACGAGAGAACGATGAGCCCATCTCCAGGCGAGCGCGCGGAAGGCGCGCCCAAGCACGTCCTCACCACGCGCGACGCGGTGGCGATCATCGTCGGCCTCGTGATCGGCGCCGGGATCTTCCGGCTCCCGCAGCTCGTCGCGATGAACAGCGCGAACGAGTGGGTCTTCTACGGCCTGTGGATCGCCGGCGGGGTGATCTCCCTCATCGGCGCGATGGTGTACGCGGAGCTCGCCACCGCCTTCCCGAGCGCCGGTGGCGATTACTCGTTCGTGCAGCGCGCCTACGGCCGCAGCCTCTCCTTCCTGTACGCCTGGGCGCGCATCGCCGTGATCACCACCGGCTCGATCGCGGTGCTCGCCTACACGTTCGGCGACTACGCCTCCAACCTGCTGCGGCTCGGCCCGGCCTCGTCCTCGATCTGGGCGGCGCTCGCGGTGATCGTGCTCTCGGCGATCAACATCGCCGGGATCCGCGAGACGAAGAGCACGCAGAACTGGCTCACGGTCCTCGAGGTGGCGGGCGTCGTCGGGGTGATCGTCACCGGCATCCTGCTCGCCGCCCCCGCCGCCGCGCCCGCGCCCGCGGCGAGCGCCGAAGCCAAGCCCTGGATGGCCGGCGTCCCGCTCGCGATCCTCTTCGTCCTCTTCACCTACGGCGGCTGGAACGAGAGCGCCTACATCTCCGCCGAGCTCAAGCGCCGCCGCAGCATGGTGGTCGCGCTCGCGCTCGGCCTGGCGTCGGTGACCGTCCTCTACCTCGCCGTCAACTACGCCTACCTGCGCACGCTCGGCCTCGAAGGGCTGGCGAAGAGCGAGACCGCGGCCGCCTCGGTGCTCGCGATGCAGTTCGGCGAGGCGGGCGCGAAAATCATGAGCTTCATCGTCGCGGTGGCGGCGCTCACCTCGATCAACGCCACCATCATCGTGGGCGCGCGCTCCAACTACGCGCTCGGGCGCGACTGGCCGGTGTTCGGCTGGCTCGGCCACTGGCACGAGAGGACCGACGCGCCGCGCAACTCGCTCCTGCTCCAGGCGGCGGTGGCGCTGGTGCTGGTGGTCGCGGGCGCGTTCACCGACAAGATCGAGACGATGGTGAACTACACCATGCCGGTGTTCTGGTTCTTCATCACGCTCGTGGGCATCGGCCTGTTCGTGCTGCGCGCGAAGGAGCCGGACGCGCCGCGCCCGTTCAAGGTGCCGCTCTACCCGCTGACGCCGGTCATCTTCATCCTCACCTGCGCCTACCTCTTCTACTCGAGCGTGGCGTACGTGAAGGGCGGGGCGCTCGTCGGGCTCGGCGTGCTCGGCGTGGGCGTGGTCCTGCTCCTGGTCGGCAGGAACGGAGGCAAGGCCTGATGCGCGGCGCGCGGATGCCCGGCGCCCCGGCGCGCGCGCGGCGCCGCGTCCGCGCCGCGCGCGTCCTCCTCGGCCTCGCCCTCGCGGTCCTGGCGGCCACCGGCGCGCGGAACGCCGCGGCGCTCACGCCCCCGGAGGAGAGCTCGCACCGGTTTCCCGACGCCGCGCTCGACGTCCCGTACGTGCCGACGCGCATGGACACCGTGGATGCGATGCTCAGGCTCGCCGCGGTCGGCCCGAAGGACGTCGTCTACGACCTCGGCTGCGGCGACGGGCGCATCGTCATCGCGGCGGCGAAGCAGTACGGCGCGCGCGGCGTCGGCGTGGACATCGACCCGGCGCGCATCGCCGAGGCGCGCGAGAACGCGCGCCGCGCCGGGGTCGGCGCGCGCACGAGCTTCGTGCAGGGCGACCTCTTCCACGCCGAGATCCGCGACGCGACGGTCGTGATGCTCTACCTCCTGCCGTCGGTGAACGAGCGCCTGAAGCCGCGGCTGCTGGCCGAGCTCGCCCCCGGGACGCGCGTGGTGTCGCACGACTTCCTGATGGGTGAGGACTGGCCGCCCGAGAAGACCGTCCGGCTCGGCCGCGACACGATCTACCTTTGGACCGTCCCGGCGCGCCGGGAGGGCGGCAGGAACTGAGAACAGACGGAGGACACATGGACCGCAGGACGCTGATCGGGATCGGCGCGGCGCTCGCGCTCGCGGCGGGCGCCGGCGCGTGGGCGCAGGACAAGCCGAAGGACTACACGAACCGGATGAACCTCGAGGTGGACTACATCCCCTCGCGGCCCGAGGTCGTCGAGGCGATGCTGAAGCTCGCGAACGTCAAGGCGGGTGAGAAGATCTACGACCTCGGCTGCGGCGACGGCCGGATCGTGATCACCGCGGCGAAGCAGTACGGCCTCACCGGCGTCGGCATCGACATCGACCCGGACCGCGTGGCGCAGGCGCGCGAGAACGCGAAGAAGGCGGGTGTCGCCGACCGCGTGAAGATCGAGCAGGGCGATGTCTTCAAGGCGCAGTTCGCCGACGCCGACGTGGTCGCGCTCTACCTGCGGCGCGACTACAACCAGAAGCTGCGCCCGCGGCTGCTCGAGCAGCTCCGGCCCGGCACCCGCATCGTGTCGCACGAGCACGACTTCGGCGCCGACTGGCCGCCGGAGAAGCATCTCAAGGTCGGCAACGTCGACGTCTTCCTCTGGACGGTGCCGGCCAAGAAGTGATCGTCGTGGTGATGGGCGTCGCCGGCGCCGGCAAGACGACCGTCGGCCGCCTGCTCGCCCGGCACCTCGCCGCGCGCTTCGCCGACGCCGACGACTTCCACCCGCCGGAGAACGTCGCGAAGATGCGCGCCGGCGTCGCCCTGGACGATGCCGACCGCGCGCCGTGGCTCGCGCGGCTCAACGCGCTCGTCGCCGCGTCGGCGGCCGCGGGCGAGCCGCTGGTGCTCGCCTGCTCGGCGCTCAAGCGCGCCTACCGCGAACGCCTCGCCGACGGCGTGCCGGGCGTGCGGTTCGTGTTCCTCGACGGCCCGCGCGAGCTCCTCGCCCGCCGGCTCGCCGGGCGCACCGGCCACTACATGAACCCGGATCTCCTCGATTCGCAGCTCGCGACGCTCGAGCGGCCCGAGGGCGCGATCGTGCTCGCGATCGACGCGCCGCCCGAGACGATCGCGTGCCGCGCCTTCGCGGCCCTGGCGGCCGGAGGTTAGAAGGCGGTTGCAAGTCGCTTGCCGGTGCTCTCCGATGGCGACGACGATCGGCGCGCTCGAGCAGGGAGCGTCCGACCGGCAGCCACTGGGCGAGGGGGGTCGAGGGGGATGCGTCCCCCTTTCTTGAACACCCTGTCGGCCCGGGCGCCCGGAGCGGGCCCTACGGCACCGGCCGTCCGCAGCGAAGGCTCCCTGCCGTGCGCGCGTTCGCGTCGAGGAGCCCGCGCACGAAGTCGCCGTAGGGAAGGCCGAGCCGGCGCTGCAGCGCACGCGCCCGGTCGCGCAGGCCGTCGATCGCGTAGCGCGAGCGGCCGTCCCGGATCGCGAACACGATCATGTTCACCGCGTCGGCCGCCGCGAGCAGCAGCACGCGGCCGTCGAACGCGCGCTCGATCCGCGCGAGATACGTGCCGAAGCGCGGCTCGTCGGCCATGAAGTTCGCGACCATCACGCCGCCGGGGCGCAGCATCGCCGCGGCGGCGTCGTAGAAGCCCTGCGTGCAGAGGCTCGTCACGACGCGGCCGTCCTCGTAGCCGTCGACGAGGAGCACGTCGGCCGAGCCCGGGTGGTCCGGCACGTACCGCGCGCCGTCGCCGATCACCACCGCGAAGCGCTCGTCCTCCGGCGGCAGGCCGAAGAACGACCGCGCCGCCGCGACCACCTGCGCGCTGATCTCGACCGCGACGACGCGCGTACCCGGGAAGCGCCGGTGGACGAACTTGGCGAGCGAGCCGGCGCCGAGCCCGATCATGACGACCTCCCGAGGCGACGGCGCGAAGAGCGCGAACGCCATCATCGCCTGGGTGTAGTCGAGCTCGAGCGCGTCCGGGTCGGCGAGGCGCATGGCGCTCTGGATCGCGTGCCCGCCGAGGTGCAGCGTGCGCACCCCCTTCGCTTCGCTCACCTCGACGCTCGCGACGCGCTTCTTCGCGAGCCTGCGCAGCGCCTTCACGCCGTCCCCTCCCGCGCTCTCATACGCGCGCGGGCCGCGCCAGGCGCGCGAGCGTGAGGGACGCGCCGACGGCGAGCGCGTTGAAGACGATCCCCGCGGCGATCGGCACGGCGTAGCTCCCGGCGAGGTCGAACGCGTAGCCGGCGAACGCCGGGCCGACGAGGTTGCCGACGCCGGCAGCGGTGTAGACGAACCCGAGGATGCCGGCGATCGAGCGCGCGCCGAAGAGGTCCATCACCAGCGCCGGGGCGAGCGCGACCATGACGCCGTAGCAGGTGCCGAAGACGACCGCGAACACGCCGAGCGCGAGCGCCCCGGTCGAGACGAGCCACAGCGCGAACATCGCCGCCATGCCGCCGTACGCGAACGCAAGGAGTTGCGCGCGACCGAAGCGGTCGCCGATCCCGGCGAACGCGAACCGGCCGACGAGGCTGCCGACGCCGATGAGGCCCACGAGCAGCACGCCCGTCGTCGCCGGGTGCCCGGCGTCGCGCGCGTACGGCGCGAGGTGCGCGAACGGGATGAAGAGGCCCGCGCACGAGAAGAGCGTGGCCGCATAGAGGAGCCACAGCGGCTTCGTGCGCACCGCCTCGCGCAGCGTGAGCCCCGCGGGCTGCGCGGGCGAGGCGCCGGCGCGAGGCGCGAGCGGCGGCCCGCCGTCCGGCCCGACGCCGTGGCGCGCGGGCCGGTTGTCGAGCAGCGCCGCCGCGGCCCCGCCGAGGATCGCGGCGCCGATGGCGAGCGCCTCGAACGCCCGCCGCCAGCCGAACGCCTCGAGGAGCCACGCGGCGAGCAGGGGCCCGACGAGCGTGCCGAGCCCGATGCCGGCCACCGCGAGGCCCGAGGCGAGCGCGCGGTGGCGCAGGAACCAGGGCTGCACCGCGCCGACGCTCGGCACGTACACGAAGCCGACGCCGAGCCCGACGCCGATCGAGTAGGTCGCGTACAGCGCGGCGAGCGACGGCGCGCGCGCCGCGGCGGCGAGGCCGATCGCGAGCGCGGCGACGCCGGCGAGGGCGACGCGGCGCGGGCCGAGGCGGTCGGAGAGCGCCCCGGCGAAGGCGCCGATCAGGAAGTAGAGGAAACCCGAGATCGCGAAGACGAGCGACACGTCGCCGCGGCTCGCGGCGAACTCCGCCTCGAACGCGGAGAAGAACGCGGCGAACGAGTAAGCGACCGCGAAGACGACCGCCAGCGCCACGTGGGTCGCGGCGACGACGATCCAGCCGTAGTAGGGACGGTGCTTCACCCCGGGGAGTCCCGCAACGCGGAGGACGCAGGGTGCCGCCCGGCGGAGACGATCGGAAGCACCGGTGGCGGACCCTCGCGCCCGGCCGCCGATGAAGAAGCTTCCCGCTGCGTGCATCGGCACGCGCTCACCGCGCACTCCTGCGGGGCTCCGCCATCGTCGGCATCGATGCCGTCGGCGTCGCGCGGCGCGGCCTACGTGCACGTTCCCCCCTTGCCCGCGACACAACCGTCGATGAACGGCGCTCTCCTCCGACCACGGGCTCCGGCGCGCCGTCGGCAACACGCCGCGAGGCCGTCGGGAGCGAGCCGCTCGCCGTCACCGCGCCCGGCATCCGCGTCGCACGATCTGGCCGGTCACCTCGAGCACCGCGAGGTCGCCCTGCACGTAGAGCGTCGTCGCGCCGTCGGAGAACTTGGCGTCGTTCGCCGCCGGCACCTGCCGCAGCGTGACCGGCGCGCCGTCCTCGAGCGCGACGCGCGCCGAGGGCGGGTCGGGCACGAACTGGACGGTCATCGCGCGGCCTTCCGCGCAGGCGAGCGCGAGCGTCGCGCCCCACGGCACCTCGGGGCGCACGACGCGGCTGCCGGTGTCGATGGCGCAACCCGCAACCAGCGCGACCAGCACGAGCGCGGCCAGACGAGCCGCCGCGCCCGAGCCTCGCTTCGCCGGGGCGCTCATCGGCCGAGCGCCCGGTCGAGGAACTCGAGCCGGTCCTGCCCCCAGAAGATCTCACCGTCGAGCACGTAGCTCGGGGCGCCGAAGACGCCGCGTGCGATCGCCTCCTCGGTGTACGCGTCGAACTTCGCCCGCGCGGCGGCCGCCGCTTCGGCGCGCATCAACCTCTGCGCGTCCACGCCCTGCTCCAGCGCGATCGCGGCGATCTCGGCGGTGTCGGCGATGTCGCGCTCCTCGGCCCACACCGCACGCAGGCAACCGCCGGCGAGCCGCATCGCGGCCTCCGCCCCGAACGCGGCGTCGGCGGCGATGATCGCAACCGCGGCGGGCGTCGGATCCACCGGGAAGTGCCGCGGCTCGACGTTGAGCGGGATGCCGAGGTGGTCGCGGAAGCGCGCCAGTTCGACCAGCCGGTAGGCCTGGCGCTGCGGCGCCCGGCTCTTGAGCGGCAGCCCGCCCGAGACCGGGAAGATCCGCCCGTAGTCCACCGGCTTCACGCGCACCGCGGCGCCGTGTTTCGCCGCGATGTGCGTGAACCGGTCGTGGCCGAGGTAGGTCCAGGGCGACACCGGCGTGAAGTAGTAGTCGAGCGTCTTCGGCACCCTGCCTCTCCTCCCTGGCGCTCGACGGGCGGGCGCCGCAGCGCGAAAATGACGGCATGTCAGCCGTTTCGTGGCGAGGCCGGATGATAGCGCGAGCGCTCGGTGGGCTCCTTGGCGCCGCGTGCGCTGCGGCCGCGCCCGCGCAGGTCGCGACGCAGCCGGGCGTGCAGGGCTCGCAGCTCCTCGACCAGCGGTCGGCCGATTTCGCGCTGCAGCTCCGCCAGTCGCAGCAGGCAGTCGAGCTGCAACGCCTCCTGCCCGGCGACGAGCGCGCGCGGACCGAGATGGAGGCGCTGCACCGCGACCAGCGCCGCGCGCTCGACAACCTGCAGGGCCGCCAGCGGCTGGAGCTCGAGCTCCGCGCGCAGCAGCCGCCGTCGCCGGCCACCGCGGGCGCGGATCTCCAGTATCAGCGCGAGCGCTCGCGCGCAGAGGCGCAAGCCGAGGCCGACCGGTTCGAAAGGGACCTCGACGCCCAGGCGCGCGCCGCTGCGCGGCAGAAGGCCGAGCAGGAACGCCCGCGCCTCGGCCCGACCCTCGAGCGCTGAGGACCGTGTCGGGCCGGCCCGGCACGCCCGGCGCGTCAGAACAGGGAGCCGTCCGCGAGAGCCCGGCGGAACGCCGGCCTGAGCGCGGTGCGCGCGGCCCGGCTCCCCTCGGCGACGGACGCCGGTAACCGCAGCGCGGCGACATCGACGCCGCGGCGTGCGAGCGCGCAGATCGCCTGCGTGCGGTTGGCGGCGTTGAGCGCGCGCAGGATCGCGCCGGTGTGCGCCTTCACCGTGCTCTCGGCCACGTCGAGCGCGCGGCAGATCTGCTTCCCCGAGCAGCCCTGCACGAGGAGCGCGAGCACGTCTCTTTGCCGCGGCGTCAGGCCGAGCGCCGCGAGCGGATCCCCGCCCGCGTTCGGCGCGGGTGCGTCGGCGCACGGCACCGGGCTCGGATCGCGGGGAGCGTCCATCCGCAGCGCCTCGGGAGGGACGTAGGTGCCCCCGAAGAGGACGAGCCGCAGCGCTTCCACGACGACCCGGCGCGGCGAGCGCTTGGAGATGAACCCGCGCGCGCCGCACTCGAGCGCCGCGCGCGCCGTGGCGGGATCGTCCCGGGCCGAGAGCACGACGATCGGCGTGTCGGGCGCGGCGGCGCCGACGGCGTCGAGCGCGGCGAGCCCCGCGCCGCGGTCGAGCGCGATCTCGAGGACCACGACCGACACGTCGGGGTGCGCCGCAAGCTCGGCGCACGCCGTCGCGAGGCTCGCGGCCTCCAGGACCGTCGCGTCGCGGGAGAGCTCGGCCACGACCCGCTTCATGGCTTCGCAGATCAGGGGGTGATCGTCGGCGATCAGGATCTTCATTTCGGTCTCTCCCCAAAGCCGCCTCTCACGGGCCGCTGCGATCGCAGGTTAGCGAGCCGCCGCGGGCGCCCCGCGCCACAAATACCCGGCGTTTTGTGACTTATTCACCTCGTCCCCGGGCGGCCGTCAGGCGAAGGGGAAGCGCGGGAAGTCGCCGACGTCGCGCGGCTCCGAAGGCATCGCCTCGAAGCGCGGCGCCGGCGGGGCGGCGCAGGGGGTGAGCGGCGCGTCCAAGTGCCCCGCCTGCCGGGATCCCGCGTCGGCCGGGGCATCGGCCTCGCCTTGCTCCCGCACCCCGGCCGGGACGTCGCGGCGCTCGGCGCGCGGCGCGGGCGCGGCCCGCCCGGGCGCGGTGCCTGCGGAGGGGTCGTGCGCGGCGAGGGGTTCGGCGCTCGCCGCGCACGCGAAGACGAGCGCCGCGGCCGCGAGAGTCGCGTGCACACCGGGTTTGGCGGAGCGGTCCGCGAACCGCGTCGAAGCGTTTCCGTAGTGGTTCATGGTGTCCTCCTTCGTTCCCGCGCGATGCGTTTCGGGCGGTGATTCGAGCCTAGCCCCGGCGGCGGATCCAGTCGGGCCACAATCACCGGCGGGGCTGTGCGCTATTGCCGTGCGGGCAGACCTCGCGCGCGTCGCCTCGTCCGGCGCGGCGAAAAAAAAACGGGGCGGCAGCGCCGCCCCGTCGGGTCTTGCAGCCGAGCCGCCGCGGATCACGCGCCGACCTGGAGGCCGAAGGCCGGGTCGCCGTAGCCGTAGCCGTGCGCGATGTTGGGGTTCTCGTCCCCGCTGCCTTCGCTCTGCTCGGCGATTTCCGTGTTGCGCTCCGGCTCGTACGTGCCCGCGACCTGCCACGGGTCGAAGCCGAGCGCGTCGCCGACGCCGGCGTGGGTCTGCGCGACCTCCTTGCCGTTGGGGTTCTCGACGTTGTACGGGTCGAAGCCGAACGCGTCGTCCGCCGAGGCGGGCGAAGCGAGGCCGACGAGGAGGCCGGAGGCCGCGAGGACGATCAGAGTGCGCTTGAACATGGTGAGTCTCCTTTGCTTGTTTCCGGGTGGGCGCCGTTCGAGGATTCCTGCCGCGCTTTTCGCAGAGCCGATCGATGCAATCGCTGTCTCTTATACACATCT
>JAOAEA010000003.1 GCA_026417035.1 Burkholderiales bacterium
GGGTAACAGTGCCGTTGGCGCCGTTGGTGAAGCCGGTCAGGGTCAACGTTTCGCCGACGTCCGGAGCGCTGGAGTCGTTCGCCAGCACGTCGATGAGTACGCTCTGGCTCTGCACGACGGTCGCCACGTCGGGCGTCGCGGTCGGCGGATCGTTGACCGGCGTGACGGTGATGGTCGCCGTGACCACGCCCCCGCCCAGCCCCGCGTCGGCAGCCGAGGTCGAGGCCTGCACGTCGAAGCTGCCCGAGGCGATCGAATCGGGCGCGGGCAGGAAGCGCAGCCCCGCGGCGCCTTGCGCGGCGCTGATGAAGCTGCCCGCCGCCACTACCGTCGCGCCGTCATTGAGATACAGCGTCCCGCCGGTGATGGCGGTGATCTTGTAGTGGGTGACCTCGGGCCCGTCGACCGGATTCCGCGTGATCACCAGGCCACCGAGCGAGAGCGTGTCCTCCAGCGTCGTCGCGTTCGTGACCGAAGGCGTGTCGGCCACCGGCGTGACGGTGATGGTGAAGCTCTGCGCCGCGGAGGTGTCCACGCCGCCGTTGGCCGTGCCGCCGTTGTCCTGCGCCCGCACGGTCACCGTCGCCGTGCCGAAGGCGTTGGCCGCGACGGCGTAGGTGAGTTGCCCGTTCACGTCGATCGCTGGCTGCACGGCAAAGAGGGCGCTGTTGTCGTTCGTAACGAGGTACGCGATCGACTGGCCCGCCTCGTCCGGGCCGCCGCCCGGCGCGGCCGAAGCGAACCCCGGCACCGTCTGCGCGCCGGCGTCCTCCGCGACCGTCTGGCTCGCGCCGATCGTGAGCACCGGCGCGTCGTTCACCGGCGTGATGCTCGTCCCGAGGGGCACGGTCGCCGCGGACCAGTTGAAGGTGCCGCCGATCGTCCCGGTGATGTTGACGTCGGTCGCCGCGACGATCGCGCCCGCCGAGCCGTCGGAGAGGCGCACCGTCAGCGCGCCGGGCGTGCCGTTGAAATCCGCGGCGGGACGGAAGCGCAGCCGATGGGTGTCCGGCAGGGTGATCGCAGCGGCGTCGGAGAGCGCGCCGCCGATCGCGGTCCAAGCGGTGCCGTCGGGCGAGTATTCCCACACGCCTTGAGCGCCGGTCGCCGCATTGCCCACGATGGCGATGCCGGCGAGCGGCGTCGCGCCGGGCCCGTCGATCGCGTCGGAGTAGTTGCCGGCGAAGAGCGCGGCCACCGTCGCGCCGGCGGGCGACGCGGTGTCCTCGAGGACCGCGCCGAGGCTCGCGGCTCCGGACGCGACGGGTGCGTCGTTCGCCGGCGTGATGTCCACGCTCACGGCGCCGAGTGCGATGAATCCGCCGCCGCCGGTCCCGGTGTTGCCGTTGTCGCTCACCGCGAGCGCGAGGGTGGCCGCGCCGCTGCCGTTCGCGTTCAGCGGCCCCGTGTAGCTCACGCTCCCCACAGCGTCGATGAACGCGTTGAGGCTCGCGAGGTCGCCGGTGAGCGTGAGCGTCCCCGTGCCGCTGCCGCCGACCGCCACGCCGCCGCCGCTCGTCGCGACGAGCGTGCCCGCGCTCGCGACGATCCTGAGCGTCACCGCGCCGGTGACGCCGGCGTCCGGATCGGCGAGCGTGACGGCGGAGAGGTCGAGCCCGCCGGGCACGTCCTCGGTCACGACCTGCGTAGGCGGCAGCGCGCCGACGTTGACCGGGTCGTCGTTGACGGCGACCACGTTGACCGTCGCCGCGGCAGTATTGCTGTTCGCGAGGCCGTCGCTCACGTAGATCTCGATCGTGCGCGCGACCGTCGAGGGCGTATCGCCGAGGGTCACGAAGCGCACCGCCTGGAGAGCGGTCTGGTACGCGGCCTTGGTCGCGCTCCCGGTGAGGAAGATCTGCGTCGTGGTGGATCCGGGCGCGACGGAGATCCCGGGCGGAAGCGAGGCGAGCACCACCGAGAGCTCGTCGCCCACCTGCGGGTTGACGAGCGTGATGCTCGCGAGCGTCATGTTCGCGGTGTCGCTGTCGGTGATCGTGACGTCGGTGTCGACGATCGCGATCGGCGCCGTGTCCTCGGTGTAAGTGGTGGCGAAGCCGGTGCCGGGCGCGGACGCGTCGAGGTCGACGACCGGCGGGCTGTTCGGCACGCCGCCGACCCCGGTGATGGTGATCGTCACCTTGGCCACCGCGGTGTTCGCGGTGGGCGCGGCATTGTCCGTGAGCCGGTAATAGAAGGTGTCGGTCGCAGTCTGGCCGACGTTGAGCGCGTTGAACGCGCCATTCGGGTTGTAGGTGTAACTCCCGTCGGCGCGCATGGTCACGATCGCGCCGCTCGGCAGGGCGATGGTCGTGCCGGTCGCTCCGGGGAGGATGCTCGAGAACGGCCCGCCCGCCGCGGCCGACACGCCCGACACCGAAAGCCCCTCGGCGACCGCGTTGTAGTTGTTCTGCACCTGCGCGGCGGTGAGCGCGTAGTCGTAGAAACGCACCCGCGCGATCGCGCCTTCGAACCGGCTCCATGCCGGCCCGGCGGGGGCGACGAAGGTGCCGGTCGCGCCGGCGAGCCCGGTCTGGTCGTTGCTCGCCCAGTCGTTGAGCGCGGTCTGCGTGGCGTTGGTCCCGGCGAGCACCCCGTTCACGTAGAGCCGCAGGACGTCGGTCGTGCCGCTCGCGTCCCGGTCGTAGGTGGCGATGACGTGGATGAATTCGCCGGTGATCGCCGCCGAGGACCCGATCAGCGTCGAGAGGTCCGCGGTGACCGAGGCGCTCACCGCGCCGCCGTCGCGGATGTAGAAGACGAGGTTCGAGCCGTTCATCCCGATGAACGTGCCCACGTTCCCCTGGCCGCCGGCCTCGAAGAGGATGTCGGCGTCGGTCACGTCAGCCGGCTTGAACCAGAGCTCGAACGTCGCGTCGCCGTCCGAGGGGTCGCCCGCGAGCGTCGTGAGCGAGCTCGTCCAGGCCTCCTGGACGGTGCCGCCGAACACGTACGCCGAGGTGATCCCGGGACGGGTCGTCACGGCGGCGGACTGCGTGGCGCTCGTGGCCGCGCCGACGGAGTTCAGGAACTGCCAGTCGAAGCCCGCCACGAGCGTATCGTCGGTCCAGAGAGTGTTGCCGCCGACGTCGGTGGCGGCGTTGTAGTTCAGGCGCGGGTTGGGCGCGATCGACCCGGTGAACGGCTGGTTGTCGCCGTCGTTCTTCAGGACGCCGTTCGCGGCGGTCACGTTGAGCACCGCGTTCTCGGGGGTCGTCGCGGTGTCGTCGTTTGCGAAGAGGCCCGTGTCGAAGCGGATGTCGTGCAGGCTCACGCCCTGCGTCGTCTGGCTGCCGGCGTTCTTGTAGAAGATCTGGACCTGCGTGATGCCGGTCTGCGTGAAGAGGAACGTCGCGTTGCCGTAGGGCTCGGCGCCGCCGGCGTTGTAAGTCCCGGTGCCGCGCACCACGCCGGGCGAGATCACCTGGGCCGACGCGGGCAGCGGAAAGCTCGGCGTCGGCGTGAAGACGGTGGTCGCAGTCGGCGCGCCCCGGTTCGAGGTGGCGACGATCTCGTCGATGAAGCCCGAGCCGCCGCCGCCCACGTCGACGTCGAAGACCGAAAAGCTGACGTTGCCCACGCCGCCCGCGTGGCTGAAGTTGAGCGTGATCAGCACGCCCTGCCAGGGGTCCGACGGGTTCGCCGGGTCGTCGCGCTCGAAGCCCGTCGACGTGATGGCGAGCGAGTTCTGCGTCGGCGAGAGCCCGCCGGTGTTGCTGGTGTTGATCGCCGGGGTGCCGTTCGTGAGGAGCGAGAGGACGCTCGAATCGACGCTGCCGGTCGTGCCGTTGAACGTGTAGCCCTGGATCGTGACGGTGACGGTGCCCGTGCCGGTGTTGACCGCGTTGGTCGTGAAGAACGTCGCCGCCGAGCCCGAGAGCGTGATGCCGCCGCTGTCCCAGTCGAGGATCTCGGCGGCGAGCACGTGCAGCCAGGACGACTCGAGCGCCGACGAAAACGCGAGCGGCGTCTCGACGAGGCCGGTCGTCGCCTCGAGCGTCCAGTCGCCGCCGAGTCCCGCGGCGCCGGTGCGGTTCTCGCTCGCGGCGACGTCCGCCCCGGTGAGCTCGGCGAGCCGCGCGGCGAACGCGCGTCCGTCGACCGTCGCGGCGACGTCGCAGCCGTAGAGGAGGAGGTCGCCCGACGCAGTGAGGGCGCGCGCCCAGCTCGCGACCTCGCCCGAGCGCGCCTCGAGCGCGGCGAGGTCGAGCGTGGCGGTCCCGAGCCGCACCGCACCCGGCTCGCCGTGCGAAACGATGTGCACGGCATCGACGTCCGTGTAGCGCGCGAGCGCGTCGGTGATGCGCGCGATCCCGTCCTCGTGCGCGTCGATGAGGAACACCTCGAACGAACGGCCCTCCGCACGGGCGGCGAGGAGGTCGGCGACGAGCGCGCCGTAGTCCGGCGCCGAGGTGTCGACGAAGACGAGCTCGTGCGTCGGCGCTCCGCTCGCCGCTGCGGCCGCCGGCGGCGCGGCCGCCCCGGCGGCAAGCGCGATGCGCGGCGCTTCGGGCGAGAGGTCCACCGCCCGGAACTCGGCGGCCGGCGTGGCGGCGCCGAAGACGAGATCGACCGCGGGGGCGACGACCGGGTCGGCGGAGAGAAGCAGCCGCGGCTCGAGCGCCTCGAAGATCGGGCGTCGCGCGAAGGGGATCGGTCGCAGCAGGCGGGCAGGTGCCGCAACCTCGAGGCCGTAGCGGCGGGCGAACCGGCGAACGAAGGCCGCCGCCGCCTGCCATTCGCGGCGCAGGCGGGCGCGCGGGGGGACGCGGTCCGGCAGGCTCATCCGTTGTCCGACTTCTTCTCTCCGGCCCGGGGCGGGGCCGGCGGTGTCTCCGAGGGGCGCAAGAGGCGTGCCACCGCACCGTCGACCACGGCATTCGCGCACGCGCCGCCCGACCCGCACGAGCGGCTGCCTCGCGCCGACGGACGGGCGCCGACTCCCCTGCGGTTCCGCACCGGCGTCGCCCGGCCGTCGCCCGGCGTCGCGCCTCCGACGGCCCCTTTTGCCGGCGACCTCGATGTTACGCGAAGCTATCCGGGATAAGTGCCTAATGCGACGCAGCATTTCACGGGCGAGACCAGTCCGCCCCCAAGGCGGGGCCGGAACCGGCAAAAGTGCCTGCCCCAGACGCGGTCGGCATCGCCAGCTCACGCACGGCCTCGGCCTGCCGGAGCGCTTGCGGCTTGGGACTCCGCCACGCGCGTAGCCGCGCCGGGGGCCTTTCCCTATACTTCGCCGACCTTTAGAGGAGGAAACCCGATGCGATTCACCGCCTGCCTCGCCGCGGTCGCCATCGGCGCGCTCGTCGCCGCTGCCGCAACCGCGCAGGAGAAGATCGAGCTCAAGCTCTCGCACTACCTGCCGCCGGTGCACGGCCTGCACACGGACTTCATGGAGCCGTGGTCGAAGGACCTCGAGAAGTGCACGAACGGCAAGGTCACCGTGCGCATCTCACCCGGAACCTCGTCGCTCGGAAACGCCCCGAACCAGCTCGACCAGGTGCAGACGGGCGTCGTCGACATCGCGTTCGGGCTCGCGGGCAATCCGCGCGGGCGCCTGCCGCGCACCGGGCTGATCGAGCTGCCCTTCCTGGTCGAGACCGCGGACGTCGGCTCGCGGACGCTCTGGGCGCTCTACCCGAAGTACCTGAAGGACGAGTACAAGGGCCTCAAGGTCCTCGCGCTCATGACCCACAACGGCGGGCTGATCCACACCCGCGACAAGAAGGTCGAGAAGGTCGAGGACCTGCAGGGCCTGCGCATCCGCACCCCCTCGCCGCAGGTGAGCGGCGCGCTCGCGATGCTCGGCGCCACGCCGGTCGGGATGCCGCCCGGGCAGGCTTACGAGAACCTGCAGAAGGGCGTGATCGACGGCGCGGCGTTCCCGTGGGACCCGGTGAAGGCGTTCAAGCTCGACGAGGTGACGAAGTACCACACCGACGCGCGCTTCTACGTCGCGTCGTTCTGGTTCGCGATGAACGAGAAGAAGTACAACTCGCTGCCCCCCGATGTGAGGAAGTGCATCGACCAGATCTCCGGCGACGCGCTCATCGCCAAGTTCCAGGGCTGGTGGGACAAGTGGGACAAGGCCGGCCTCGAGGCCGCCAAGGCCCGCAACTCGACGATCGTCGTCCTCACGCCCGCCGAGCGCGAGCGGTGGAAGCAGAGCCTCGGGCAGGCCTACAACAAGCAGATCCTCGAGGCGGAGGGCGCGGGCGTCGCGAACGCGCGCGAGATCTACCTCGAGATGCAGAAGACCGCCGCGGGCCTCGCGAAGAAGTAGCGGCGCGATGCTGGCGCGGCTCTACCGCGTCGCCGACCGCGTCGCGCGCTGGCTCGCGTATGCCGGCGTCGGCGCGCTCGCGCTCGGGGCGGTGCTCAACGTCTTCGACATCGCGACGCGGCGCTCGGTCGGGTTCACCGTCCCGGGGATGGTGGACCTGACGCAGCTCTTCGTGATGGCGTGCGTGTTCCTCGCGATCCCGCATGCCTTCATGCGCGAGGCCCACGTGGGCGTGGACTTCCTCACCGACCGGCTGCCGCCGCGCGCGCTCGCGGCGCTGAAGAGCGTGCTCGCGCTCGTCGCCGCGGCGTTCATGGCGGCGTCGATGGGCTGGTCGGCGCAGCAGGCCGTGCGCCAGATCGGGGCCGGCGACATGTCGCAGACCATCGGCGTGCCGATCGTCTGGTACTGGCTGCCGCTCCTCGTCGGCCTCGGGCTCTCGGCGCTCGCGTGCGTGATCCTCGCCGCGCGGCATGGCGTGGTCGCGGCGGGCGGGGAGGACGTGGCCCACGTGGCAGCCGGATCCTAACCGCGAAGGACGCGGAGGACGCAGAGGATTCTTTCCGGGGGCGGAGCGGATCGTGCGGAATGGTCCTGGACGATTCGTTGCGCGCTTCGCCCCCGCCGCGACCACCCAGCCCCGGCGTCCTCCGCAGTCGACCGAAATGGTGACAGGTGCTCTCGACGATCGCCGCCGCACGCGGCCGGCGCGGACGCCGCGCCTTCCGAACGGCCAATGCCCTGCGTCCTCAGTGGTGAACGGAAATGCTGACAGGTGACATGCTCCGCCGCTCGGCGGAGCGCTTTCCGGCGAAGGCCGCGATCATCCGCGACGACGCGCGGCTCACCTACGCCGAGCTCGACGCCGCCGCGAACCGCTTCGCCAACGCGCTGGTCGCGACCGGGCTCGCGAAGGGCGCGAAGGTCGCGATCGTCTCGCGCAATCTCCCCGAATACGGGATCGTGTTCTTCGGCGCGGCGCGTTCGGGCCTGGTGCTCGTCAACGTCTCGATCCTCTACGCGCCCGACGAGCTCGAGTACGTCCTCGCGAAATCCGAGACCGAGATCCTCGTGTACGACGCCACGCTCGCCGCGAAAGTGGCCGCGGTGCAGCCGAAGTGCGCGCGCATCCGGCGCTACGTCGCGATCGGCGACCCGGACGGCGTGCCGGGCGCGGTGCGCTTCGAAGACTTCGTCGCCGGCCACGGGGCCGAGGCGCCGCGGGTCGCGATCGACGAGCGCGACCCGTTCTGCATGACCTACACCGGTGGCACCACCGGCCGCCCGAAGGGCGTCCTCGTGAACCACCGCGCCCGCGCGGTCACCGCGCACACGGTGGTGGTGGAGGAAGCCCTCGACGAGCGCGACGTCGTCGCCATCGTGACGCCGCTCTTCCACGTCGCGGCGCTCAACATCATGTTCCAGCCGGCGGTGCTCGTGGGCGCGACCGCCACCTTCGTCACGCCGTGGTCGCCGGAGAAGTTCATGGAGACGGTGGCGCGCGACCGCGTCACCGCGGCCTTCATGGTGCCGACGCAGGCGAACGTGCTCGTCACGCACCCCGATCTCGACACCGCGAAGCTCGCCACCTGGCGCAAGCTCTCGTTCGCGGGCGCGCCGATGCCCGACTGGGTGCAGCGCGAGCTCAAGGCTAGGCTGCCGCACCTCGCCCTCACGCAGATCTACGGGCAGTCGGAGATGGGCGTGCTCACGAGCCTGCGCGACTGGTATCTGCCGGCGAAGCTCGGATCGGTCGGCCGGCAGGCCTACAACGTGGACGTCGCCCTGTTCGCGGCGGATGGGCGGCGCGTGGGCCCGGGTGAGCTCGGCGAAATCGGCTCGCGGGGCGACAACCTGATGATGGAGTATTACGGCGAGCCCGAGCAGACCGCGGCCTTCTTCAAGCTCGGCGGCGGCTGGGGCCTCACCGGCGACGTCGGCATCATGGACGACGAGGGTTTCATCACGCTGGTCGACCGCGCCAAGGACATGCTCATCTCCGGCGGCGAGAACGTCTATCCGAAGGAGATCGAGGACGTCATCTACCAGCTCGCCGAGGTGTCCGAGGCGGCGGTCTTCGGCATCCCGGACGACAAGTGGGGCGAGGTTCCCGCCGCCTACATCGCGCTCAAGCCCGGCGCGCTTCTCGACGAGGCCGCGGTCGTGCGACACTGCACCGCCCACCTCGCCGAGTTCAAGCGCCCGCGGGTGGTGAAGTTCGTGAGCGAATTCCCGAAGACGCCGATCGGGAAGATCCAGAAGAACGTGCTGAAGGAACCGTACTGGCAGGGGCGTCGAAAGAAAATCTGAGATCGGCGTCCCGCGAATGTCCAACACGAAGGCGCAAAGCACGCAAAGAGAGGCGTCTGCTCGCCAGCGCAACCGGCACCGTGCCGTGGCCGCTCGGCACTCGTCACCTGCGCGTCTCCGCGGCTCCGGGCCCTGAACGCGCGATCCTCGATCCTCACTCCTCAATCCTCGATCCTCGACGCTCATGACCGACCTCTTCTCCAAATACACGAGCCTCCACTGCAAGCGCCACCCCGAAGGCATCCTCGAGATCGTCATGGGCGCGCCCGGCAAGCTCTCCACGGCCGATGCCAACATGCACCGCGAGCTCGCGGAGGTCTGGCGCGACGTCGACGCCGACCCGGACGTGCGCGTCGCGGTCATCCGCGGCGAGGGCAAGGGCTTCTCCGCGGGCGGCGACCTCGGCATGGTCGCGGAGATGACGCAGGATTTCGCGGTGCGCGCGCGTGTGTGGCGCGAGGCGCGCGATCTCGTCTACAACGTCATCAACTGCTCGAAGCCGGTGGTGTCGGCGATGCACGGGCCGGCGGTGGGCGCGGGCCTGGTCGCGGGGCTGCTCGCCGACGTCTCCATCGCCGCGAAGACGGCGCGGATCATCGACGGCCACACGCGCCTCGGCGTGGCGGCGGGCGACCACGCCGCGATCGTCTGGCCGCTGCTCTGCGGCATGGCGAAGGCCAAGTACTACCTCCTTCTCTGCGACCCGGTCTCCGGCGAGGAAGCCGAACGCATCGGCCTCGTCTCCCTCGCGGTGGACGAGCACGACCTCCTGCCGAAAGCGTTCGAGGTCGCGAAACGCCTCGCGACCGGCTCGCAGAGCGCGATCCGCTGGACGAAGTACAGCCTCAACAACTGGCTGCGCATGGCGGGGCCCGCCTTCGACACTTCGCTCGCGCTCGAATTCCTCGGCTTTTCAGGCCCCGACGTGCAGGAGGGCATCGCCTCGCTGCGGGGCAAGCGCCCGCCGAGCTTCGATCCGCAGTGCCCGTTCTGAGCCGATTCAGCGCAGTAGGCGCAGAGGGCGCGCAGCAGGGGCGCTCCCCGCGAGCTTCGCGCGGGCGCCCCGGGCACACCCCCCTGCCAAGCACCGCCAGGCGAGCGGCCTTGATCGGACGCCGCCAATGCCATCCGTCTGCATTTCTCTGCGGTCTCCGCGCCCTTCGCGTTGAAGCCTGATCCATGACCGGCCCCCTGCTCGGCGCGCTCGGCTTCGCCGCCGTGATCGCCCTCATCCTCCTGCGCGTCCCGGTCGCGATCGCGATGGGCGTCGTCGGCGCCATCGGCTACGTCCACACGAGCGGGCTGCCGAGCCTCGCCTTCATCATGGGCAAGGTGCCGTTCGACTCCGCTTTCCCGTACTCGCTGTCGGTGCTGCCGCTCTTCATCATGATGGGCGTGTTCGCGGCGCACGCGGGCCTCTCGAAGACCCTCTACGACACGGTGAGCGCGTTCATCGGCCACCTGCGCGGCGGGCTCGCGCTCGCCACCGTCGGCGCCTGCGCGGTGTTCGGCGCGATCTGCGGCTCCGCGATCGCCACTGCCGCGACCATGGGCCGCGTCGCCCTGCCCGAGATGCGCCGCCTCGGCTACAAGGACACGCTCGCTTCGGCGAGCATCGCCGCCGGCGGCACGCTCGGGGTGATGATCCCGCCGTCGATCCTGCTGCTCGTTTACGGGATCATGACCGAGCAGTCGGTCGGCAAGCTCTTCGTCGCCGGCATCGTACCCGGGATCCTGGGCATGGTGCTCTACATGGGTGCAGTGCGCTGGGCCACCTGGCGTGACCCGGCGGCCGGCCCCGGCGGTCCGCGTCACACGTGGGCCGAGCGCTACCGCTCGTTGAAGCGCGTCTGGGAGGTCGTCGGCCTCTTCGCCGTCGTGCTCGGCGGCATGTACCTCGGCTGGTTCTCGCCGACGGAAGCCGCGGCGGTCGGCGCCGTCGGCGCGGTCGCGATCGCCTGGATCGGCGGCCACATCGACGGGAAGTCGTTCGCGGCGGCGCTCTCCGAGACCGCCCTCACCACCGGGATGATCTTCACCATCCTCGTCGGCGCCGGCGTCTTCAACTACTTCATCGAGGCGACCGGCCTCACCGACGCGCTCATCGGGTGGGTGGAGCACCTCGGCTGGAACCGCTGGGCCGTGATGTTCCTGCTGATGGTCACCTACATCGTGCTCGGCGCGCTGATGGACGAGCTCTCGATGATCCTCCTCACCGTCGGCCCGGTGTTCAAGCTCGTGACCGCGCTCGGCTTCGACCCGATCTGGTTCGGCGTGATGCTGGTGACCGTCTGCGAGATCGGCATGATCGTGCCGCCGGTCGGCATCAACCTCTTCGTGCTGCAGGGCGTGAGCGGCCTGCCGCTCCTCACGATCGTGCGCGGCATCCTGCCCTTCGTCGTGGCCGACTGCCTGCGCCTGCTCGCGCTCTCGCTCTTTCCGGCGCTCGCCACGTGGCTGCCGTCGCGGATGATCTGACGCCGGCGCCCTCCCTTCGCGCGAGCGTCAGCGGGCGCGGCCCCCTGTGCTCTGTCCTCTGTCCTCTGGACAGCGCTCAGGCGAGCGCCGCGATCTCGGACACCACCGAGCGCAGCCACTGGTGCGCCGGATCCTCGTCGGTGCGCTCGTGCCAGACCTGCGCGACCGTGAACCCGGCGAGCTTCACCGGCGGCGCGAGGACGTGCAGGCGCCCGTCGGCGGCGAGCGCGACACGCTCGGGCAGCGTGGCGATGAGGTCCGACTGCGCGACGATGTCGGGCACGAGCAGGAAGTGCGGCACGGTCACGCCCGCGCGGCGCTTCTCTCCGGGATCGCTCAACGCCGGGTCGGCCTTCGCGGCGCGCGGATCCGCCGGACGCACCAGCACGTGCGGCTCGCTCGCGTAGTCGCGCGCGGTGATGCGCTTCGCGACGCGCGGATGGCCCTTGCGCGCGACGATGCGCCAGCGCTCGGTGAGGATGCGCTCCACGAAGAGCTTCGCCGCGGGGCGCAGTCCGGCGCCGATCGCGAGGTCGATCTCGGCGGCCGCGAGCTGGCGGCGCGCCTCGCGCACGTCGAGCGGCACGATGTCGAGCCGTGCGCGCGGCGCACGCTCGGAGAAGGCGGCGGCGAGCTTCGGGCCGATCGCGACCGCGGCGTAGTCGCTCGCGGCGACGCGGAAGGTCGCCTCGGCGAAGGCGGGGTCGAAGAGCTGCGGCCGCGGCAGCGTGTCCATGATGCGCTCGAGCAGCTCGCGCATCGGCCGCGTGAGGCGCTTGGCGCGCTCGGTGAGCTCCACCCCGGCGGCCGTGGGCACGACGAGCGGGTCGCCGATCGTCTCGCGCAGCGTCGCCAGCGCGAAGCCCGCCACCGGCGCGGAGAGGGCGACGAGATCGGCGACGCGGTTGAGCTTCCCTGCGCGCAGCAGCGTCTCGACCGTCTTGAACAGGCCGGCGTCGAACGCCTTGCCGAGACGTTTGAAGTCGAGCGCCATGGAGTCGAGCCCTTTCCGCCGTTCGCGTGCCGCCGCGCACTGGGCCGCGATTATACGGGCGCCACCGCTCCTGCCCGCGCGCGCCCCGCGGGAGCTTGCGCCCGTCCGCGGGCGAGGCGAGGGCTTCCCCTGGCACAGGGGATCGACGGGGAACGCCCCGCCCTTGGCTCGAACGTCCCTTACCCGGCCGCCGCGCGCCGCAGCGCGGCGAGCTCCGCCGCCGCGTCCGGATCGGCGGCGAGCGGACGCCGCGCCCGCGCGTACCAGTAGCCCGCGTTCGCGGGGTCACCTTCCAGCAGATGGACGATGCCGTGCGCCCAGCACGCGAGCGGATCGTGCTCGTCGCGCTGCACGATCGCGTGCGCGGAGCGCCAGTCTCCCGCTTCGAGCAGGACAACCGCGGCGGCGAGCTCGGCCTTCGTCACGGCGTTCCCCGGAATCGTGCCCCGGCGCCATTCTCGCACTCGCTCGGCAGGCGAGGCGCCGAAACCGAGGGGACACGTCGGCCCCGAGCCCGGGATCCGGGGAACGCTGAACGGACGCTTCGCTCTGGCAGAGGCCGTGACCGGCGTCGGCCGGCGCCACGAAGCGTCCTGCGACAGCCTGCTAGAATCCCGGCGCCCGGCGCGCGCCTCGCGCCGTCGGGTCCCAGCCAGCCCCCCCGAGGAGACGCGCATGAACGCTCCCGCCGAATCCGGCATCGCGAGCCTCGCGCTCGCCGACAAGAGCCTCTTCCGTCAACAGTGCTACATCGCCGGCGAGTGGGCGGACGCCGCGAGCGGCAAGACGCTCGCGGTCACCACCCCCGCCACCGGCGCGGTCCTCGGCACCGTGCCCGACATGGGCGCCGCCGAAACCCGCCGCGCGATCGAAGCGGCGAACGCCGCGTGGCCCGCGTGGCGCGCGAAGACCGCCAAGGAGCGCGCCGCGATCCTGCGCAAGTGGCACGACCTGATGATGGCGAACCAGGAAGCCCTCGCCAAGATCATGCCCGCCGAGCAGGGCAAGCCGCTCGCCGAGTCGCGCGGCGAGATCGCGTACGCCGCGTCCTTCATCGAGTGGTTCGCCGAGGAGGGCAAGCGCATCTACGGCGACACCATCCCGCAATATCAGGCCGACCGGCGCATCGTGGTGCTGAAGGAGCCGATCGGCGTGTGCGTCGCGATCACGCCGTGGAACTTCCCGGCGGCGATGATCACGCGCAAGGCCGGTCCGGCGCTCGCTTCGGGCTGCACGATGGTGATCAAGCCGGCCTCGGCGACGCCGTTCTCGGCGCTCGCCATGGCCGAGCTCGCCGGGCGCGCCGGCGTGCCCAGGGGCGTGCTCTCGGTGGTCACCGGGTCCTCGCAGGCGATCGGCGGCGAGATGACCGCCAATCCGCTCGTGCGCAAGCTCTCGTTCACCGGGTCGACGGAGATCGGCAAGGTGCTGCTCGAGCAATGCGCGAAGACGGTCAAGAAGACCTCCATGGAGCTCGGCGGCAACGCGCCGTTCATCGTCTTCGACGACGCCGATCTCGACGCCGCGGCCGACGGGGCGCTCGCGTCCAAATACCGCAACGCCGGCCAGACCTGCGTGTGCGCGAACCGCATCCTCGTGCAGGACAGGGTGTACGAGGCATTCGCCGCGAAGCTCGCCGAGCGTGTGGCGAAGCTCAAGGTGGGCAACGGCATGGAGCCCGGCGTCACCACCGGCCCGCTGATCGATGCCGCGGCGCTCGCGAAGGTCGAGGAGCACATCGCCGACGCCGTCGCGAAAGGCGCGAAGGTCGTCACCGGCGGCAAGCGCCACGCGCTCGGCGGGCTGTTCTTCGAGCCGACGATCCTCGCGAACGTCGACACGACGATGAAGGTGACGAAGGAGGAGACCTTCGGGCCGGTCGCGCCGCTTTATCGCTTTCGCGCCGAGGCGGAGGCGATCCGCATGGCGAACGACACCGAGTTCGGGCTCGCCTCCTACTTCTACGCCCGCGACATCGGCCGCATCTGGCGCGTGTCCGAGGGTCTCGAGTACGGCATCGTCGGCATCAACACCGGTCTCATCTCGACCGAGGTGGCGCCCTTCGGTGGCATGAAGGAGTCCGGCCTCGGCCGCGAGGGCTCGAAGTACGGCATCGAGGACTACCTCGAGATCAAGTACCTCTGCATGGCCATCTGAGCCGCTCGACGCAGCGACCGGCGAAGCCCCGCTCCGGCGGGGCTTTTTCCTCTTCCTCGTCGCGAGGGCGGGACGGCCCGCGGCGATCGCTGCCCAGGCCGCACCGGCCGCTCCCGAGCCCGCATCGACCGGCGCGCTCCGCGCGCCGCGTGCGATCGCCACGGCCCGGTCGGGCCTCGCGCGGTGACCGTCAGGCTTGCGCGCGGCGCCCGGCGCCACGCCCCCGCCGCGACCGGCGATCGGCCCCTCAGGCCTGGATTCCGATTCCCGAATCCCGAATCCCGAATCCCGAATCCTGATCCCTGACCCCGAGCGCCCCCGGATACAGGCGTTCCAGGACGTCGAGCGCCGCAGCGGCGAGCTCGTTCCGCAGCGCGGCGGCAAGCCTCGCCGCGTCGCAGTCGCCGCCGCGCTCGGCCCAGATCGCCGCGAGCGCGTCCCGCCTGGGCGCCACGACCCGCGCGACTTCCTCGCGCCAGAACGCCGGGTGCTCCGCCGCCTGCCACTCGCCGCGCCCGCGCCCGTAGTGCGCGACGGCGAGATAACGGAGCAGGGCCGAAGCGAAGAGCCCGTCGAGGAACTCGTCGCTCCAGCAAACGGTCGTCTCTCTCGCGCCGCGCACCAGGTTGTAGCCGCGCGCGAGCCCGGCGCCGCCCAAGGCGCCGAGCAGCCCGCCCGCCAGCATCCCGGCGCCGAGCGTGAGCCCCCCGGCGGCGAGATCCGCGGCGAGCCCGGAGAGCGCGCCCGAAACGAGGCCGCCGAGCGCGGCGGCCTTGCCCTCGCTCACCCGCTCGCTCACCGCGTAGTCCCCCGCGAGACGCTGGAGCACCTCGGCCGCCGCGCGCCCGGCGAGCCCGTTCGCCGCGATCAGCCGGTCGGTGGCGATCCGGATCTCGGTGTCGAGCCGCTCGGCGAGGCGCTGCATCGCGCGGTCCTTCGCGCTCGTCTCGCCCTCCCGGCCCAGGCCGAGCGCGTTGCCGACCTCGCGCAGCGCGGCTTTCACGCCGCTCTCGCCGACGGGCTCGCGGTCAAACGCGGCACGCGCGAGCTCCTCCGCCAGGGCGTCCATCGACGCTTCGAACTCGTGCATGCGCTTGGCCTGCCACGCGGCCGCAAGCCGCGCGAGCGCGGGCCGCTTCGCCGCCGGCAGCGCGCGCTCGACGGCGCGCAACAACTCGAGCTCCTGCACCCAGGCGCGGGCGAAAGCATCCAGCGTGAGGACCTCGCGCACGAAGCGATGGCGCCCGACGTGGTCGCGCCAGCGTTCCTCTTCGGCCTGCTCCTCGGCGCGCGGGCGCGGCTCGCCCACCTGGTTGAGGAGCACGATCACCGGCTTGCCGATCCACTCGAGGATCTTCATCTCGGGCGCGACGTAGCCGGCGTCGCGCGGGTCCTCGGCGGCGCTCACCAGGTAGAGCACGACGTCGGCCTCGCCGCGCACGTTCTTCACCGCCTGCTGGCTCGACCAGAACGGCCGGTCGCGCCAACGGTCCCAGACCTCCGAGAGGAACCAGCCGATCGGGTTGCCGGACTGGGCGAGCCGTTTCGCGAGCCGCGCGCTGTCGCCGAAGCCGGGCGTGTCCCAGAGAAGGAGCGCATCGCCCTCGGCGGTTTCCATCATCGTGTGCGCCTCGGCGAGCTCGGTGACGTGCGCGGCGTCGCGCACTTCGCCGATGTCGTGCCCGAGCAGCGTCCGCGCGAGCGTGGTCTTCCCGACGTTGGTGTGGGAAACGAGGGAGAGCGCGATCGAGCGGGATGCGTCGCTCATGGCGCGAGCCCCCGCCGCGCGGCGCCTTCCATCGCCGCGTTGAGCGCTGCCTCGGCGGCAACCAGATCGGGCGCGTCGAGGTCGACGAACACGGGATCGACGCCGTGGGGCGCGAGCGTCTCGCGCCACGCGCCGCGCCGCTCTTCCAGCCGCGCGGGCTCCCGGGCGAAGCGTCGCCGGAACCCGGACTCGTCGAGGATGACCGCGACGGGCACGCGCTGCGCCGCTGCGACGAGCCGATCGACGAAGACGCCGTGGTTTTCGCGCTCGGGCGTCGCGGCGAGGCTGAAGAGCGCGACGACGAGGGCCACCCCTGGCGCGCCCGCGGCGTCCGGCGGCAGCGCGTCCTCGCCGCCGTATTCGACCGTCGCCGCGATCGAGACGTCCGCGCGCGGGCCGAACGCGCGCCGCGCGAGCGCCGCGAGCGAGAGCGCGGCCTGCGGCGGCAGGTGGTAGCCGTAAGGGACGACGCGCACGGCCGCCTCGCCGCCCGCGACGAGACGCGTGAGCTTGCGGAAGTAGGGGTCGTCGAGGTCCAGGCGGAAATCGCGTGCGCGTGCGCGCGCGCTCCACCAGGTGCCGAGCGCGAGCAAGCCCCGCGGCAGCAGGATCGCCAGCGCGACCGTCGTCGCGTAGAGGTGGATCCACGGGCCGGCGTTCTCGCCCGGCGCGCCCGAACCGATGCGCATCGCTGCAAGGCGAGTCTCGTCCGCGACCGGGATGCCGGTCAGCGCGGACGCGGGCCCGAGGACGGACGCGAGCAGGGACCGCACCGTTCCCGGGTCGAGAAAAGTGCTCTCCCAGCCGGCGCGGTATTCGAGCACGAGGCCGCGCAGATAGAGGCCCGCGACCGCGCCGAGCGCGAGCGCGAACGCCGCCGCGTGCAACACCATCGCCACGCGCGCGGCGAGGAGCGGCGCCGAAGCGCGCGTCCACGCCGCCGCGAAGTCACCGAGGGCGGCCGCCTGCGTCGCGTCGGCCCCTCCGCCGGCCAGCCGCCGTGGCAAGCCGCGCGCGAGCCGCGCCACCGTCCGCGCGATCGGGCCGAGGCCGCGAGCCTGCGCGCTCACGAGGCCGGCGACCCCGCGCACTGCGATGAGCGCATAGACACCGAGATTCCACGCGATGAGCGCGAGCAGCGGAAACGCGAGGACGTTGACCCGCTGCGCCGGCCCGATGCGGTCCACGCCGACGCCGATCGCGAAGGCCGCGAGGACGACGAGCTGTCCGACCCAGGGACGCCACGCCACGGCGCGCAGCGCGCGCGGCAGGGCCGCCGACTTCGTCGCGAGCCGCTCCAGCGCGAGCGATGCGCGGCGCGCGAGGAAAGCCTCGGCCGGCGCGCCCGCGCCCGCGACCTCGAGCGCGGCGCGGCTCGCCCAATCGCGGTCCGCATCCGTCCAGAGCACGCGCTGCGCATCGGCCGTCTCGACCGAGCGCACGAGGACCACCTCGCGTGCGGCGGACTCGTTCATCGGGGGGTCGGGGGCATGGATGCGGGTCGGAAGCGACGGTCGCGCGCGCAGCGGCGAGACTACCGCAGCTCGCTCATCTGCGGTAAGCCCGTGGTAAGCGCGCCGCGCTTATGCTGCGCTCGTCGCGGATGGTTGGCTCCACCGCTGCGGCAAAGCCGGCCGGCGTACCTCCTCACGCCGCGCCGGCTTTCTTCTTTCCGGACACGAGGCGCGCCGCCGCATCCCGCAGCGGCCGGATCCCCGCGGCCTCACACGTTGAAGCGGAAGTGCACGACGTCGCCGTCGCGCACGACGTACTCCTTGCCCTCGAGCCGCATCCTGCCCGCCTCGCGCGCGCCGTGCTCGCCCTTGCAGGCGACGTAGTCGGCGAACGCGATCACCTCGGCGCGGATGAAGCCGCGCTCGAAATCGGTATGGATCACGCCGGCCGCCTGCGGCGCGGTGTCGCCCGCGTGGATGGTCCAGGCGCGCACCTCCTTCTCCCCGGCGGTGAAGAAGGTCTGCAGGCCGAGCAGCGCGTAGCCGGCGCGAATGACGCGGTTCAGGCCCGGCTCCTGCATGCCCATGTCCGCGAGGAAGATCGCCTTGTCCTCGTCGGGGAGGTCCGCGATCTGCGCCTCGAGCGCGGCCGAGATCGCGACCACCGGCGCGCCCTCCTTCGCGGCGTGCGCCTTGACACGCTCGAGGAGCGGGTTCGCCTCGAAGCCGTGCTCCGGCACGTTCGCCACGTACATCGTCGGCTTCATCGTGAGGAGGAAAAGGGGCTTCAGCGTCGCGAGCTCCTCCTTCGAGAGCTCGACGGTGCGTGCGGGTCGCGCGGCGTCGAGCGCCGGCTGGATCTTCTCCAGCACCGCGACCAGGCGCTGCGCGTCCTTGTCCCCGCCCGCCTTCGCCACCTTCGCGTAGCGCGCGAGCTGCTTCTCGACCGTCGCGAGGTCGGCGAGGGCGAGCTCGGTGTTGATCACCTCGATGTCGGAGACTGGATCGACCTTCCCCGCGACGTGCACGACGTTCTCGTCCTCGAAGCAGCGCACGACGTGGGCGATCGCGTCGGTCTCGCGGATGTTGGCGAGGAACTGGTTGCCGAGCCCCTCGCCCTTGGATGCGCCCGCCACCAGCCCGGCGATGTCGACGAACTCGACCGTGGCCGGGATCACCTTCTGGGGTTTCACGATCGCCGCGAGCTCGGCGAGCCGCGGGTCGGGAACCTCGACGATGCCGACGTTGGGCTCGATGGTGCAGAACGGGTAGTTCTCGGCCGCGATCCCGGCCTTGGTGAGCGCGTTGAAGAGCGTGGACTTGCCGACGTTGGGCAGTCCGACGATGCCGATCTTGAGGCCCATGCTGCTCGCTCGGATGAAGTGGGATGGGGATGTCAGGGGCCGGCCGCGGGCTTCTCCGGCTTCGCCGGCTTCGGCTTCGCGTGCAGCCGGTGCGTCGCTCCGGCGAGATCGCCCGCGACCGCGAGCGGGATCACGTCGAGCGCCCTCGCGATCGCCGCGTCGATCGCCTCCCGGTCCGCGGGCGAAGGCGAGGAGAGCACGTAGTCGGCGACCACGTCACGGTCGCCGGGGTGGCCGATGCCGATGCGCAGCCGCCAGAACGCCTGCGTGCCGAGCTTCTCGATGATGTCCCTGAGGCCGTTGTGCCCCGCGGCGCCCCCGCCCTGCTTCAGCTTGACCGCCCCGGGAGGGAAGTCGAGCTCGTCGTGGACGACGAGGATCTCCTCGGGCGCGATCTTGAAGAAGCGCGCGAGCGCGCCGACCGACCGGCCCGAGACGTTCATGTACGTGGTCGGCAGGAGGAGCCACAGGTCGCCGCCCGGCTTGGCGACGCGCGCGACGCGCCCGTGGTATTTGGCGTCGGCCCGCAGCGCCGCGCCCTCGGCCGACGCGAGGCGCTCGACCAGCCAGTAGCCGACGTTGTGCCGGTCGCGCTCGTGCTCGCGCCCGGGGTTGCCGAGGCCGACGATGAGGCGGATCGCCATGGGAGGGGCGGGCCGGCGCCCGGCCCTCGACGACGGCCCGCTGCGGCCCGCCTCCCCTGCGGGGCGGACGGGTCGGAGGGGCGGGCGGGGAACGGGTCACGCGGCGCGGCGCCCAGAGCGCCACGCCGCGTTCTTCGCGACGGCCCTTATTTCTTCTCGGGCTTCTTGCCCTCGGCCGGCTTCGCCTCCTCGGGCTTGGCCGCCTGCTTCGCGGCCGGCACGTCGGCCGCGGCGGGCACCGCGGCCTCGGCGGCAGCCTCTTCCTCCGCGGAGACCGCGCGCGGCAGCACCGCGTTCACGACCACCGGATCCTCGCCGCGGTGAACGACGGGCTCGACGCCCTTGGGCATCTTGAGCTCGCTCACGTGGATGGCGTGGCCCACCGTGAGGTCCTTCAGGTCGACCTCGATGAACTCCGGCAGGTCGGCGGGCAGGCACTGGATGTCGACCTCGTTCAGCACGTGGTTCACCAGCGCGCCGGAGAGCTTCACCGCCGGCGACACCTCCTCGTTCACGAAGTGCAGCGGCACCTTCATGTGGATCTTGCGGTCGGCGGCGACGCGCTGGAAGTCGATGTGCTGCACCTGCTGCTTCCAGGGGTGCATGTTCACCGCGCGCAGCAGCACCTGCTCCTTCGCGCCGTCGATGTCGAGCGTCAGGATCGACGCGTGGAACGCCTCGTTGCGCAGCTGGTGGTAGAGGGCGTTGTGCTCGAGCTCGATCATCACCGGGGCGGCGCTGCCGCCGTAGACGATGCCCGGGACCTTGTCGGCCCGGCGCAGGCGGCGGCTCGCACCCGTTCCCTGCGTCTCGCGCCTGCGCGCGGTCACTTCGATTGCCATGTTGCACTCCTAGCGTGGGCGGCCCCGCGACCAGGCACCGCCGGTTGAGAAACCTTCGCCCCGGCCCTCACTCCACGAAGAGCGAGGAGACCGAGTCTTCGTTCGAGATCCTGAGGATCGTCTCCGCGAGCAGCCCGGCGACCGAGAGCACCCGGAGCTTCCGTGACGCCTGCGCGTCGGCGCGCAGCGGGATGGTGTCGGTGACCACGAGCTCGTCGAGCGTCGATTCGTCGATGCGCTTCACGGCGCTCCCCGACAGGACCGGGTGGGTGCAGTACGCGACCACCTTCTTCGCGCCGTTCTCCTTCAGCGCGTCGGCGGCCCGGCACAGCGTGTTCGCGGTGTCGACGATGTCGTCCATGATGATGCAGGGGCGTCCCTCCACCTCGCCGATGATGTTCATCACCTCCGACACGTTCGGCCGCGGCCGCCGCTTGTCGATGATGGCGAGGTCGCACTCCAGTCGCTTCGCCATCGCGCGCGCCCGCACCACCCCGCCGACGTCGGGGGACACCACCATGAGGTCCTCGTAGTGGTGCTTCCACACGTCGCCGAGGAGGATCGGCGTCGCGTACACGTTGTCCACGGGCACGTCGAAGAAGCCCTGGATCTGGTCGGCGTGCAGGTCCATGGTCAGCACCCGGTCGACGCCTACCGCCGCGAGCATGTTCGCGACGACCTTCGCGCTGATCGCGACGCGCGCCGAGCGCGGCCGCCGGTCCTGGCGCCCGTAGCCGAAGTAGGGGATCGCCGCCGTGATCCGGCCCGCGGACGCGCGCCGCAGCGCGTCGATCAGGATCAGCGCCTCCATGAGATTGTCGTTCGCCGGGGCGCAGGTGGACTGGAGCACGAAGACGTCCTTGCCGCGGACGTTCTCCATGATCTCGACCATGACTTCGCCGTCGGAGAACTTGCCGACGGTCGCGTGGCCGAGCGGGATGTTGAGCCGCTTGACGACGTTGTGCGCGAGCAACGGGTTCGCGTTGCCCGTGAACACCATCAGGTTCTCGTAGGCCATGACCTCGCCGCCCGCTGCCCTTCGCCCGCCGCCGCGCCGCTCTCCGCGCCGCCGGCACAAAAAAAGCCGCTGTCCGCCCGCGGCATCAAGAGGCTGTCGAAAGCGGCTTCCCGGCACTCTCCGACGGCGACGGCCGCCGGCGCGCCTGGAGGGGAGCGGCTTTCAGCAGCCCCTGGGCCCGAGGGGCAAGGGGGTCCACCCCCCGATTCAACGCCCGCTCGGGGCCCGCGCGCCCTGTCGGGCGCCGGGGAGAAGCTGGCTGGGGAGGAAGGATTCGAACCCTCGCATGGCGGAATCAAAATCCGCTGCCTTAACCAGCTTGGCGACTCCCCAACTGACCCGGATCGCCGGATTCGGCGGCGAGCGGGTGATGGTCGAGTCCCTGGGCCACCACGCCGCGCATGTCCGCCGGCATCCCGGCAAGGACCGCGCGCGCCTCGCGCTCGGTCCGGAATTCCGCGAAAACACAGCCGCCGGAGCCCGTCATCCGCGCGGGCGCGAAGGCGCAAAGCCAGTCGATCGCCCGCGCGACGGCGGGGTACCGCCGGCGCACCACGGGCTCGAGGTCGTTACGACCAAAGCCCGTGGAAAAGCCCCAAATTTTGATGGGTTTCGTATCGCGTGTCAAATCAGGCGAGGCGAAGATTTCCCGCGTCGGCACGCTCACCGGCGGCACCACCACGAGGTACCACGCCGGCTCGAGCGCCACCGCCTGCAGGGCCTCACCGATGCCCTCCACGAAGGCGTTCCGGCCGAACAGGAAGAACGGCACGTCGGCGCCGAGCGCGAGCCCGATCCGCGCGAGTTCCGTGCGCGGCAAGCCGAGGCCCCAGAGCCGGTCGAGCGCGAGCAGCGTCGTCGCCGCGTCGGAGCTGCCACCGCCGAGCCCCCCGCCGACCGGGATGTGTTTCTCGACCGAGATCGTCACGCCCTGCGGGGCGCCGGTCGCGTCCTTGAGCGCCCGCGCGGCGCGGACCGCGAGGTCCTCCTCTTCCGGCACGCCCGCGGCGCCCGCCGCGCGGCGCACTTCGCCATCGGCGCGCGGCGCGAAACGCAGGGTGTCGCAGAGGTCGATCAGCCGGAAGACACTCTGCAGCAGGTGGTAGCCGTCCGGCCGCCGCCCCACGACGTGCAGGAAGAGGTTGAGCTTCGCCGGGGCGGGCCACGCCCGCGCCCAGGGATCTAGCGCGGCGTCGTCCATGACTCGATCGAGAGGCGGATCTCCAGGTCGCCGCGCGAGACGCGCAGCCGCGTCGGCAGCGACCGTTCGGTGTCGAACGCGAGATACTCGATCCGCCAGCCGTCCTGCTCGAGGATCCTCGGCTCGCCGTCCGCGCCGCGCTCGACCCTGCCCGGCTGACCCGGCGCCGGCCGGCCGCGCAACCAGTCGGAGAGCCCCGACACCGGCAGCGGCCAGCCGAGCGCCCGCGCCGCGAGGTCGTCGGCTTCCGACGAAACGAAGCGGCGGTCGTCGGCGGTCTGGAGCGTGTAGATCCCGTCGCGCCGGGTGATGCGCGCGACGCCCTGCCCGACCGGATTCGAAACGACGAGGTCGTCGTCGGTCGCGGTATGGCGCCACTGGATCCGCCCGCTCGCACCCTCGGCGCCCTGGCGCGCCGCGAAGCGTCCGGTCAGCTCGAAGGCATCGCCCGCGAGCGGCGCCTGCGGCGGGGGCAGCGTCGCGCAGCCGGCGAGGGCGATCAGGGCGGCGGCCGCGAGCGCGCGCATGCGGGCGCCCCGGCCTACTGCTTCAGGCGCTGGACGGTCTTGAGCAGGACGTCGTGGCCCGGCGCGCGCGCGGCGGCCTCGGCCCACACCGCCTCGGCCTCCTTGCGCCGGCCGAGCACCCACAGCACTTCGCCGAGGTGCGCGGCGATCTCCGGATCCTTGCGGCCGAGCTGGTAGGCGCGCTCGAGGTACTTGAGCGCCCCCTGCAGGTCGCCCTGGCGGTAGAGAACCCAGCCCATGCTGTCGATGATCATCGGGTTGTCGGGCTCGAGGGCGAGCGCCTTCTCGATGAGCTCGCGCGCCTCGGCGAGCCGCTGGTTGCGGTCGGCGAACGTGTAGCCGAGCGCGTTGTACGCGTGCGCGTGGTCGGGCTTGATGCGGATCACCTTGCGCAGGCTCGACTCCATGATGTCGATGCGGTCGAGCTTCTCCGCGAGCATCGCGTAGTCGTAGAGCAGGTCGGGGTTCTCGGGCAGCCGGTCGAGGCCGCGCTCGACGACGAGGAACGCCTCCTGCGGCTGGTTGGCGTCGCGCAGGATCTGCGCCTCGGCGAGGATCAGCTGCACGCGCTGCTCGTTGCGCGTCGCGTCGGCTTTCTGCAGGAGCTGGCGCGCGGCGGCGACGTCGCCCCGCTTCGCGAGCACCTGCGCCTGCTGGATCTGCGCGCGGAAGGCCTGCTCGCCACCCACCTGCCGCAGCCAGCGGAGCGCCTCGTCGTAATGCTTCTGCGCTTCGGCGACCTGGCCGAGATAGAGGAGCACGGTGTTGCGGTCGCGCACCGGCAGCTCGAGCAGCCGCTTGAGGTTCGCCTCGGCGAGCGGCCAGTCCTCGAGCTGCATCGAGAGCACCGCGACCGAGAACACGACGTCGACGTTGTCGGGGAATTCGGCGAGCAGCTTCTGGAACTCGGCGCGCGCCTCCGGGTACTTCTTCTCGAGGAAGAGGAAGCGCGCGTACTGCAGCCGCGCCTCGCGCGCGCCCGGGTTGGCCTTGAGGAAGCCGGCGAGGAATTCGATGGCGGCGGCATTGGAGCGCCGCTGCAGCACGAGCGCTTCGACGAGCGCGGCCTGTTCCCAGCCGGGCCGCAGCTTCATCGCCTCGCGTGCCTCGGCCAGCGCGACCGCGTCCTGGTCCGCCGCGAGCGCGGCCCGCGCCGTCTCGAGATGTGCGCGCGGCTCCTTCGGATACGCCGCCGCGAGCTTTTGCATCACCCGCAGCGCCGCGGCGCGGTCCGGGGTCTGGCCGAGCACCTGCCCGATCTGCCCGAAACCCTGGTCGAGGTTGGCGCCGGGCTGCGCGAGGACGCGCTCGAGATAGGGCACCGCCTCGTCGGCGCGGCCGGCGAGGATGAGCGCGATCGCGAGCTGGCTCTGCGCGGCGGAAGAGGCGGGATCGGTCTTCGCCGCCTCCGCGCCGAGCTTCGGGTCGTTCGCGAAGCGGGAGAGCTCGACGGCCCGGCGGGCGACGCGCGGATCGCGGGTGCGCCGCGCGAGCTCCACGTATTGCTTCGCCGCGCCGGCGCGGTCGCCGCGCTGCAGCGAGAGCTCGGCGACCAGGAAGTCGTAGAAGAGGGCGGCCGTGAGCTCCTGGTCGGGGAGCGCGGGCGCCGACGCCGTGTCCTGTATCCCGGCGTCGTCGTCGTCGTCCTGCGCCGCAGCGGCCGCCGGCGCGGCCCCGGCCAGGGGCTTCGCCGGAGGCTGCGCGCATCCCGAGACGAGCGATGCGGTGAGCAGGATCGCGAGGAACGCGGGCGCGGCGTTTCGAAGCAGGCGCCGGAGTCGCGCGGGCGCCACCGGCTCGGCAATGTCGTGCATTCGGTCCTACACTCTTCCGCGAAGGGGCGCCGCCCCGGATGGACGCCAGCCCGGTGCGCGGGTTCCTTTGCCCTCGCCCAAGGCCCCGTCGCAGGCGGCGCGTGAAAGCTCGGGCAGCGATGCAGTTTAGCAGGCCGCGGCGCGGGCGGGCCCCGCGCCGAAGCGCCGTGCGCGCAATGCTACGTGCTCGCGCCGCTTCGGGACGGTCGTCGTCCGCGATACGGGCGCGGACCCCTGCCCGCAGCAGGGTATATTGCGCGCCCGGCCCGCCCTACTGCGCTTGCCGTCGGCCCGCGCGACCGCCATGCCCGAGCTTCCCGAAGTCGAAACGACCCGCCGCGGCCTCGCGCCCCTCGTCGAGGGCCGCACCGTGTCCGGGGTCGTCGTCCGCCATCGCGGGCTGCGCTGGCCGGTTCCGCGCGGGCTCGCCGGCCGGATCGCCGGACGCAAAGTCCGCTCGCTGCGACGCCGCGGCAAGTACCTGCTCTTCGACCTCGGCGACGCGACCCTCATCGTGCATCTCGGAATGTCGGGGAGCCTGCGCGCCGCGCCGGCCGGCGAAGCCCCCGGACCCTACGACCACTTCGACCTCGCCCTCGGCGACCGGACGCTCCGCCTGCGCGATCCGCGGCGCTTCGGAGCGGTCCTCTGGCACCGCGGCCCGCCGGAAGAGCACCGCCTGATCCGCGGTCTGGGCGTCGAGCCGCTCGGGCCGGCGTTCACGCCGCGGTTCCTCTTCGCTGCGAGCCGCGGACGCAAGGTCGCCGTCAAGCAGTTCCTGATGAACGCGGCGGTCGTGGTGGGGATCGGCAACATCTACGCCTCGGAGAGCCTGTTCCGGGCGCGGGTGAATCCGAAGCTCGCCGCCGGGCGGCTCTCGCGCGCCGCGTGCGAGCGCCTGTGCGCGGCCGTGCGCCAGACGCTCGAGCGCGCCATCGCGGCGGGCGGCTCCAGCCTGCGCGACTTCGTGGGCTCGGATGGCTCGCCGGGCCACTTCCAGCAGGAGTATTCCGTCTACGGGCGCGAGGGCGAGCCCTGCCGCGTCTGCGGGACGCCGATCCGGCGGATCGTCCAGGCCGCACGGTCGACGTTCTACTGCCCGCGCTGCCAGCGGTGACGGCCGGGGCCGGTGCGGCGCCGGCGCCACAGCGCCGTGCCGCTCGCGTGGCCGGTTTGCACTTCCGTGCAGATCCCTATGCTAGAGTGATCCGACTCCTCGCCCCCGGGAGGGAGGGCATGAGCGGCGACGGGCTGGTCCAGCATCTGCAGTCGTATACCGCATGGCGCGGCGGTGTCGCCGCGTCGATCCAGGCCTTCCGCCGCTGGCTCGAGACGAACGAGCTCGCCGACGCGCAGACCGACCTCAGGCTCCAGGGGCTGCTCGAGCGCCTCGACGAGGACCGCCTCACCGTGGCCTTCGTCGCCGAGTTCTCGCGCGGCAAGAGCGAGCTCATCAACGCGATCTTCTTCGCCGACTACGGCCGGCGCCTGCTGCCCTCGACCACGGGGCGCACGACGATGTGTCCGACCGAGCTCCTGTGGGATCCGGCGCGGCCGCCCTCGGTGCAGCTCCTGCCGATCGAGACCCGCGCCCGCCACGCGAGCACGAGCGAGTTCAAGCGCTACCCCGACGAATGGACGGTGCTGCCGGTCGACGTCGCCTCCGCCGACTCCCTCGCGGTCGCCTTCCAGCAGGTGCGGGAGACGCGGCGCGTGCCGGTCGAGGAGGCCCGGCACTACGGCCTCTTCCTCGGCGAGACGCCGGAGGCGCTCGCCGCCGAGGTCGTGGACGGCACGGTCGAGATCCCGCGCTGGCGCCACGCAATCATCAACTTCCCGCACCCGCTCCTCGAGCACGGGCTGGTGATCCTCGACACGCCGGGGCTGAACGCCATCGGCACCGAGCCGGAGCTCACGCTCAACCTGCTGCCGAACGCGCACGCGGTGCTCTTCGTGCTCGCGCTCGACACCGGCGTCTCGAAGAGCGACGTCGCCATCTGGCGCGACTACGTCTACAAGCCGCCGTCGCGGGTGAAGAGCCGCATCGTGGTGCTGAACAAGATCGACTCGCTCTGGGACGGCCTGCGCGGGGACGCGGACATCTCGGCCGAGATCGAGCGGCAGGTCGACTACTGCGCCTCGGTGCTCGACCTCGAGCGCGACCGCATCTTTCCGGTGTCGGCGCAGAAGGCGCTCGTCGCGCGCATCACCGACGACGAGCGGCTGCTCGCGCGGAGCGGCGTGCTCGAGCTCGAGCGCGCGCTGTCGCGCGAGCTGATCCCGGGCAAGCGCGAGCTCGTGCGCGAGGCGGCGCGCAGCGAGCTCACCGAGGTCGTCGACAACGTGCGCGCGATCCTCGAGGCGCGGCTCGCGTCGGTGCGCGAGCAGCTCGTCGAGCTGCGCGGGCTGCGCGGCAAGAACCTCGACGTCGTGGACGAGATGATGCGGAAAGTCCGCGCCGAGAAGGAGGACTTCGAGAAGAGCCTCGCGCGCTTCCAGGCGCTGCGGGGCGTGTTCTCGCGGCAGACGAACCGCCTCTTCACGCATCTCGGCATGGATGCGCTCGCCGAGGAGTCGCGGCAGACCTTCTACGACATCTCGCGCAGCCAGTTCACCGCCGGCGTGCGCGCCGGCATGGCGCGCTACTTCAAGAGCGTGCGCGGCAACCTCGAGGCCTCGGCCGCCGTGGTGAACGACATCCACAACATGATGGAGGCGATGTACCGCCGCTTCGCCGAGGAGCACGGGCTGCGGCTCGGCTCGCCGACGCGGTTCTCGCTCCTGCGCTACCAGAAGGAAGTCGACCGCCTCGAGGAGCACTACCGGACGCAGTTCGACACGCCGCTCAAGATGCTGACCACCGAAAAGATGACGCTCACCCAGAAGTTCTTCGAGACGCTGGCGAGCCAGGTGCGGCGCGTCTACCGCTACGCCAACCGCGAGACCGAGCGGTGGCTGCGCGCGGTGATGGCGCCGATGGAGTCGCAGGTGCGCGAGCACCAGCTGATGCTGCGCCGGCGGCTCGAGTCGGTGAAGCGGATCCACCAGGCCACCGAGACGCTCGAGGACCGGGTGGCGGAGCTCTCCGCGGTGGAGCGCACCCTCTGGGCCCAGCTCGCCGACCTCGAGCGCTACGCGCGCGACCTGAACCGCGCCCTCGACCGCGACAGCGCGCCGGTCGCCGCCGCCGCCTGAAGCGGCCTACCCCGCCGCCGCTTTGCGCTTCGCCGCGGTCAGGCGCTCGTACTTCGCGATGAGCTCCGCGCGGCTCTCGACCCGGCGCGGGTCCGCTGGGATGCAGTCGACCGGGCAGACCTCGCGGCACTGCGGCGTTTCGAAGTGCCCCACGCACTCGGTGCAGCGCTCCGGATCGATCAGGTAGATCTCGTCGCCCTGGGAGATCGCCTCGTTCGGGCATTCCGGCTCGCAGACGTCGCAGTTGATGCAGGCGTCGGTGATCATGAGCGCCATGGCGGAGCCTCCGTGGCGCTCGTGAGCGGGCCTGGGGGATCTGCGAGGGGGCGTGCCCCCTTGTTCGTCGCCGCGCGGGTGATCATGAGCGCCGGGGCCGCGGATCTCACCTAACCTCGGCCCGCCTTGACGGCGAGGCGCTGCTGGACCGCCGGCGGCACGAACGGGCTCGCGTCGCCGCCGAGCACGGCGATCTCGCGCACGATCGTGGCGGAGACGAACATGTACTTCTCGTCCGGGGTCAGGAACACCGTTTCGACCTCCGGGATGAGCGCGCGGTTCATCCCGGCCATCTGGAACTCGTACTCGAAGTCGGAGACCGCCCGCAGCCCGCGCAGGATCACCCGCCCGCCCTGGGCGCGCACGAAGTCGCGCAGCAGCCCGGAGAAGCCGTGGACCGAGACGTTGGGATATGCCGCGAGCGCCTCCCGCGCCATCGTCACCCGCTCCTCGGCGGTGAAGAACGGCTTCTTCGCGCGGCTGTCGGCGACACCCACCACGACCTCCTCGAAGAGCTTGGAGGCGCGCCGGACGAGGTCCTCGTGGCCGCGGGTGAGCGGATCGAACGTTCCCGGATAGATCGCCTTCGTCATGCTTCCGCGCGCTCCACGAGATGGAAGTGCACCGCCCCCGCCCTGCCGTGCTTCACGACCCGCCAGCGCGCATCGCCCGCGAAGGGCGCGTCGCTCTCCACGTACACGCGCGCACCCGGCGCGAGCCGCGGCGCGATCGCGGCCAGCGCCTTCGGCACGAGCCCCGACCCGTAGGGCGGGTCGATGAACACCACGTCGTAGCGCTCGCCCGAGCGGGCCGCGAATTCTAGCGCATCGGCCTGCACGACCCGCACCCCGGCCTCGCCGAGCGTCGCGACCGCGGCCGCGAGCGCCGCGCACGCCGCGCGCGAGCGCTCGACGAGCGTGACCCGGCTCGCCCCGCGCGACGCCGCCTCGAGCCCGAGCGCGCCCGAGCCGGCGAAGAGGTCGAGGCACGCGAGGCCCGAGAGATCCTGGCCGAGCCAGTTGAAGAGCGTCTCGCGCACCCGGTCGGGCGTCGGCCGGAGGCCCGCTTCGGACGGGAAGCGCAGTCTGCGGCCGCGGTGGCGTCCGCCGATGATGCGCACGCGGTTCTCGCCGCCGGCGGACTTCGCCCCGCGGGACGCGGGGCCTGTTGCGGATCGCTGCGGCATCGGATGTCCCGCGGAGGCAGCGTGGGCCCATCTGCTAGAATCGCGCGCATCTTATCGGGTTCGCTGTCGGCGCTCACGAGCCCGTCCCCGGATGTTCGGCTTCCTCAGGAAATCCAAAGACAGCCCGGAGTCCGCGTCGTGGCTCGCGCGGCTGCGGGAGGGCTTGCGCAGGACGCGCGCCTCGGTCGGCGGGCTCTTCGGCGGCGCGAAGGTCGACGAGGCGCTCTTCGAGGACCTCGAGGCGGCCCTGCTCCAGGCCGACGCCGGCGTCGAGGCGACCCAGGCCCTCGTGACCGCGCTCCGCGCACGCGCGAGGCGCGAGCGCATCGAGGACCCCGCGGCGCTGCAAAAGGCGCTCGAGGCCGAGCTCGAAGCGCTGCTCGCGCCCCTCGAGCGCGACGTCGATCCGCGCGCGGCGAAACCCTTCGTGATCATGATCGCCGGCGTGAACGGCGCCGGGAAGACCACCTCCATCGGCAAGATCGCGAAGTTCCTTCGCACCGAGGGGTTCTCGGTCCTGCTTGCCGCCGGCGATACGTTCCGCGCCGCGGCGCGCGAGCAGCTCGTCGCGTGGGGCGAGCGCAACGGCGTGCCGGTGATCGCGCAGGAAGGCGGCGACGCGGCGGCGGTGATCTTCGACGCGATCCAGGCGGCCCGCGCGCGCGGCATCGACGTGGTTCTCGCCGACACTGCCGGCCGGCTGCCGACGCAGCTCCACCTCATGGAGGAGCTGAAGAAAGTGAAGCGGGTCATCGCGAAGGCGCAGGACGGCGCTCCCCACGAGGTGTGGGTGGTGCTGGACGCGAACACCGGCCAGAACGCGCTCGCGCAGGTGAAGGCCTTCGACGACGCGCTCGGGCTCACCGGGCTCATCCTCACCAAGCTCGACGGCACGGCGAAAGGCGGCGTGGTCGCCGCCATCGCCCGGAACCGCCCGGTGCCGCTCGTGTTCATCGGCGTCGGCGAGGGCATCGACGACCTGCGCCCCTTCGTGGCGGCGGACTTCGCGCGGGCGCTCGTCGAGTAGCGGCCGTGGCCGCGATCAGCTTCAGCGACGTCGCCAAGCGCTACCCGGGCGGCCACGAGGCGCTCGTCGGCGTGACGCTCGAGATCGACGCCGGCGAGATGGCGTTCCTCACCGGACGCTCGGGCGCGGGCAAGTCGACGCTGCTCAAGCTCATCCCCGCGATCGAGCGCCCGACGCGCGGCGTCGTGCTCGTTAACGGGCAGAACGTCGGCCGGATGCGCGCCGCGGCGGTGCCCTACCTGCGGCGCAACCTCGGCCTCGTCTTCCAGGACCAGAAGCTGCTTCACGACCGGACCGCGTTCGAAAACGTGATGTTGCCGCTCGCCGCCGCGGGCGTGCCGCCGCGCGAGGCCGCGAAGCGGGTGCGTGCCGCGCTCGACAAGGTCGGCCTCCTCGGCCGGGAACGGACGCGCCCGATCGCGCTCTCCGGCGGCGAGCAGCAGCGGCTCTGCATCGCGCGCGCGGTGGTCAACCGCCCCGCGATCCTCGTCGCCGACGAGCCGACGGCGAGCCTCGACGCCGCGGCGGCCAGCGAGATCATGGACATCTTCCGGGACTTCAACCGCGTGGGCGTCACCGTCGTCGTCGCCACCCACGACCTCGGGCTCGCCGCCCGGTACGCCTCGCGGACGCTACGGCTCGAAGGCGGGAGGATCGCCGGGTGAGCGGCTGGCTGCGCCATCACGCGCAGAGCTTCGCCGCGGCGCTCGCCCGCATCGCCGGCGAGCCGCTCGGCGCCGCGCTCAACACGCTCGTGATCGGCGTCGCGCTCGCGCTGCCGCTCGCCGCGTTCACGGCGCTCACGAGCCTTGGAGCGCTCGTGCCGGCGGGCTCGGCGGAGCCGGAGATGTCGGTGTTCCTCGATCTCGACGCGACCCGGGCGGATGTCGAACGGTTGCGCGCGGAGCTCGCCGGGCTCCCCGGGATCCGGAACGTGCGGTTCGTGCCGAAGGACGAAGCACTCGCGGAGATCGCGAAAACGGAGGGTCTCGGTGAGGTGGCCACGTCCCTGAAGCGCAACCCGCTGCCGGACGCGTTCGTCGTCAGGCTCGCGAGCCCTGCGGCCGCCGAGCACGCTGCCGAGCGCGCCGGGCGGCTGCAGAAGGTCGCGCGGGCGCAGTTGGATGCGGCGTGGGTGAAGCGGTTGCAGGCGCTCCTGGCGCTCGCTCGGGCCGCGATCGTCGTTGTCGGCGCGCTGCTCGCCGTCGGCCTGGTGGCCGCGACGTTCAACACCATCCGCCTTCAGCTCGCGACCCGGCGCGAGGAGATCGAGGTGAGCCGGCTGGTCGGTGCGACCGAGGCTTGGATCCGCCGGCGCTTCCTCTATTTCGGCGCCGTCCAGGGCGCCCTCGGGGCGGTTGCGGCCGCCGCGCTGGACGGGGCGGCCGGGCTCTTTCTCGGTCCCTTGGCCGCCGAGCTGAGCGGGCTCTATGGCGGGCAGGGAGGGCTTACCGGGCTCGACGCGCCGACCGTGGCGGGCGTCGTCGCGCTGGGTGCTGGGCTAGGCTGGACGGGCGCCTTTCTATCAGTGAGCAGACACTTACACACACTCCGTTAGCGGCGTCCCGAGGGTTGGCTCGGGGGAACCCGGTGCGCTCTTAGCACTCTAAATGCGCGAGTGCTAATATTCGGCCATTCCGCAAAGGGGATCCTGATGAACACGACTGCGCTTTCCTTCCCGGTGCCCTCCGCCGTCGGCAGCCTGGAAAGCTACGTGCAGGCGGTGAACCGCTTCCCGATCCTTTCGGCCGAGGAAGAGCTCGCCCTCGCCCGTCGCTTCCGCGACGAGAACGACCTCGACGCCGCCCGGAACCTGGTGCTCTCGCACCTGCGCCTCGTGGTCGCCGTCGCGCGCGGCTACCTCGGCTACGGGCTGCCGCACGCCGACCTGATCCAGGAAGGCAACATCGGCCTGATGAAGGCGGTCAAGCGGTTCGACCCGGAGCGCGGCGTGCGGCTCGTGTCGTTCGCGATCCACTGGATCAAGGCGGAGATCCACGAGTTCATCCTGCGCAACTGGCGCATGGTCCGCGTCGCCACGACCAAGGCCCAGCGCAAGCTCTTCTTCAACCTGCGCAGCATGAAGAGCGGGCTCGCCACGCTCACGCCGGACGAGGTGAAGCGCATCGCCGCCGAGCTCCGGGTGAAGCCCGAAGAAGTCGCGGAGATGGAGACGCGCCTCTCCGGGCAGGACCTCGCGCTCGAGCCGGCGGCCGACGACGACGAGGCGGCTTACGCGCCGATCGCGTACCTCGCCGACCCCGAGAACGAGCCCTCTAGGCTCGTCGAGGCCGCCCAGGACGAACGCGTGCGCAGCGAGGGGTTGCGCGCGGCGCTCGCGAGCCTCGATCCGCGCAGCCGCCGGATCATCGAGGCGCGCTGGCTGCGCGAGAAGGACGAGGCCACGCTGCAGGAGCTCGCCGACGAGTTCCATGTCTCCGCCGAGCGCATCCGCCAGATCGAGGCGAAGGCGATGCAGAAGATGCGCGCTCTCATCCCGGCCTGACCGCCGCCCTGCGCCAGAAGACGGAACGCCCGGCTCGCCGGGCGTTTTCTTTCGGGCCGAGCCGCGAACGGCAGCGGCAGAAAGGCGCGGCGCCGCCGAAGCGAAAGGCCGTCTAACGGCCCGCGAGCAGCAGCGCGATGTCCGCGGCGATGTCGTCCGGGTTCGCGCCGTGGCGGACGTAGAGCCGCAATCGCCCCTGCGGGTCGAACACGTAGCTGCCCGCCGAGTGGTCCATCGTATAGGTGCCCGGGGTGGTGCCGGGGACCTTCTGATAGAAGACCTTGAACTCCTTCGCCGCGCGGGCGGTCGCGTCGGCGTCCCCGTAGAGCCCGACGAAGCTCGGGTGGAAGGCCGGGACGTACTGCGCGAGCAGTTCCTTCGTGTCGCGCTCCGGGTCGATGGTGACGAACAGCACCTGCACCCGCTTGGCGTCCTCGCCCAGCCTGTCCATCACCGCGCGCATTCCCGCGAGCGTGGTCGGACACACGTCGGGGCAATGCGTGAAGCCGAAGAAGAGCACGACCACGCTTCCCTTGAAGTCCTCGAGCGAGCGCTCCCGGCCCGTGTGATCGGTGAGGCGGAGCGTCCTGCCGTACTCGACACCGGTGATGTCGGTCGCCTTGAACGACGGTTTGCCCGCGGGGCCGCACGCGGCGGCGAGGAGGACGAGGGACGCTGCGAGCAGTCGGAGGAGCGCCCGCATCGGCGGAAGGCGCGCGGCGGAGCGGGGCGGCGCGGCGCCGGTCACCGCGGCATGTAGTGGTCGACCAGCAGCGCCGCGAAGAGCAGCGCGAGGTAGACGATCGAGTACTTGAACGCCGCGCGCGCGACGGCGTCCTCGTAGCGCCGGTAGATGGTCCACGCATACCCCAGGAACACGCCGCCGAGGGCGAGCGCCGCGGCGAGATACAGCCAACCGCTCATCCCGTACGCGAAGGGCATGATGCTCGCGGCCACGAGGATCACCGTATAGAGGAGCACCTGCAGCGCCGTGAACTCGCGGCCGTGGGTCACCGGCAGCATGGGCAGCCCGGCGCGGGCGTAGTCCTGGGTGCGGTACAGGGCGAGCGCCCAGAAGTGCGGCGGTGTCCACGCGAAGATGATGAGGAAGAGCATCAGCGCCTGTGGCGCGACCTCGCCCGTCACGGCCGCCCACCCGAGCACGGGCGGCATCGCGCCCGAGGCGCCACCGATCACGATGTTCTGCGGGGTCGCCGGCTTGAGCAGCACCGTGTAGACGACGGCGTAGCCGACGAAGGTCCCGAGCGTGAGCCACGCGGTGAGCGGGTTCACGAACTGGTGCAGCAGCCACATCCCCGCGCCGCCGATGACGCCCGAGAAGGCGAGCGTCTGCGCCGAGGACAGCTCCCCGCGAGGCAGGGGGCGTGCGCGCGTGCGCGCCATCACCGCGTCGATCTTCTGCTCCACGAGGCAGTTCACCGCCGCGGCCGCGCCGGCCACCAGCGCGATCCCGGCGGTCGCGGCGAGGAGGATCCGCAGGCTGATCCACTCGCCCGGCGGGGTCGCGAGGAACATGCCGATGACCGCGCAGAAGACGATCAGCGAGACCACCCGCGGCTTGGTGAGCGCGTAGTACTGGCGCAGGCGCGGGCCGCGCAGGGCGACGGGTGTGGACATGGGGTTCGCGGATCCTGCCGGCGCGCCCCGCCAGGGGCGCGCCGGGCGGCGAAGTCTATCACGACGGGCGCGGCGCGCAGCGGCGCGGGCGCCGGCTCAGCCGATCTGCGACACCTTCAGGAGCCGCTGCAGATCCTTCAGCATCCGCGCCGGTTCCGCGTCCTTCGGGAAGCGGAGCATGACGTTTCCCAGCGGGTCGACGAGGTAGACGTGGTCGCGCACGTCGTCCGCCGCCGGCAGGGACGCGAGCGCTCTCGCGCCCGGCACGCGGGCCACGAGCACGCCCTCGTAGAGGCGCGGGTCGGCGCCCGAGAGCGGCACGTCGTCGACGACGAGCCACGCCCGCTCGACCCGATCCTGGTTTTTACCCTGGGCGAGCCGGACCTGGCGCATGTTGTAGAGCTTGCGCTGGCAGCGCTCCGCGCACGCCCCCGAGTCGACGTGCAGCAGCACCCACTTGCCGCGGAGATCCGCGGCCGCGAGCGGCGCGCCGTCGGGCTTCGTGCCGAGCACCGCAGGCAGCGGCGCGAGCTCGAGCACCGTCCCGTAGTTCATGCGGCTCTGGGGCGTCCAGAAGTAGTACACCGCGTAGGCCGCCACGAACGGCGCGAGGCACACGAGGAAGATGCCGAGCGCCTTGATCCGGCCGCGGCGCTGCCGCTCAGGGTCGATCGCGTTCGATGTTGAGGACGACATAGAGGATCACCGTCAACGCCGCGAGGGCGTACCACTGCAACGCATAGGCCTTGTGTTTCTCGATGCCGAAGTCCGGGCGCGGCCAGTCGCGCACGAGAGCGTCGGCGCCGTTCGTCTGCTGCACGACCACCGGCAGGAGGTCGAGGCCCGACCACTGCGCGTAGCGCGCGAGCACGAGGTTGGGCCACACCCGCTCGGCGGGCGAGGTCTCGCCGAGCTCGTATACCTTCGCGGGCGGCGCGACCGCGATGCCCTCGACCGCGACGACTCCGGCCGGCGTCGGCACCTCCGGGAGATCCGCGCGCGTCGCGCCGGCCGGCGCCCAGCCGCGATTGACGAGCACCCAGCGGTGCGTCCCCTCGAGCCGCAGCGGGGTCACGACGTGGTAGCCGGCCCGCCCGCGATGGACGCGGTTGTCCAGGTAGATCGTGCGCGCGGCGTCCCACTCGCCCCGTGCGATGACTCGCCGGCCCTCGAGATCGGCACCGGCTGCGAGCGGCTGCGCGAGATCGGCGGGCGGCCCGGCGCGGCCGCGGTCGAACGCCTCCGCGAGCGCCGCTTTCTGCGCCGCCCGCCCGGTCTGCCAGTTCCCGAGCGAGACGGTGAGCGCGACGAACGCCACGCCGGCGACCGTCATGAGGGCGCTGGGCGCGAACCGGTAGCACCCGAGCCTCAAGCCGGCGCGGCCCCGCATCGGCGCGATCCGGCCGCTTCCGCTACACTCCGCCGCCTCGCCCTGCGGTCCCGAGCCATGCGGTTCGTCATCATTCTCTTCCTCGTCCTGATCCTCGCCTCGCTCGGGTCGGCCCTCGTGTACCTCGTCAAGGACAAGGGCAGCTCGACGCGCACGGTCAAGGCGCTCACGCTGCGCGTCGGCCTGTCGATCGCGCTGTTCCTCTTCCTGATGGCCGGGTACTACTTCGGGTTCCTGCAGGTCCGGTCGTAGCCGCGCTCGCCGGGTGCCCTCGGCCTCGCCGGACGGGGCCGGAGGCCGGACCCGAAAAAAAGACGCCGCACGGCGTGCGGCGCTCCCAAGTGAACCCCTCGCGGGGGTCCCTCCTCCTCGTTGTTCCTGCCGGCGCGCCCTCGCGCGCGGTTCGGTCGCGGCGCCTCGCCGCTCAGATCCAGTAGACGAGCACGAAGAGCAGCAGCCAGACCACGTCCACGAAGTGCCAGTACCAGGACACGGCCTCGAACGCGAAGTGGCGGTCCGGCGTGAAATGGCCCTTGATCGAGCGCACCAGGATCACGGTGAGCATGATCGCGCCCAGCGTCACGTGCAGGCCGTGAAAGCCGGTGAGCATGAAGAACGTCGAGCCGTAGATGCCGGTGGAGAGCTTGAGGTTCAGCTCCGAGTACGCGTGGGTGTACTCGTAGCCCTGGAAGAAGAGGAAGATCGCGCCGAGCAGGATCGTGAGGATGAGCCCGACGACGAGCTGCCCGCGCCTGTTCTCCTTCAGGCCCCAGTGGGCCCACGTCACCGTCGCGCCGGAGGTGAGCAGCAGCAGCGTGTTGAGCGCCGGGATGCCCCACGCGGGGATGGTCTCGAAGGTGCCCTTGAAGTCCGGCCCCGCGGTCGGCCACGCCGCCTTGAAGTCCGGCCACAGCAGGCGGTTCTCGATGCCGCCGAGGTCCGGGACCGCGATCACCCGCGCGTAGAAGAGCGCGCCGAAGAACGCGGCGAAGAACATCACCTCCGAGAAGATGAACCAGCTCATCGCCCAGCGGAAGGAGATGTCGACGCGCTTCGAGTAGAGCCCGCCCTCGGACTCGCCGATCACCTGCCCGAACCACCCGAAGAGCATGTAGAGCAGGACGAGAAAACCCGCGAGGACCAGCCACGGTCCCGGCGCGAACCCGTTGAACCACAGGCCGGCCCCGAACCCCAGCAGGAAGAGGGCCAGCGATCCGACCACCGGCCACCGGGACGGCTGCGGAAGGTAATACCAGGGCTGCTCCCCGGCCTTGATTGCGTGCGCCATTCTCCTCTCTCCCTCTCTCAGCCGGCCGCCCCGCCCACGATGAGCTTCGCCAGCGTGACCAGCACCGCGACGAACACCGCCGCGCCGACGACGCCCGCCACGATCACGTGGACGGGCTTGATCCGCACCGTCTCGTCCTCGTGGTGGGCGCGGCGCCGCACCCCGAAGAACGACCAGAACACCGTCCGCGCCACCGCGCCGATCGACGCGTCGCGCTTGCCTGCCTCCGGCATCAGCCGGGCCTGCCCTGCCGTCCCGCCACCTCGAAGAACGTGTAGGAGAGCGAGACCGTCGCGACCGAGCCCGGCAGCGCCGGGTCGATCACGAACACCACCGGCATGCGCCGCACCTCGCCCGGCGCGAGCGTCTGCTGCTGGAAGCAGAAGCACTCGAGCTTGCGGAAGTACTGCGCCGATTCGGCGGGCGCGTAGCTCGGGATCGCCTGTCCGGTCACCGGCCGGTCGAGGTTGTTGCGCACCTCGTACTCGACGGTCGCGAGCTCGCCCGGGTGCACGCGCAGGCTCCCCGCGACGGGGCGGAACGTCCATGGCAGGCCGCGCGTGTTCGAGTCGAGCTCGACCGTGACGACCCGCGTCGCGTCGACCTGCGTGTTCGCGGGCACCGCATCGGCGCGCAGCAGGTTGCGGATGCCGGTCACCTCGCAGATCGCCTCGTACATCGGCACCAGCGCGTAGCCGAAGCCGAACATCGCCAGCGCGACGACGACCAGCTTCTGCAGCGTCTGCCGGTTGGCGGCGGCGAGGCCGGCGGCGCCCGCGCTCATGCGTTGAGGGCCCAGTACTTGAGCATGATGCCGAAGAAGAACGCGGCCACGATGGACGCGAGCACGAGCGCGGTGCGCAGGTTGCGCCTGCGCTGCTCGTCGGTCTGGGCCGGGCGCGCCGCGCTCACTTCACCACCGGGGGCGTCTCGAAGCTGTGGTAGGGCGCCGGCGTCGGCAGATGCGTCCACTCCAGCGTGTCCGCGCCTTCCCACGGGTGCTCGGGCGCCTTCTCGCCGCTGCGGATCGCCTTCACGATGACGTAGAAGAAGAAGACCTGCGACAGCCCGAACCCGAACGCGCCGATCGACGAGATCATGTTGAACTCGGTGAACTGCAGCGCGTAGTCGGGGATGCGGCGCGGCATGCCGGCGAGCCCGAGGAAGTGCTGCACGAAGAAGGTGACGTTGAAGAAGATGAGCGACAGCCAGAAGTGCAGCTTGCCGAGCTTCTCGTCGTACATCTTCCCGGTCCACTTCGGGAACCAGTAGTACACGCCGGCGAACGCCGCGAACAGCGCCCCCGCCACCATCACGTAGTGGAAATGGGCGACGACGTAGTAGGTGTCGTGCAGCTGCACGTCCACCGCCGTGAGCGACAGCACCAGCCCCGAGAAGCCGCCCATCGTGAACAGGAACAGGAAGCCCAGCGCGAACAGCATCGGGGTCTCGAAGGTGATCGACCCCTTCCACATCGTGGCGAGCCAGTTGAACACCTTCACGCCGGTCGGGATCGCGATCAGCATCGTCGCGTACATGAAATAGAGCTGGCCGACCGTCGGCATCCCGACCGTGTACATGTGGTGCGCCCACACGATGAACGACAGGATCGCGATCGAGGCGGTCGCATACACCATCGACGTGTAACCGAAGAGCGGCTTGCGCGAGAACGCCGGGATCACCTGCGAGATCACGCCGAAGGCGGGGATCGCGATGATGTACACCTCGGGGTGGCCGAAGAACCAGAAGATGTGCTGGTAGAGGACCGGGTCGCCACCGCCGGCCGCGTTGAAGAAGGTGGTGCCGAAGTGACGGTCGGTGAGCGTCATGGTGACGGCGCCCGCGAGCACCGGCATCACCGCGATCAGCAGGTAGGCGGTGATGAGCCAGGTCCAGCAGAAGAGCGGCATCTTCATCAGCGTCATCCCCGGCGCGCGCATGTTGAGCAGCGTCGTGATGATGTTGATGGAACCCATGATCGAGCTCATGCCGAGGATGTGGACGGCGAAGATCATCAGGTCCATGGCCGGGCCCTGCTGCACCGTGAGCGGCGCGTACATCGTCCAGCCGACGCCGGCGCCGCCGCCGGGCATGAAGAACGACGCGATGAGCAGGGTCGCCGCGGGCGGCAGGAGCCAGAAGCTCCAGTTGTTCATGCGCGGGAACGCCATGTCGGGCGCGCCGATCATCATCGGGATCTGCCAGTTCGCGAAGCCGACGAACGCCGGCATGATCGCCCCGAACACCATGATCAGCCCGTGATAGGTGGTCATGGCGTTGAAGAACTCGGGGTTCACGACCTGCAGCCCCGGCTGGAAGAGCTCCGCGCGGATGACGAGCGCCATCACCCCGCCGACGATGAACATGGCGAAGCTGAACCACAGGTACATCGTGCCGATGTCCTTGTGGTTGGTGGTCGTGACCCAGCGCATCAGCCCGGACGGGTGGTGGTCGTGGGCGTGCTCGTGGCCGTGCTGGTCGAGGACTGCGCTCATGGTGCTCTCCTGGAATCGGTGGCTTGCGGTCAGCGCGCGGCCTTGACCTGCGCCGGCAGGACCGGCTCGGGGTTGGCGTTGCCCCAGCTGTTGCGGATGTAGTCGGCGACGGCGGCGAGCTCGGTGTCGGTGAGCTGCTTGAACGAGGCCATGGCGGTGCCCTTGCGGCCTTCGAGCAGCAGCTTCAGCAGCGCGTCGTGGGGACCGTTGACGAACGCCGAGCCCGCGAGCGCCGGGAACGCGCCCGGGACCCCCTTGCCGTTCGCCTGGTGGCAGGCGACGCAGTTGGCGGCAAACACCTTCTCGCCACGGGCGACGAGCTCGGGAAGGCTCCACTGCTTGTTGGGGTCGTCCGCGGCGGCCGCCATCTTCTTCTTCTGCTCCGCGACCCACGCGGCGTACTTCTCCTCGGACACGACCTCGACCACGATCGGCATGAAGCCGTGGTCCTTGCCGCAGAGCTCCGCGCACTGGCCGCGGAAGGTGCCTTCCTTCTCGGCGCGGAAGGCGGTCTCACGCACGAAGCCGGGGATCGCGTCCTGCTTGACCGCGAGCGACGGGACGTACCAGGCGTGGATCACGTCGTTCGCGGTGGTGAGCACCCGCACTTTCTTCCCGACCGGCACGACGACCGGGTTGTCCACCTCGAGCAGGTAGTTCGGCCCCTTGGGCTCCGCGCCCTCGATCTGGGCGCGCGGGGTGGAAAGCGACGAGTAGAAGCTGATGCCCTGGCCGTCCCCTTGCAGGTAGTCGTAGCCCCACTTCCACTGGTAGCCGGTGGCCTTGATGGTGATGTCGGGGTGGGCGGTGTCGCGGATGTTGAGCAGGGCCCGCGTCGCCGGCCAGGCCATCGCGATCAGGATGAGGAACGGGATGACCGTCCAGATCACCTCGACGGTGGTGTTCTCGTGGAACTGCTCGGCCTTGTGGCCCACCGACTTCCGGTGCGCGTAGATCGAGTAGAACATCACGCCGAACACGCCCACGAAGATGACGAAGATGATCGCCATCATGAGGAGGTGCAGGTCGTTCACCTCGGCGGCGGTGCGCGTCGCCGGCGTCTGGAAGTTCCACTCGAGCGCGGCGCCCGCGGCGCCCGCGTAGAGGGCGGCAGCGCCCGCGCCGGCCAGCATGGATAGTTTTCTCATTCGCTCCCCGTCCAACCCTTCAGATTCCCAACCCTCGCCACCCGCTGCCCAGGCGGGCTCCCAGCTCGCGCGCGAGCGCGCCGCGCGCCGGCACCGTGAGATGCCTGCCGACTTCCACGTCGCGTCCGTGCGCCCCGACGAAGAGCCGCAGTTCGCCGCCGCAGCGGCGCAGCGCGAGCCGCGCCCACGCCGGGTGGAACTCGTGCACCTCGCAAGCGCCGCCGCGCCTCACCTCGATCCGGAGCCGGCCGTCGCGCACCGCGATCGATTCGCAATCGCCGGCGTGCCGCGCGTGGAAGAAAAACGCCGCGGCGAGCGCGGCGATCTCGATGCCCGCGAACGGCAGGACGAGCCACGCGCCTGCGGCCGCGAACCCCACGCCGATCGCGAACGACACGACCGCGGCCGCCGCGAACGCAAGACACGCGTTGCGCGGCGAGATCGAGCAGTTCCTCCGGACCGTCACGCTGAAGCCGTGGCCATCATCGGCCTCGACCCGCGGGAGATTCGCTTCTGCTTCTTGCTGCATCGGGAGAAACGCTGCTCTGTCGCCGGCCGCGCCCCTTCGGGGAGCGCGGTAAGGTATCACAGCGCCCGTCGGCCGATCAAGGATGGCCCGGCAATGCTTGATCTCGCCGCTTGACACTCACCGGCGAGTGTTGATCGCGCGATCGAAGCGGATGATCGCCCGCCCGTCGGCGCTCGCCTTCGGCACCGCCTTCCATGCGTGGCCGTAGACGACCTCGACGGTCGCCGGGAGCCGGCCGTCGCGGCGCGCACGCTCGTAGGCCTTCACCATGCGGGTCCACGCCCGCGGCGTCGTGAGCCCGCGCCGCCGCGCGGCGAGCGCACTCGCCTGGCCCGAGTCGCGCAGGTCGCGGGCGAGCGCGCCGACGTCCGCGTAGGTGAGCGTCACCATCTCCATGTCCATGACCGGGTCGGCGAAGCCCGCTGCGATGAGCATGTCGCCGAGGTCGTGCATGTCCACGAAGTCGTGCACGTGCGGCGCGGCATCCGCCGCCGCGAACGCGGCGCGCAGCTCCTTCAGCGTGTCGGGGCCGTAGGTCGAGAACATCAGCAGCCCGCCCGTCTCGAGCACGCGGCGCCACTCGGCGATCGCCGCCGGGACGCTCGGCGCGAACGCGAGCGCGAGGTTCGACCACACGAGGCCGAAGCTCTCCGCCGGAAAAGGCAGGGCCGCGAGGTCCGCGCACACGAATCGCGCGGGCGCCGCGCCGACGAGACCGCGCAGGCGCGCCGCGATCGGACGCGCGCTTCGCGCGCGGCGCACGAGCGCGGGCGCGAAGTCCGCGGCGACGGTCTCCGCCCGTGGATAGCGCGCGCGCAGCATGGCGAGGCTTGCGCCCGTGCCCGCGCCGGCATCGAGCACGCGCCGCGGCTCGAGCCGGACGTAGCCCAGGCGCTCGGCCATCCGCCGCTCGACCTCGCGATCGAGGAACGACGCGCCCGCCACGGTGGCCGCGGCGCGACCGAAGGCGCGGCGCAGCGCGGCGCGGTCGAGCGGCGAGGGCGGCTGGGGCATCGCGCGGAAAGGACTCGGCGGGGGGCGGCGTTGACCGGATCGCGGCCGGCCCCTACGCTCGCAGGCCGGGCCATCTTCTATAACGTGTCCCGGGCTGTCAAACGGAGGCTCTGTTGATGCGCGCGGCAGCGGCGGCGTTGCGGCGTGTCGTCGCCGCGGCGTTCCCGCAGGACTGCGTCGTCTGCGGCGCGCCGAGCGGCGACGAGCCGGTCTGCGGAGGCTGCCGCAGCGAATTGCCGCGGCTCGCGGAGAGTTGCCCGCGCTGCGCGATGCCGAGCCCGGCCGGACAGGTCTGCGGCGCGTGCGTCCGCGACGCGCCGCACTTCGACCGCACCATCGCCTTGTGGCGCTACGCCCCGAACGCGGACCGGCTCGTGCACGCCTACAAGTACGGCGGCCGGCTCGCGCTGGCGGGCTTCTTCGCGCGCGAGCTCGCCCGGCGCATCGACCCCTTGCCGGCGGTGGACGCGATCGTCCCCATGCCGCTCGCGCGCGGCCGGCTCGCCGAGCGCGGTTTCAACCAGGCGCACGAGGTCGCCAAGCGGATCGGGCGCATGGTCCGCGTCCCGGTCACGGCGCGCGCGGTGCGCCGCGTCCGCGAGACCGCCGACCAGACCGGGCTCGATCCGGGCGAGCGGCGGCGCAACGTGCGCGGCGCCTTCGCATCCGACGCGGCGCTCGCGGGCCGGCGCGTGGCCGTCGTGGACGACGTCATGACCACGGGGGCGAGCCTCGACGAGCTGGCGCGCGTGCTGAAGCGGGCCGGCGCGACGTCTGTGGAGAACTGGGTCATCGCGCGCACCCTCCCCGACGCCTGACAGGGCGCCGGGCGAGGCCGACGGCCCCCTCGCGCTGGACCGGGGGCGTGACGACGTCCTCCCATCCGCCACCGCAGCGACGCATCGCCGCCGCACGTGGCGCGGCGGTCGCGTAGGATGCGGGTGCCGTGCACCCGGCACGGTGGACCGGGCTCGCAAACCAAAGGAGGCGAACATGGCGAAGAAGAGCAAGGATGGCGTCTATCGCGTGATCGACGTCATCGGCACCAGCAAGACGTCGTGGGAGGAAGCCGCGCGCAACGCGGTCGAGACGGCGTCGCGGACCCTGCGCGATCTGCGCGTCGCCGAGGTCACGCAGATGGACATGAAAGTGGAGAACGGCAAGGTCGCCGCGTTCCGCACCCGCGTCCAGCTCTCGTTCAAGTACGAGGACTGACTTCGCCGCGCCCGGGCGCGGCTCGCGGGCGAAGCGCGGGCTCGCCCAGGCGCGCCGCGGCAGGGCGCGGACGCTCGCGGGGCGCGCGCTCGCGCCGGCCAGGTACACCGCCCCCCGCGCGGTGCGGCGACCGCTCCGGCGGAACGGGCCTCCTGCGACGCGGCCTTACGCCTCCTCGCCCCTGGGCTCCCGGGCGAGGAGCTCCTGCACCGCGTCGCGCGCGCGCACGCCGCGAAACAGCACGTCGCACACCGCCGCGGTGATCGGCATGTCGATGCCGCGCGCGCCTGCCAGGCGCTCGACCTCGCGCGCGGTGTGCACGCCTTCGGCGACGTGGCCGAGGTCGGCGAGGATCGCGTCGAGCGCCTGCCCCTTTCCGAGCGCGATGCCGACGCTGCGGTTGCGCGAGAGGTCGCCCGTCGCGGTGAGGATGAGGTCGCCCACTCCGGCGAGCCCCATGAACGTCTCGGTTCGCCCGCCCAGAGCGACGCCGAGCCGCGTGATCTCGGCGAGGCCGCGAGTGACGAGGGCGGCGCGCGCGTTGAGGCCGAGCCCGAGGCCGTCGCAGATGCCGGTGGCGATCGCCATCACGTTCTTCACCGCGCCGCCTACCTCCACGCCGACGAGGTCGGTCGTGAAATAGACGCGGAACGTGCTCTGGTGCAGCGCCAGGGCGGTCGCGCGGGCGAACGCCGCATCGTGGGCGGCGAACGTCACCGCCGTCGGCAGCCCGCGCGCGACCTCGATCGCGAAGCTCGGCCCCGAGAGCGCCCCGCAGGGCGCCCCCGCCCCGAGCACCTCGGCGACCACCTCATGGGGAAGCTTCGCGCTGCCGGCCTCGAAGCCCTTGCACGCCCAGGCAACCGGCACGCGGGCGAGCGCCGCGACCGCTGTGGCGGTCTCCCGGAGTGCGGCGGTCGGGGTCGCGACCAGCGCGAGGTCGGCCCCCGCGAGCGCCGCTGCGAGGTCCTCGCCCACGTCGATCGCCGAGGGCAGCCGGACGCCGGGCAGGTAGGGATTCTCGCGCGTCCTCGCGAGCGCCCGGGCTTTGCCGGCGTCGCGCGCCCAGAGCGCCACGGCGTGGCGAGCGGCGAACGCGACGGCGAGCGCGGTGCCCCACGCGCCGGCGCCGAGGACCGCGATCTTCACCTTGCGCTCCGTGCGCGGCCGCGGATCGATCCGGCGGGCCTGCCCCGCGCTAGCCGCCCCAGACCTGCGAGATCCGCACGAAGCCCGCCTGGCCGTCGCGGTGCCGGACGCGGATCCAGCCGGGTGCGCCGGGCTCGGCGAACTCCAGGATCACGCCGTTCGCCGCCTGGAACACCGCCGGCGCGTCGTCCTCCGGGCGCTCGCGCACGGTCGCCGCGGGCGCGGTCACGATGACCGTGCGGCGCTCCGCGATCGCCTTCGCGGGGAGCCACGCGAGTTCGCCGGACGGGTCGCGCACCTTCATCCACCCCTCGAGCGTGATCACGACGTCCACCGGGTACCCGCGCGAGACGACGTAGAGCTTCCGGCCGCGCTCCGAGGGCGCGTCGTAGGCGACCGCCGGCTCGGCCACCGAGCGGAATTCCGCAGCCGCGCCGGTGGCGAGCGTGAGGAGCGCGGCGGCGAGAAGGGCGCGGGCAGCCATGGTCAGTGCGCGATCTCGATCTTCGGGCCGCCGCCGCGGCTCTCCTGCAGGCGCTGCGCGTAGACCGCCTCGAAGTTGATCGGCGCGAGGTGCACCGGCGGGAACCCGCCGCGGGCGATGAGGTCGGCAACGACCTCGCGCCCGTAGGGGAAGAGGATGTTCGGGCAGGCGATGCCGAGGATCGGGTCGAGGTCGCCCGGCGGGATGTTGCGGATCTGGAAAATGCCGGCCTGCGCCACCTCGACGAGGAAGTAGGTCTTGTCGCCGGCCTTCGCGGTCACCGTGAGCGTGAGGACGCACTCGTACAGCCCCTCCCGGATGGCGTCCGCGGAGCTCCCGAGCTGGACGTCCACCTGCGGCGCCTGGTTCTCGAGGAACACCTGCGGCGCGTTGGGAAGCTCCAGCGAGAGGTCCTTGACGTAGACCTTCTCGATCGTGAAGACGGGCTGCTCGGCTTGGTCGCTCATGGGCGCTCCGGGTGGGGGAAAGGGGACGGGCCCCGCGGCCCTCAGGCCGCGAGGAGTGGGTCGAGCCGGCCGGCCGCCTCGAGCGCGTGCAGGTCGTCGCAGCCGCCGACGTGGACCTCGCCGATCCAGATCTGCGGCACGGTGTGCCGGCCGGACCTCTGCATCATCTCACGGCGCCGCGCCGGCTCGAGGTCCACGCGGATCTTCTCGAGCTCGGTCACGCCCTTCGCGCGCAGCAGCCGCTCGGCGCGCCGGCAATACGGACAGGTTTCCGTGGCGTACATCAGGACCCTCGCCACCGGCTACTTCTCCACGGGTAGCCCGGCCTGCTGCCACGCTCCGAATCCGCCGCTCAGGTTGAACACCTTCTCGAAGCCGTTCTTCTTCAGCGTCGCGACGGCGGAGGCCGAGCGGTTCCCGCTCGCGCAGACGACGATCACCGGCTTCGCCTTCCACCTTTCGAGCTCCTTCAGTCGCGCCTGCAGGTCCGGAAGCGGGATGGTCTTGGAGTTGACGATCCTGCCCGCGGCGGTCTCGCCCGGCTGGCGCACGTCGAGCACCAGCGCGTCTTCCTTGTTGATGAGCAGGGTCGCGCCGAGCGTGTCCACCGCGGGGCCGCCTGCGGAACGGCGCGCAGCGGGCCACAGGAGCATCGCGCCGGAGACGAACGCGACGGCGATGAGAACCACGTTTTCCTGAACGAACTTCCAGAGATCCATCGTGCTTCGGGGAAGAGGTCAGCGGTGGGTTGAGGGGAGGGTGGCGCGGCCGGCCGCGACCCTGCCGCGCGGCAGGCACGCGAGCGCGGCGTCCGCTCGCGACGGGGCACGGACATCGCGCGCGGCCGGTCGGGTCCGGGGAGGCACTGTCGCGGGCAGCCCGTCAGCGGCGGGACGGTTCGCCGCAGAAGACCTCGCGCATCATCGCGATCAGCTGCAGCGTGCGTTCGTCGCTCACGCGGTAGTAGACGCGGTTGGCGTCCGGGCGCGTGCGCAGCACCCCCTTGTCGCGGAGGATCGCGAGGTGCTGGGAGATGTTCGACTGCGAGGTCCCGACCGCGTCCACGATATCCTGCACGCTCTGCTCGCCGTCGCCGAGCACGCAGAGGATCTTCAGGCGCAGCGGGTGCGAGATCGCCTTCATCGCGCGCGCCGCCTGCTCGATGTGCTCCTGCCGCGCGGCGAGGTCGAAGATGTCGCGTTTGAGGGCTGAAACGGCCATTCGGGGATCCGGAGAATCGCAATATTATAAAATCGCTTTCGGCCGAGAGGGGGACGAACGTGAAGAAGCTCGTATTGCTCCGCCACGGGGAGAGCACCTGGAACCGGGAGAACCGCTTCACGGGCTGGACCGACGTCGACCTCTCCGAGCACGGGCGCGAGGAAGCGCGGCGCGCCGGCGAGACGCTGCGCGCGGAGGGCTACGAGTTCGACGTCGCCTACACCTCGGTGCTCAAGCGCGCGATCAAGACCCTGTGGCTCGCGCTCGAGGAGATGGACCGGATGTGGATCCCGATCCACAACTCGTGGCGGCTCAACGAGCGTCACTACGGCGCCCTGCAGGGCCTCGACAAGGCCGAGACCGCGGCGAAGTTCGGCGAGGACCAGGTGAAGATCTGGCGCCGGAGCTACGACACCCCGCCCCCGGCGCTCGACCCCTCCGATCCCCGCAGCCCGCGCAACGACCCGCGCTACGCCGGGCTCTCGCCCGCGGAGCTGCCGCTCACCGAATGCCTGAAGGACACGGTCGTCCGGTTCCTCCCTTACTGGAACGGGACGATCGCGCCCGCGGTCCGCGCAGGCAGGCGCGTGCTTGTCGTCGCGCACGGCAACTCGCTCCGCGCGCTGGTCAAGCACCTCGACGGCGTGTCGGACGCGGACATCGTCGGGCTGAACATCCCCACGGGGATCCCGCTCGTCTACGAACTCGACGCGGACCTCCGGCCGATCCGCCACTACTACCTCGGCGATCCGGAGCTCGTCGCCGCCGCGATCGACGCGGTCGCGAGCCAGGGCAAGGCGAAGGCTTGACCGCGGGAGGGAGCGTCCGCGGGCGGCTCGCCGCAGCGCTCCTCGCCGCCGCCGCGGCGCTCGCCGCCGCCCCGGCGGCGCCGGGGGAAAAGGAAGCGCTCGACGCGCTGCGCAAGCGGCTCGAACACCTGCGCAGCGAGATCGCGAGCGCCGAAGGCAGCCGCACCGAGGCCGCGGACCAGCTGCGCGAGTCCGAGTCGGCGATCTCCGAAGCGAACCGGGCCCTCGCGGAGATCGGCAACGCCCTCGCGGCCGCCCGGGCGGAGCTGCGGGCAGTCGAAGCCGAGGCCGCGCGGGTCGGCGGCGAAAAGGCGGTGCGCGAAGCCGAGCTCGCACGCATGCTGCACGCCCGCTACGTCGCGCACCGGCCGGGCCCCCTCGCGCTCCTACTCTCCGGCGAGGATCCCAACCGGATCGCCCGGGAGCTCGTCTACGCCGGCTATCTCTCGCGCGCCCATGCGGAGCTCGTGCGGGCCCTCGAGACCGACCGGCAGCGGCTCACGGAGCTCGCGGAGCGGGCGCGGGAGAAGGACACGGAGCTCGCCAGCCTCGAGCGGGCGCAGCGGGCGGAGCGCGAGCGCCTCGTCCGCGAGCAGGCCGCCCGCCGCGCCGTGCTCGCCCGGGTGTCCGACCAGCTTCGCAAACAGCGGCGCGAGCTCGCGACCCTCGAGCGGGACGAGAAGCGGCTGGAGCGGCTCGTCGCGAACCTCGCCCGGGCGGCGCGGCCGCCGGTGCCCGCGCCGCCCCGCGGGGAAAAGCCCTTGGCGCGGAATGACAAAGTTCCTGAGCCCGGGGCCGAGGCGGGCGTATTCTCGGCGCTCAAGGGGCGGTTGCGGCTGCCGGTCCGCGGGGAACTCTCGGGCCGTTACGGCGCTCCACGGGAGGGCGGCCTCGCGTGGAAAGGCCTTTTCCTGCGGGCGCCCGAAGGCGAAGAGGTGCGCGCGGTCGCCGCGGGACGGGTGGTGTTCGCGGACTGGCTGCGCGGCTTCGGCAACCTCCTCGTGCTCGACCACGGGCAGGGCTACCTCACGATCTACGGGCACAACCAGGCCGTGCTGAAGCGGCCGGGCGATGCGGTGCACGGCGGCGAGGTCGTGGCGACGGTCGGCGCGACCGGGGGCGCCGAGGAATCGGGCTTATACTTCGAGATTCGCGATCAGGGGCGGCCGGTCGACCCGATGGCGTGGGTGAACACAAGGTAGCGGAGCGGTCATGAGCGGAAAGCTGAAGAGCGTCGGTCTGGTGTTGGCGGGGGTCGTCGCGGGCGTGCTGCTGAGCCTGCATCTCTCCGCCGTCGCGCAGCGCGAGATCGTCCGCTCGCCGCTGCCCTACGAGGACCTGCGCACGCTCACCGAGGTCTTCGGCCGCATCAAGAGCGACTACGTCGAGCCGGTCGAGGACAAGAAGCTCATCGGCGAGGCGATCAACGGGATGCTGACGGGCCTCGACCCGCACTCGGCCTACCTCGACCAGGACGCGTTCAAGGAGCTGCAGGTCGGCACGCAGGGCGAGTTCGGCGGGCTCGGCATCGAGGTGGGCATGGAGGACGGCTTCGTGAAGGTGGTCTCGCCCATCGAGGACACGCCCGCGTTCCGCGCCGGCCTGAAGCCGGGCGACCTCATCATCAAGATCGACGACACGCCGACCAAGGGCATGACGCTGAACGACGCCGTGAAGCGCATGCGCGGCGCGCCGAAGACGTCGATCAAGCTCACGATCCTGCGCAAGGACGAGCAGAAGACCTTCGACGTGACGCTCGTGCGCGACAAGATCCGCGTGCAGAGCGTGAAGTCGAAGATGATCGAGCCCGGTTACGGGTACGTGCGGCTCTCGCAGTTCCAGGAGCTCACCGTCGAGAACCTGGTGAAGCACCTGAACACGCTCTACAAGGACGGCCAGCTGAAGGGCCTGGTGCTCGACCTGCGCAACGATCCGGGCGGGTTGCTCAACGGCGCGGTGGGCGTCTCCGCCGCGTTCCTGCCCGCCAACGCCCTGGTGGTCTCGACCGACGGCCGCACGCCCGACGCGCGGCGCAAGTACGTCGCCGCGCCCGAGGACTACCTGCGCGGCCGGCAGGAGGACGTGCTCCGGGCGCTGCCGGCGGGCGTGAAGACGGTGCCGATGGTGGTGCTGGTGAACGGCGGCTCGGCCTCCGCCTCGGAGATCGTCGCCGGCGCGCTGCAGGACCACAAGCGCGCCACCGTCATGGGGACGCAGACCTTCGGCAAGGGCTCGGTGCAGACGATCCTGCCGCTCTCGAACAACACCGCGATCAAGCTCACGACGGCGCGCTACTACACGCCGAGCGGCCGCTCGATCCAGGCGAAGGGCGTGACGCCCGACATCATCGTCGACGAGCCCGGCGCGCCGCGCGACCGCATCCGCGAGGCCGACCTGCAGCGCCATCTCGCGGGCGCGGACGAGAAGCCGGTCGAGAAGCCGGCCGCGAAGCCCGCGCCTGCCGAGGAGCAGAAGGAGCAGAAGCCGATCGAGCTCGGCGGGCCCGACGACTTCCAGCTCAAGCAGGCGATCAACCACCTGAAGGGGCTGCCGGTCGTGACGAAGCTCGAGCAGGCGAAGGCCGACGAGAAATCGGCCCCGGCGGCGAAGAAGAACTGACCGGCCCCGTCCGCGAGGGCCGACCCGCGCGAGCCGGTCGGCCCTTTTCGTTTCCGGGCGCCGCGCCGATGACCGACGACCAGCTGCTCCGCTACTCGCGACACATCCTGCTGCCCGAGGTCGGCGTGGAGGGCCAGGAGCGCATCGTGCGCTCGCGGGCGCTCGTGATCGGCGCCGGCGGGCTCGGATCGCCGGCAGCGCTCTACCTCGCCACCGCGGGGGTGGGGACGCTCGCGCTCGCCGACGGCGACACGGTCGACCTCACGAACCTGCAGCGCCAGATCCTGCACACCACGCCCGCGATCGGCCGGCCCAAAGTGGAGTCCGGACGCGACACCCTCGCGCTCGTCAACCCGGAAGTGAAGGTCGTCGCGATCGCCGAGCGCCTTTCGGGTGAGCGCCTCGACGCGGAAGTCGGTGCGGCGGACGTGGTGCTCGACTGCTCGGACAACTTCGCGACGCGGCACGCGGTCAACCGCGCTTGCGTCGCCCATCGCAAGCCCCTCGTTTCCGGCGCCGGTGTGCGCTTCGACGGGCAGGTGAGCGTGTTCGACCTGCGCCGCGACGACGCGCCCTGCTACAACTGCCTCTTCCCGGAGGACGCGGAAACCGAAGAGCTGCGCTGCGCGGTGATGGGCGTGTTCGCGCCGCTCGTGGGCATCATCGGGGCGACGCAGGCGGCCGAGGCGCTCAAAGTGCTGGCCGGCGTCGGCGAGCCGCTCGTCGGGAGGCTCCTGCTCCTCGATGCGCTCGCGATGCAGTGGCGCGCGATCCGCATCCGCAAGGATCCGGGCTGCGCGGTCTGCGGGGTCAGAGGGCAGAGGACAGAGGACAGAGGACAGACGAAAGCCTGAGGACGGTGACCGCCCCCCTCCGCTCGCGCAAGCCTTCAGTCCTCTGTCCTCAGGCGAGCAGCGGCCACTGCTTGTCCCAGAGCTCCATCGGCTTCTTCTTGAAGCCGCTCTTCGCGAACTGCGACCAGCGGCCGATGACGTAGCAGAGCATGAGGTTCGCCTGCGCCGCCGGGTCGGGGGCCGCGGCGGGGGTACCCTCGGCGGGCGCGGGCGTCTGGGTCGCCGCGACGCGCAGCGACTGCTTGAGCGTCGCCTCGAGGCGGTCCTGCAGCGCGTTCACCCGCGCCTGCAGCCGCTCGTCCTCGTTCATGAGCGCATCCCCGATGAGCACGCGCGTCATACCCGGGTTCTTCTCGGCGAAGCCGAGCAGCATGGCGACGATTGCATGCGCCTGTTTGGCGCCGTTCTCCTCCTCCGCGACGATCTTGTTCGCGAGCCCGAAGACGGCGCCCTCGATGAACTCGATCAGGCCCTCGAACATCTGCGCCTTGCTCGCGAAGTGGCGGTAGAGGGCCGCCTCGGAAACGTCGAGCCGCTTGGCGAGCGCCGCGGTGGTGATCTTCTCGCCCTTGGGATCCTCGAGCATCTGCGCGAGGACCTGGAGGATCTGGAGCTTGCGCTCGCCGGTGCGGGTCGCCATGGAGCCTCCTTGCCGCCGGGGTCGGCGTTCGCGGGGGACGGGCCGATTCTAGCCGATGCCGCGCTCCGGGGTGAGCGCTTGCCCACCGGCGAGGCCCCGTCGCCTCAACGCCGGGCGAGATCGTCGGCGAGGCGCCGCAGCGCGCCGACCGACGCCACACGGACATCGACGTAAGCCGGCGAGCGCGGCTCGCGCGTCACCCACACGGTTTTCATGCCGAGACGCTTGGCGGTACGCAGGTTCGCGAGGGAGTCCTCGACCATCACCGCGCGCTCGGGCGGCAGGCGCTCGGCCCGCAGCAGCCGCCGGAACGCCGCCGGGGAAGGCTTCGGCTCGAACCGCACGTGCTCGATCGCGTAGAGGGCGTCGAACCACGACTCGAGCCCCAGCACGCGGACGACGGCTTCGGCGTAATGGACCGGCGAGTTGGAGAAAAGAATCTTCCGGCCCGGCAGGCGGCGGATCGCGGCGAGCGCGGCGGTGTCGGCCACCACCATCCGCTCGAGCTCCGGGAACTGGTGCGTGTGCCAAAGGAAATGGTGCGGGTCGGTCCCGTGGTGGCGCATCAGCCCGAGCAGCGTCGCGCCGTAGCGGCGCCAGTAGCGCAGGCGCAGCTCGTTGGCGGCCGCGTCGTCGAGCGCGAGGTGCTCGCGCAGGTAAGCCGTCATGCTGCGGTTGATGTGGGGAAAGACGTGCGGCGACGCGTCGTGCAGCGTGTTGTCGAGGTCGAAGATCCAGGCGGGCTTGCGCATCGACGCGGTTCCGGCGGCGGCGGGCGCCGCGATTATCGCGGATCCCGGCCCGGTCCCCGGCTCCGCTAAACTCGCGCGCGATGACAGCCCGGCGCTCGCCGAAGCTCTCGCGCTGGTACAGCCTCGCGCGCCTCGTCGCGTCGGAAACGGCCGCCGCGCGCGGCATCGACAACACGCCGCCCCCCGAGGTGGTCGCGAACCTGCGCCGCCTCGCGCGCGGCCTCGACCGCGTGCGCCGCCTCCTCGGCCATCCGCTGGAGATCTCGAGCGGCTACCGCTCCCCCGCCCTGAACGCCGCCGTCGGCGGCGCGTCCGGCTCCCAGCACACGCAGGGGCTGGCCGTGGACTTCTGTTGCCCCGGGTTCGGCGCACCCCTCGCGGTGGCGGACGCGGTCGCGCGCTCGGACATCGACTACGACACGGTGCTCCTCGAATACGGGCGCTGGGTGCACCTCTCGTTCGCGCCTGCGCCCCGCCGGCGCCTGCTCACGATCTACGACGACGGCGCAGGCTATCGGGAGGGGATCGTGGACGCCTCGGGGCGGCGCCTGGCCTAAGTTCAGACGACCGAAGACAGAAGACAGAAAAACCGTTGCGCCCGCAGGGCGCACAAGCCTTCTGTCCTCTGAACTACTTCGACCGGATCAGCGTGCCGACGCCTTCGTCGGTGAGGATCTCGAGGAGCAGCGCGTGCTCGACCCGGCCGTCGATGATGTGCACGCTCTTCACGCCCGAGCGCGCCGCATCGAGCGCGGATGCGATCTTGGGCAGCATCCCGCCGGAGAGCGTACCGTCGGCGACCAGCGCGTCGATCCGCTTCGGCGTGAGCCCGGTGAGGAGCTTGCCGTCCCTGTCGAGCACGCCCGGCGTGTTGGTGAGCAGGAGCAGCTTCTCGGCCTTCAGCACCTCGGCGAGCTTGCCGGCGACGAGATCGGCGTTGATGTTGTAGGACTCGCCGTTCTCGCCGACGCCGATCGGTGCCACCACCGGGATGAAGCCGCCCTCCTCGAGCGTGGCGATCACGCCCGGGTCGATCGCAGTGATCTCGCCGACCTGCCCGATGTCCACCATCTCCTCGGGCCGCTCCTTCGAGGGCAGGAGCATCTTGCGCGCGCGGATGAAGCCGCCGTCCTTGCCGGTGAGGCCGACCGCCTTGCCGCCCGCCTGGCTGATGAGGGTGACGATCTCCTTGTTCACCTCCCCGCCCAGGACCATCTCGACGACGTCCATGGTCGCCGCGTCGGTGACGCGCATGCCCTGCACGAACTCGCTCTTGATGTCGAGCCGCTTGAGCAGCGTCTCGATCTGCGGCCCGCCGCCGTGCACCACCACCGGGTTCATGCCGACGAGCTTGAGCAGCACGACGTCGAGCGCGAAGCTCTTCTGCAGCGCCGGGTCCGTCATGGCGTTGCCGCCGTACTTGACCACGAGCGTCTTGCCGTGGAAGCGCCGGATGTAGGGCAGCGCCTCGGCGAGGATCTTCGCCTTCAGCGCGGCCTGGGCGGGAGCGGTCATGGTTCGTTCTTCTCGAAAGCTGTTGAAAAACGCTTCCCGGCACTCTCCGACGGCGACGACGATCGGCACGCTCAAAAGGGAAGCGCTTTCAGCAGCCCCTGGATAGCGGGTTACGGGGGACGTGTCCCCCATCTTTCCACACGCTTCTCGCGGGCTCGGCGTGATTCTACCCGCGCCGCCCGCCGCCCGGCCGCGGTGCGTGCGCCGGAAAAGAAAAGGGCGGCCCGCGCCGCCCTTCCCCGTGCGCCCGGTGCGGTCACTGCACGGCGATCTGCTTCGACTTCGCCGCGGCCTTCTTCGGCAGCGTGAGCTCGAGCACGCCGTCGGTGTACTTCGCGGCGGCCTTCGCCTCGTCGATCTCGTGGCCGAGCCGGAATGCGCGCGCGACCTTGCCGTAGTAGCGCTCGCTGTGCACGACGCGCTCGCCTTCCTTGACTTCCTTCTCCTGCTTCACCTCGGCGCTGATCGAGACCTGGTCGCCGTCGATGTTCACCTGGATGTCGTCCTTCTTCACGCCGGGCATCTCGGCCTTCACCGTGAACGCGTCCTTGTTCTCGGCGACCTCGATCTTCATGCGCGCCACCGTGCCCTGCGCGCCTTCGCCCATCACGGGCCGGACGAAGAAGCCCTTGAACAGGTCGTCGAAGAGATCCTGGAACGGATCGTAGCGGGTGATGTTTGCCATGACTCTCGTCTCCTTTCGCGGAACCTGGGAGCCGTGGCTCCCTTTGCCCGGAAGCTAGGGGCCGGACGGCGGTTTTCAAGCCCCGGCGCCGCGGCCTAGACTCGGGCCTCGGTCAAGGTGCCGGAGGGCAAAGTGGACGAGAAGGCGAGCCGCGACGAAGCAGGGCGCGCTCCCGCGCGCAAGGATGCCGGACGGACGATCTGCCCGGTGTGCGGCGCGGCGTTCGAGTGCGGGATGGCGGCCGGCGCCCCGGCGTGCTGGTGCGCCGGCCTCCCCCCGGTTCCGCCGGTGCCCGGCGAGGGGTGTCTGTGCCCGCGCTGCCTTGCGGCGCGGGCCGCCTCCTGACGCTTCTCAGTGCTTCATCGCGCCGGGCGCGCCGGCGCCCATGTCCCGCACTTCGGCCTTGACCTCCACTTCCGCGGGCTTGCCGTCCTTGCCCTGGAATTTGAGCTTGACGGGGACGGTGTCGCCCTTCTTGAGCGGCGCCTTGAGGTCGATGAGCATCACGTGGTAGCCCCCGGGCTTGAGCTCGACGGTCTGGCCGGCGGGCAGGTCGAGCTTCGGGATGGCGCGCATCTTCATCACGTTGCCCTCCATCGCCATCTCGTGGATCTCGACGATGTTCGCCGCTGGGCTCTCGGCGGCCACCAGGGCGGCGCCGCCCGGGCTCTTGAGCTGCATGAACACGCCCCCCGCCTTCTGGCCGGGCGCGGTCGCGCGGGTCCACGGGTCCTTCACTTCGACGGTCTGGGCGCCGGCGGCGCCGGCGACGACGAGCGCGGCGCAGGCGAGCGCGGCGCGGATGAGTTTCGCAGTCATTTCTCTTCCCTCACGGAACGGTTGTTGCCGCAGCGCCGCGACGGGCTCGAGCGCGCTGCAGCGGGAGTGCTTCCGGAACGCGCGCGGCGTTCCCTTCCTCGCGATCAGCGGGTCGGCGGCCCGCGAGCGAGCCGGACGAGCGACGGGGGCCCGGCGTGGTCCTGGGTTTCGAGGGGGGGCGGGCGAACGTCCGCCAGCGCGAGCGGCAGTGGCGCGCGCGCCGCACCGAGCGCGAGCGCCGCGCCGGGATGGATGCAAAGAGGACAGTGGTCGTCTGCGGAAGTCCGGCCCGGGATAAGCGGGGCGTCCGCCGGCGCGGCGCGCGGCCCCTGGGCAGTGCAGATCTCGCCCGCGGGGACCGTCCCACGGGCGTGCGCGAGGGGCAGCGCCAGCAACTGAGCGAGCGCAGCGAAGAACGCGAGCGCGAGGCCCGCGCGGCGGTGCGTGCGGTGCTTCATCCGCGCCGCAGTGTAGCCCGCCGGGCCGGAGCGCGCTCGCGCAATCCGGCTCAGAGGACGTAGCGCGCGAGGTCCTCGCTCGCGGCGAGGTCCTTGAGGCGCGCGTCGACGTAGCCGGCGTCGACGACGACCGACTGCCCCGTGCGCGCCCCGGCCTGGAACGAGACTTCTTCGAGGAGCCGCTCCATCACCGTGTAGAGGCGCCGGGCGCCGATGTTCTCGGTCTTCTCGTTCACCTGGAACGCGATCTCGGCGATGCGGCGGATGCCCTCGGGGCGGAAATCGATCGTCATGCCCTCGGTGGCGAGCAGCGCCTCGTATTGGCGCACCAGCGCCGCGTCGGTGCTGGTGAGGATCTTGACGAAGTCCTCCACCGACAGCGAGCCGAGCTCGACCCGGATCGGGAACCGGCCCTGCAGCTCCGGGATCAGGTCGGAGGGCTTGGCGAGGTGGAACGCGCCGCTCGCGATGAAGAGGATGTGGTCGGTGCGCACCATGCCGTACTTCGTGGACACGGTGGTGCCCTCGACGAGCGGCAGGAGGTCGCGCTGCACCCCCTGGCGCGAGACGTCGGCGCCGTGCATCTCCGAGCGGCTGGCGATCTTGTCGATCTCGTCGAGGAAGACGATGCCGTTCTGCTCGACGTTCGCGAGCGCGCGGGCGCGCAGGTCCTCCTCGTTCACGAGCTTCGCCGCCTCCTCGTCGGTGAGGAGCTTCATCGCTTCCCGGATCTTCAGCTTGCGCAGCCGCTTGCGGCCGCCGCCGAGGTTCTGGAACATCCCCTGGATCTGCTGGGTGAGCTCCTCCATCCCCGGGGGAGCGAGGATTTCCATTTGCGCGGCGAGCTGTGCGAGCTCGATCTCGATCTCCTTGTCGTCGAGCTCGCCCTCGCGGAGCTTCTTGCGGAACTTCTGCCGCGTCGCGGAGTCCTCGGTGCCCGCCTCCTTCTGCTGCGCGAAGAACCCGACCTCGCGCGCCGGCGGCAGCAGCGCGTCGAGGATGCGGTCCTCGGCGGCGTCCTGCGCCGCGGTGCGCACCCGGCGCATCGCGGCCTCGCGCGCCTGCTTCACCGCCGTCTCCGTGAGGTCGCGCACGATGGTGTCCACGTCGCGGCCGACGTAGCCGACCTCGGTGAACTTCGTCGCCTCGACCTTGATGAAGGGCGCGTCGGCGAGCCGCGCGAGCCGCCGCGCGATCTCGGTCTTGCCGACGCCGGTGGGGCCGATCATGAGGATGTTCTTCGGCACGATCTCGTGCCGGAGCGGCTCGGGCACCTGCTGCCGGCGCCAGCGGTTGCGCAGCGCGATCGCCACGGCGCGCTTCGCCTTGTCCTGCCCGACGACGTGCTTGTCGAGCTCGTGGACGATTTCCTGCGGGGTCATCGAAGACATCGGGAGCGTCTCTTCAGTAGCGGGCGCGGGGCGCGGGCGACAACCCCCAGCGGCGCTGCGCCGCCGCCGGCGCCGGTTCACGCCGGAGCGGCGCGCGCGGGTGGGCGTTCAACCCAGCACCTCGATCGTGTGGCTCTGGTTGGTGTAGATGCAGATGTCGCCGGCGATCGCCAGCGCGCGCGCGACGATCTCGGCCGCGCCGAGCTCCGTGTTCTCGAGCAGGGCGCGCGCCGCCGCCTGCGCGTAGGGGCCGCCGGACCCGATCGCGATCAGGCCCTGCTCGGGCTCGAGCACGTCGCCGTTGCCGGTGATGACGAGCGACGCGTCGCGGTCGGCGACCGCCAGCATCGCCTCGAGGCGGCGCAGCATCCTGTCGGTGCGCCAATCCTTCGCCAGCTCGACGGCGGAGCGCAGCAGGTTCCCCTGGTGCTTCTCCAGCTTCGCCTCGAAGCGCTCGAACAGCGTGAAGGCGTCGGCGGTGCCGCCGGCGAAGCCGGCGAGGATGCGGTCCTGGAAGAGCCGCCGCACCTTGCGCGCGCCCTGCTTGATCACGACGTTGCCCAGCGTGACCTGGCCGTCGCCGCCGAGGGCGACCTGGCTGCCCCGGCGCACGGAGACGATGGTGGTGCCGTGGAACTGGTCCATGGGGAGTTCCGGGAGAGTTGCGAACGTGCGGGCGCGGCCCGCGGGATTCAAGCGGCCGCTACTTGCGCGGGACCAGGCGGGCGAACTCGCGGATGCCCATCATCGCGAAGAGCGCGACGATCATCTCGTTCGCGCCCCGGATCTCGATCGGCTTGCCCGCCTGCTTGATGCGGGCGAGCACGTTGAGGAGCTGCCCCGCGTTCACGAAGTCCACGCGGCGGGCGCGCAACATGTCGATCACGACCGGGTTCGCCGCGGCCGCGTAGCCTTCGAGCTCGGCGAGCAGCTTCTCGCTCGGTCCCGCCACCTCGCCGTCGATGACGAACGCCTCCTCCGGCGCCGGCGCGGACTCGCTGGCCGCTCCCGCTGCCACCGCCTTCGCGGGCGCGCGGTTCTCCCAGGCGGGCGGCGACACTTCGTAGGTGATGGCGTATTCGAGCGCGGCGTCCTCGTACGCCTGCTGGTTTCCGGTCTGCTGGTAGGCCTCGAGGAGCACGAGCCACAGGGCGGGATCGACGCTGCGGTCCCCCGATTTCGCGATGCCCTGGACGAGCTTGACGAGCGTCGCGTCGCCGGCGAACGACACTTCCTTGCCCGCCTTGCGGATCGCCGCCAGCGTCTCGAGCAGCAGCTTCGCGCCGCCGGCGTCGATCCCGGCGAGCCGCCCGAAGTCGAGCCGCAGGCGCGGCTGCTTCTCGGCAAGGCGCTTCACCTGCTCGAAATGCGGCGCGCTCGCCGCAGTGAGCGCGCCCGAGAGCGACACCTGCCCGCCGCTCGCCCGAACCGGCGAGGCCGCGGGCGCCGGCGGTGGCGCGTCGGCCCACACCGGCGGCGAGCGCTCGAACCTGACGACGAAATCGAGCGCCTTCTCCTCGAATTCGCTCCTCATGCCGAGATGCTGATAGAGGTCGAAGAGCATCAGCCAAGCCTGCAGCCGCCAGGCGCCGAGCTCGTCGGCGGCGATCGCGTCGGCGATCCGCGCGAGCGCCTCCTTGACTTGGCCGTTCGCGAAGAGGATCGCGGTCTCCTCGATCGCGGTCGGCACGTCCTTGGCGCCGGTCTCGACCTCGATGCACAGGATCGAATCGACCGGGCGGCCCTTGCGCGGCTCGGGCGCCTTCGGCGCGGGCTTCGGCTCGGCCCCCGGCGCGAAGCTCGCCACCGGGCTCGCGACGGAAGCCGTATCCACCTTCTTCGCCGCCGGCGCCTGCTGGGCGAGCGACGGCGGCAGCGACAGCGGCGGCAACGAAGCGGGCGGCAAAGACGGCGCCACCGATTTCGGGGCGAGCGAAGGCGGCGCCATCGAGGGCGGCGCGACCGACGGCGGCGCCATCGATGACGGTGTGACCGAAGGCGGCGCCGCGGGCTCCGGCGTCCAGTTCGTGAAGTCGAGGTCCTCGGCGGGCTCCGGCGCGACCGAGGGGGCGGGGGGCTTCGTCGGCGCCGGCCTGGCGTCGCCGCGAGCGGAGCGGGCCTGCGGCTTGGCAGGCTTCTCGTCCTTGGGCGGCGGCTTCTTGCCGAATAGAGAAAAAGCCACGTTGGGATGGGCGCTTACGACGAACGCACGGCCTTCCCGGGGAAGGCCGCGACCTCGGGTTTTCTACCACAGGACGTCCGGGGCGTCCAACGGCCGACGGCGCGTCCGCCCTGGGTCCGGGATTCAGTTCGCCGCCTCGAGCCGGAACACGAGCGGCACCAGCACCCACGCCTCCACCGACTCGCTTCCGCGGCGGGCGGGGACGAACCGCCAGCGCTCCACGGCCTCCAACGCGGCGCTGTCGAGCGCCGGCGACCCGCTCGAGCGCTCGAGCTGGACCTTCCCCGGGCGCCCGTCCGGCGTCACGAGAACGCGCAGCATCACCGTGCCCTCCTCGCCGTTGCGCCGCGCGGACACGGGGTAGCGCGGCGGCGGGTTCTGCAGATACGCCGCACGGTAGCTCGGCGGCGTGAGCGCCTCGCCGGCGCCGGTGCCCCCGAGCCTCGCCTGCGGCGGGGGAGCGCTGCTCGCAGCAGCGCCCGCGGGCGCCATGGCGGGCGCCGTGCTCGCGCTCTCGGCCGGCGGCGCAGGCGCCACGATCACGGGCTTCTCTTCCTCGGCCCGTGGCGGCGCCTTCGGAGGCGGCAGTGACGCGGCCCTGGGCTTCGGGGGCACTTGGGCAGGGGGCGAAGGCGCTGGCGGCGGTGCGGGCGCCTTGGGCGCGCTGGGCGGCTCGGGCTCGGGCAGAACGACGGAAAGAACCCGCGGCGGCTCGAACGGCTCCGGGGCGCTCAGACGGGCCGCGACCAGGTGGCCGAACGCGAGCGCCGCCGCGTGCAGGGCGAGGCTCGCCGCGACCGCGACCGCCAGCGCCCTCGATTCGTCGCGCGCTCCGCCCTGCCTCATCGTGGCCGTCGTCAGAACGCCCCCCGCACGCCAACGATAACCGCCCGCGCGCCCGCCGGGGCGATCTCTTTCAGGAACGAGGTGGTGTAGCGGATGCTCTCGTTGAGGAGGTTCGTCCCGCGCACGAAGGCTTCCCAGCCAGCGCCGAGGGCGCGCAGCTTGTAGCCGACCGCGGCGTTGACGAGGGTGTAGCCATCGGTCGGCTGCTCGCCCGGCGCGACGTCGTGCTGGTCCGCCGCCCAGAGCACGTCGGCGCGGGCGTAGAGGTCGCCCGCGGTGTAGACGACCGCGCCGCCGACCCTGAGCGGCGGGATGCGCGGAAGGAAGCTGCCGTTCGAGCGGTCCGTCGCGCGCACGTAGTCGGCCCGCAGCTCGAGATCGACGGCGCGCCCGCGCTGCGACCAGAGCGCGGCGCGTGCGCTCGCCTCGAGGCCTTGGAACGTGGCGGGGACCGGGACGAAGGCATATTGCGGAATCGGGCTCGCGAGCGTCGCGGGATCGGTCGTCGCCGGCACGCTCCGGTCGTCGAGGTCCCGGTAGAGCGGCTGCCCGGTCGCGGGATCGACCGAGGGCGTGAGGGCGATGAAGTCGGTGAAGCGGTTGTAGAACCAGCCGAGGTAGCCGGTGAATCGGCCGGCGGTCTTGCGCAGCCCGACGTCGAAGGCGAGCGACTTCTCCACGTCGAGCGACCGGTCGCCGATCTCGAACGCGTTGGTCGCGAGATGCGGGCCGTTGGCGTAGAGCTCCTGGCCGGTCGGCGCGCGCTCGGTATACGAGACGTTGCCCGAGAGCGCGTATTCCTTCGCCAGCGTCCAGACGGCGCCGAGCGCGGCGCTCCAGGGCGTGAAGCGGCGCGAGTCCGCCGGGAGCCCGGCCTGCGCGAACGCCTGCGCGTCCACGCTCACGGTCGCGAGCCGCGCCCCCGCCGAGAGCTTGACCGGCCCGAGGGCGGTCTCCTCGTAGACGAAGCCCGCGAGCTGCGTCGTCTTCGTCGATGGCAGGAACGCCTCGTCGCCGAGGGCGGAGAGGTCGGCGTCCGTGAACTGCACGCCGAGCGCACCCGTGAACCCGCCGAGCGGCTCGTGCAGGAGCTCGGCGCGGCCGTCCCAGCCGCGGCTCTTGAACGTCGTGCCGACGACGCCGTTCTCGGTCTCCTGGTGCTGATAGTCCGTGTAGCCGACCTTCCACTTGAGCGCGCGCACCATGCCGCCCGGATCGCGCAGCTCGCCCGCGAAGTCGAAGCGGTTCATGTCGAGCCGGATGCGGACGTTCTCGTCGGCGGGCGTGCCGTAGCGGCTCGAGTAGTTCGAATACGCCGCTCCTACGTAGCCGTTGGCGAGGATCGCCGAGCCGGCGACGGCCCCGCCATCCCAGTTGCCGTTGCTGTTGGGCAGGCGCCCCGAGGGTCCGGGGGCACCGAGCACCGACTGCGCATAGGGCGTCCAGGCCTCCCCGGGGATCCTCAGGTCGTCCGATTTGCGTGCGAACCCGTCGGCGTGCAGCACGAAGCGGTCGTTGCCGACGTCGACGCGCGCGGCACCAGCGCGCTCGTTCGCCACGGAGTCGTAGCGGAGGTCGGCCGCGCCGGTCGCCGGCCTCGGAAGACCCTCCTGGGCGATGCGTCCATCGGTGACGTTCACGACGCCGCCGACGGCGTTCCCGCCGTACATCACCGCGGCGGGGCCGCGCACGATCTCGACTCGGTCCATGAGGAGGGGCTCGAGCGCGACGGCGTGGTCCGGGCTGATCGAGGAGGCGTCGAGGACGCTCGCGCCGTTCTGCAACACCACGATCCGGTCCTCGCCCAGGCCGCGGATGATGGGCCGGCTCGCGTTCGGCCCGAAATAGGTCGAGGTGACGCCCACTTCCTCATTGAGCGTTTCGCCGAGCGTCGGCTGGATCCTGCGCCGCAGGGCCGGTCCCGACAGCACGGTCGCCGGATTCGCGAGCTCGAAGAGGTTGGAGCCGATCGGATTCGCAGTCACGACGACGGGCGCGAGCGGCTCCGGGCCCGCGCTCGCCGCGGGCGGCTGCTGCTGCGAACCCGCGCCAGCGCCTTGCGCGTGGGCGACGGAAGCGCACGCCGAGGCGACGGCGAGCGCAAGCGGGTAAACACGAAGCTCCATCGATGATCTCCTGAGCGAACCCGCGGCGCGCCTGCGGCGCGGCGGGCGGAAGAAGCTGAAGTCGCGCCGGGGGTGCGGCGCGTCCGGGAGGCTCAGGAGAGCGGCGGCGGTGCGCGACCCGAGTAAGGCGGGGGCTCGCTCGCGGCGACGAGGGTGCCGCCGTGCGCGGAGAAGCAAGGTGCAGCAGGCGCGGGTGCACATCGCGCGCCGGCGGCCGGGGCATCCGCAGTGTCGGCGCCGGCGAACGCGTGGCAGACATCGCAATGCGATGACTGCGGCGCGTGGCCCTTCGCCGGGTCGCCCGCCTGATCGCCGAAGTGCGAGAGCGCGTGCGCGAACGCGCCCGCCTGCGCGAGGACGAGCGCGACCGCGAAAAGGATGTTGGAGACGACGCGCCGCACCGTGACGGGATGCCTGATGGGCGGGATCCGGGGACGACGCCGGCCCGCGCGCAGAGTCTAGCAAAGCGCCGCGAACGTGCCCGGGAGGCTGCGTGCGCCACTCGATGCCGAATCGGGAACCTGGACGGCTTCTCGTTGGCCATCCCGTGCTCGCGGCCGCGTGGGTCCGCGCGCGCCGCACGTGGACACGGGGGCACGGCGCCGCGCGGCTCGAGGCGGCTCAGTGAGCGTTCGCGTCGGTGCAAAATTTTTATGGGCCGATTGGGACTGTCTATTCTTTCCCCACCGCCAACCAATCTCGCCGCACGATCGGCGATTCCGATCGGCCGAGCGCGCGCGGCGGCCGCGCTCGCTGCGGCGCCGCATTGCCATGAACATGCTTTTGACTTACGGTTGACCTACGGCCCAAGCGGCGGCCGACATACATACAAGCGTCGCTCACTACCGGAGGAGAGCACATGCCAGAAGATCGCAAGCCCGGCTTCGAAGGCACGCGACGTCGATTCCTCGAGCGGATCGGCGCGGGCAGCGCCCTCGCGCTCGCCGGCGCCGCGGGTCTGCCACGCGAGGCGCTCGCGCAAGCGCCCGCGCCGCAGCCCGAGCCGCAGGTGCCCGGCACGATCGCGAACGCCAGCGTGCTCGCCGGGAAGGACATGAGCGTCTTCCAGGTCCATTCCGAGCGGCCGCTCACCGGCAGCGTTCCGGCCGATGCGCAGGATTTCGACGTCACCCCGAGCGACCGGATGTTCGTGCGCAACAACCTGCTCACGCCCGACATCGATGCCGCGACGGCGAGGCTGCGCGTGGTGGGGCTCGTGGACAAGCCGCTCGACTTCGGCGTCGAGGAGCTCAAGAAGGCCTTCCCGGCCGTCACGATGCAGGGGATGGTCGAATGCGCGGGCGCGGGCCGCACCGCATTCCAGCCGGTGCCCCGCGGCACGCCGTGGTCGCCGACCGGCGGGATGGGCTGCCCGAAGTGGACCGGCGTGCGGCTGCGCGACGTGCTGAACGCGGCCGGGCTCAAGGCGAACGCGGCGCACGTCGCGGGACAAGGCGGCGACCCGGGCGCGGTCCCGACCGCCGCGCCGGTGATCCGCTCCATCCCGCTCGCGAAGGCGATGGACGAGCACACGCTGATCGCCTGGGCCATGAACGACGCGCCGCTGCCCAAGATCCACGGGTATCCGCTGCGCCTCGTGGTGCCCGGCTGGGTCGGCTCCGCGTCCACGAAGTGGTTGCACACGCTCACCCTGCTCGACGCGCCCTTCAAGGGCACGTTCATGGACGATAGCTACCGCGTGCCCAAGTTCCCGGTCGCGCCGGGCGAGAAGATGCCGGCGGACACGCTCTACACCGAGGCATGGCCGATCAAGTCCATGATCACCTCGCCCGCGCCGAACGCGCGGCTGCCGGGCAATCGCCGCATCGTCGTGCGCGGCAAGGCCTGGGTGGGCGAGGGCCGCGTCGCGCGCGTGGAGATCTCCACCGACGAGGGGGTCACCTGGCAGCGGGCGAGCCTGGGGCGGCAGGGTGACAAGTACGCCTGGCGCACGTTCACCTTCGAGTACGAGCCCCAGCGGCTCGGCTACATGACCTTCCTCGCGCGCGCCTGGGACGACCGGGACAACGCGCAGCCGATCGTGTCGGCGTGGAACCCGCTCGGTTATTTCTGGAACGGGGTGCACCGTGTCGGCATCGTCGTCGTTCCGGCGTAGGGCGGCGCTCGCCGCAGGAACGTTCGCCGCCGCGACGGCCCTGGGCGCCGCCGCGGCGAGCGCGCTCGTCTCCGGGCCCGGCGTCGCGCTGGTGAACGCCAAGTGCGGCACGTGCCACGACGTCACGCACATCACGCGCTCGAAGCTCACGCAGGACGAGTGGACCGACAACCTGCGCAACATGATCCAGCGCGGGATGCCGCCGCCCACCGACGACGAGCGCGCGATCATCATCGAGTACCTCGTCGCCTACTACGGACCGAAGCCGCCGCCGCCGGCCGCGCCCGACACCTACGCCGATCGCGTCGCGGGGCTGGGCGGGCTCGGGGGTGACGATCCTGGGGCGAAGCTGGTCGGCGAGGCGGGCTGCATCGCCTGCCACAAGCTCGACGAAGCGTTCGTCGGCCCCTCGTTCAAGGCGATCGCGGCGCGCTACCGCGGCGACAGCGGCGCCCCGGCGCGCCTGGCGCAGAAGGTCCGGCAGGGCGGCGCCGGCGTGTGGGGACCGACCCCGATGCCGCCGCAGAACCTCACCGACGCCGAGCTGAAGCCCCTCGTGGACTGGGTGCTCGCCCAGAAGTGATCGGGCGACGTGCCGCGCCGGCCTGCCCGGCTGGCGTCTCGCTCGCGGCCCGCAAGAACGCCGCAGGAGCCGAGAGGCTGCGCTTGCCGCCGCACGGAACGGGCGGCGGGAGCAGCACGGCGCGCAAGTAGCGCGCTCGCCGGGGAAAGGGCACGCCGGCACGGCGCTCGAGGCGTGCCCACCGCGCGTCGGCTTCAGTCGCCGTACATCTTCTGCTTGAGCTCGCGCCGCGCCTGCGCCTCGACCGAGAGCGTCGCGGTCGGGCGCGCGAGGAGCCGTTGCAATCCGATCGGCTCACCGGTCTCCTCGCACCACCCGTAGGAGCCGTCCTCGATGCGCCGCAGCGCCTGGTCCACCTTCTTCATGAGCTTGCGCTCGCGATCGCGGGTGCGCAGCTCGAGGGCGTGCTCCTCCTCGATCGTGGCGCGGTCGGCAGGGTCGGGCACGACCTCGTTCTCGCGCAGGTGCTCGGACGTGACGCCGGCGTTCTGTTCCAGCTCCCGCTTCATGTCGAGGAGCATCGCCTTGAAGAACGCGAGCTGGGCCTCGTTCATGTAGGCATCGGGAGGCATCGCGAGCAGCGCGCTCTCGGTGAGGTCGCCGAAGCGCAGGTCGGCCCGCGGCGTGGCGGACTGGGCCGGGCGCGGCGCAGGCGGCGGCGCCGCCGCGGCGCGTGCCGGGGCGACCGCCGGCGTGGGGGCGCGCGGCGGCGCCGGCGGAGGCGCGACGGGCGCAGGCCTGACGGGCGCCGGCACGACGCCGGAGGGGGTCGGCTGCGGCGGCGGCACCGCCTTGAGGGCCGGTTTCGCCGCGGGCGCGGGTTTCGGGGCCGCGGGCTTCGCCGGCGGCGGTTTCACGGCCGCAGGCTTCGCAGTCGCGGCGCGCTTGGGCGCGGCGGGCTTCGCCGCCGCCGCGGGCTTGCGCGCCGCGGGCTTCGCCGGCTTCACCGGCTTCGCGGCCTTCCTCGGCGCGGGCCTCGCGCTACTCTTCGCGGGCTTCGCGGCTGCCCGGGCGGGCGTCTTCTTCACTGCGGTCTGGCGAGGCATTGCTCGAGTCCTTGCACGAAAAGGTCTTCGGGAAGATTCCGGCCGATGAAGACGAGCACGCTCTCGCGCTTCTCGTCCGGGCTCCAGGGCTTGCCGAGGTCGCCGCCCATGAGCATGTGCACGCCCTGGAAGACCACCCGGTGCGGGTTGTCCCGCAGGTGGAGGACACCCTTGTAGCGCAGCATGTCCTGGCCGTAGACCTGGATCATGCCGGAGAGGAATTCCTCGAGCTTCGCGCCCTCGAACGGGCGCTCGGAGCGGAACACGAACGAATGCACCGCGTCGTCGTGCGCGTGCGCGTCCTCGGCGAGGAAGTCCGGATCGAGCTCGAGGATCGCGTTCAGGTTGAAGCCGCGGACGTCGAGGATGTCGGCGATCGGCGCCGCGCCGAAGTGCACCGCCTTCACCGGCGCACGCGGGTTGATGCGCGCGAGCCGGTGCCGCAGCGACGCGACGGCGTGCTCGGTGACGAGGTCGGTCTTGGAGATGAGGATCCGGTCGGCGAAACCCACCTGCTCCTGCGCCTCGCGAAACTCGTCGAGCTGCCGCTCGCCGTGCTTCGCGTCCACGACGGTCACGATCGCGTCGAGGAGGTAGTACTCGCCGATCGACTCGTCCATGAAGAAGGTCTGCGCCACCGGGCCGGGATCGGCCATGCCGGTCGTCTCGATGATGACGCGGTCGAACCGGAGCGCGCCCGCGGCTCGCTTCGCCTTGAGCTCGCCGAGGATGCGCACCAGGTCGCCGCGGACGGTGCAGCAGATGCAGCCGTTGTTCATCTCGACGATCTGCTCGTCGCGGTCCTGCAACAGGATCTCGTTGTCGACGCCGGCCTCGCCGTACTCGTTCTCGATCACCGCGATCCGCTCGCCGTGGTTTTCGCGGAGGATGCGGTTGAGCAGCGTCGTCTTGCCCGCGCCGAGAAAGCCGGTGAGGATCGTCACCGGGACCATGCCGTCGTCTGCCATGACCTCGTTGCGCCCGCGGCGCGCGAGCCTCCCGCGCCCGGGCCTCTCTGAAAAGGGAATCGGCCCCGGCCCCGTGTCCCGCACGGGCCCCACGGGGCCGTCTGTTCAAGGCGCGCGATTGTAGTCGCGGCAGAAGGGCAGGGCAACCCCGCCCGGCCCGGCGCCGGCCGGCCTCACAATTTCTTGAGAATCAGTCCCTTGAGATACTCGCCCTCGGGGAAGGCGAGCATCACCGGATGGTCGGGCGCCGCGGCGAGTCGCGCCAACAGCTGCGCCTCGGCCCCCGCGTCGACCGCAGCGCTGGCGACGATCTTCTGGAAGAGGTCGGCGGTGACGCCGCCGGAGCAAGAGAACGTGACGAGCAGGCCGCCGGGCCGCAGTAAGCGGAAAGCGAGCAGGTTGATGTCCTTGTAGGCGCGCGCGGCGCGCGCCGCATGCGCGGCCGTGGGCGCGAACTTGGGCGGGTCGAGCACCACCAGGTCGAAGGTGCGGCCCGCGTCGCGCAGCCCGCGCAGGTGCGCGAAGACGTCGGCCTCGGCCCATTCGGCGCGCGAGGCGTCGAGCGCGTTCAGCGCGAGGTTCTCGCGCGCGAGGGCGAGCGCGGCGGCGGAGCTGTCGAGCGACAGGACCGATCGCGCGCCGCCGGCGAGCGCGGCGAGCGAGAAGCCGCCGGTGTAGCAGAACGCGTTGAGGACGTCGCAGCCGCGGGCGAGCGCGCGGACCCGCGCCCGGTTGTCGCGCTGGTCGAGATAGAAGCCGGTCTTCTGGCCGTGGGCGACGTCGACGCGGTAGCGGATGCCGTGCTCGACGATCTCGGCCATTGCGCCGGCGAGCGTGCCGCGGATCGCCCCGGTGCGCGGCGCGAGCCCCTCGATCTCGCGCACCTCGGCGTCGGAGCGCTCGTAGATGCCGGCGCAGCCGGTTTCGGCCGCGAGCGCATCCGCGATCGCGTCGCGCCAGCGCTCGGCGCCCGCGGAGGTGAGCTGGAGCACGACGACGTCGGCGTAGCGGTCGGCCACCACGCCGGGCAGGCCATCGGCTTCGCCGTGCACGAGGCGGCAGGCCGGGAGCGCCGCGGCATCGAGGAGCGCACGCCGGCGCGCGATGGCCGCGCGCACCCGTTCGTGGAAGAACGCAGCATCGATCGCGCGCGTCGGCTCACGCGTCCACAGCCGCACGCGGATCTGCGAGCGCGGGCTATAGGCGCCGAGGCCCAGCACTTCACCGGCCGCGGTGGCGACGCGCACCGTTTCGCCGGACGCCGGTTCACCCGCGACGCGCCCGACCGCCCCCGAGAACACCCAAGGGTGCCCGCGGAGCACCGAGCGTTCCCGCTCGGCGTTCAGGATGACCGCCGGCGGCCCCGCGGCCTCCACCGAGAGGCCGGACGCGGTCGGCTTCCCGCGAGCGGCGCCGCGGCCTCCGCGGCCGCCTCCACCCTGCCGCGATGCCGGCCATCCCGAGCGGCGTGGGCCGCGGTTCACGGCTTTTTCTTCGCGCGCGGGTGCGCGGTGTCGTAGACCTTGGCGAGGTGCTGGAAGTCGAGGCTCGTGTAGACCTGCGTGGTCGAAATGCTCGCGTGGCCGAGCATTTCCTGCACCGCGCGCAGGTCGCCCGAAGACTGGAGCACGTGCGTCGCGAAGGAGTGGCGGAGCATGTGCGGATGCACGTGCTGTGCGATGCCCGCGCGCGACGCCCATCGCGCGAGCCGCCCGCGCACGACGCCCGGGCTCACGCGGGCGCCGCGCGCGCCGACGAAGAGCGCGCGCTCGTCCGGCGCGGCGAGCGTGGCCCGCGCCGCGAGCCAATCGGCGAGCGCCGCGCGCGCCTTCGCGCCGACCGGCACCGTGCGCGTGCGCGACCCCTTGCCGGTCACGGTCACCTCACCGTTCGCGAGGATGGCGCGGGCGTCGGCGGTGGAGAGCGAGACGAGCTCGGCGAGCCGCAGCCCGGACGAGTAGCAGAGCTCGAACATGGCGCGATCGCGCAGCTCCGGCGCCGACTCGGCGGGCGCGTCGAGCAGGCGCGCGGCGGCGTCGGGGGAGAGGGCCTTGGGCAGCGACTTCGCCGCCTTCGGCGCGCGGATGCCGGTGCAGGGGTTGGCCGCGAGCGCGCGGTGGCGCACGAGCCAGGCGAAGAATCCGCGCCACGCCGAGAGCGTCGCCGCGAGCGTGCGCCCCGAGATGCCGCGGGCGTGCAGCGCGGCGACGGCGCGGCGCACGTGGTGGCCCGCGACCGCCTCGAGCGGGATGCCCGGGGTCGCGGCGAGCAGGGTCGCGATGTCGCGCTCGTAGTTCGCGCGCGTGCCGGGCGCGAGGCGCCGTTGGTGCGCGAGGTGGTCGAGGTACGCGTCGAGCAGCGCGCGCCGCGCGTCCGGCGGGGCAGTCGGCGCGCGCGGGCCCGCGGGCATCGCCGTCAGAGAAGGCGCGCGAGCCCCGCGCTCACCATCTCGCCGATGCGCTCGAGGTAGAGCGTGCCCATCTCCGGATAGAACCGCTCCGGGTCTTCCGAGCCGATGGCGAGCATGCCGAAGGTCCCGTCGCGGTCCCGGAGCGGCATGAACGCCACCGAGCGCACGTGCCCGCCGGCCTCGCCGAACCACGCCACCGCCTCGAAGTTCGCGTTCGCGCCGCAGTAGGGGTGCGTGAGCTCGCCGGCGAAGCGCATCAGCGCCTCGCTCGCCGCGGCGAACTCCGCTCGCGCGCCGGCGCCGCGCCAGAGGCGCAGCGCGGCGTGTGGCACGGAGAAGTCCTCGCGCAGGGCGTCGTAGAGGGCGTGCAGGAAGGCGTCGAGCGCCGCGGCCGAGAGGAGCGCCAGACCGAGCCGGTGCACCTTGTCGCCGATCGCGTCGTTCTCCTCCCCGAACTGGATGAGCTCGGCGAGCTTCGCCTCGAGGGCGCGTGACTTCTCCCGCAGGCTGAGGACCTGGCGCTCGGCGAGCGGGATCGCGCGCCCGCCGTGCGGGTGCGGTACGTAGATCTCGGCGAGGAGCTCGGCGTAGGTCTCGAAGAAGTCGGGGTGGCCCTTCAGGTAGTTCGCGACGTCTTCGGCTTGCATCAAAGCTTCCCCAGATCCACTTCGCCCTCGAACACCGTGACCGCAGGCCCGGTGAGGAAGACCGGATTGTCCGCGCCGGCCCAAGCGATCGTCAATTCCCCGCCGCGCGTCGCGACGCGCACGCGCTCGTCGAGGAGCCCGCGGCGGATGCCCGCCACCACCGCTGCGCAGGCCCCGGTGCCGCAGGCGAGCGTCTCGCCCGCGCCGCGCTCGTAGACGCGCAGCCGCACCCGGCCGCGGTCGACCACCTGCACGTAGCCGGCGTTCACCCGCTGCGGGAAGCGCGGATGGGATTCGATCTTCGGCCCCTGCGTCGCGACCGGCGCCGCGTCGACGTCGGCGACCACCTGGACCGCGTGCGGGTTGCCCATGGAGAGCGCGGTGATCATCACCGTCTCGCCGTCCACTGCGAGCGGCTGCACCACGGCGTCCGAATCGCTCACGAAGGGGATGCGCGCGGGCTCGAAGACCGGCGCGCCCATGTCCACGGTCACCTCCCCGTCGGCCTCGAGCCGCGGCGCGATGACGCCGCCCTTCGTCTCGACGCGGATCTCGTTCTTCGTGGTGAGCCCCTGCTCGCGCACGAAGCGCACGAAGCAGCGCGCGCCGTTGCCGCAGCTCTCCACCTCGCCGCCGTCGGCATTGAAGATCCGGTAGCGGAAGTCCACGCCCGGCGCGGTGGCGGGCTCGACGAGGAGCACCTGGTCGCAGCCGACGCCGAAGTGGCGGTCGGCGAGCCTGCGCACGGTCCCGGGCGCGAGGTCGACGCGCTGGCGCACCGCGTCGATGACGACGAAGTCGTTGCCGGTGCCGTGCATCTTGGTGAACTTGAGCTTCATCGGAAGCGCTTCAACGCAGAGTCCGCGGAGGACGCCGGGGGCCGCAGAGGATCGCAGACCCGATCCGGGCCGACTCGCGGGATCCGGCGTTCGCGGCGCGCACGCAGGCGGGTTTCCCGAGCGCGGACATCCGATCCGCCGCCACGGACCGGGGCCGTTCCGGCGCGCCCGCAGAAATCCTTCCGCTGCCCTCTGCGTTCTCTGCCTCGCATCAGTAAAACCCCGCCTGCCCCGGCGGGCGCGTCTTGAAGCGCTTGTGCACCCAATAGTACTGCTCGGGCATCTCGCGCACCCGATCCTCGATGAACGCGTTCATGCGCCGCGCGTCCGCCACCGGGTCGTCGGTGGGGAAGTCCTCCCAGGCCGGATAGAACCGCGCGCGGTAGCCGGCGCCGCCGGGCAGCATGCGCGCCACGCAGGGCACCACGCGCGCGCCGGTGAGCTTCGCGAGCCGCGACACGCCGGTGATCGTCGCGGCCGGCACGCCGAAGAACGGCACGAACACGGACTCCGCCGGGCCGAAATCGAGGTCGGGGAGATAGAAGAACGGCACGCCGTCCTTGATCGACCGCGCGATCGTGCGCAGCCCGTCCTGCCGCGAGAAGAGCCGCGAGCGGCCGAAGATGAACCGCACCCGGCCCGAGCGGATGCGCTCGTCGATCACCGGATCCTTCTGCTTCTGGTACATGCTGGTGATCTCGTGGTCGCACGATATGCGCACGCCCGCCGCGTCCATGCCCAGGAAGTGCGGCGCGAGGATGATCACCGGCCGCCCGATGTGCGCGTCGAGGTGGTGCGCCTCCTCGTACTGCACGAGGCGCATGAAGCGGCGCTGCGACGCGTACCACATGATCGCGTGCTCGAGGAAGAAACGGCCGACGAGCCGGAAGTGCCGCTTCGCGAGGGCGACGCGCTCGCCTTCGGGCATGTCGGGGAAGCACCTGGCGAGATTCACGAGCGCCACGCGCCGCCGCGGCGCCACCGCGTGGTAGGCGAGCGCGCCCGCCGCCTCGCCGATCGCGGCGAGCACCGCGAGCGGCAGGAAGTGCAGGAGCCACATCAGGCCGAGGGCGAGCCGCGAGAGCACCGGTTCGGTCCCGAGAGGCTCAGCCCGGCGCCGCGGGCGGCGCGACCCCCGCGGGCACCTTGTAGCGGTGGTAAGCCCACAGGTACTGCTCCGGGCGCTCGCGGATGAGACCTTCCATCGCGCGGTTGATCCGGCGCGCCGGGCGTTCGCCGGCAAGCGCCTCGGGCATGCGCGCGACGTGCATCCGGTAGCCCGCGCCGCCCGGCAGCCGCTCGCCGTAAGCGAGCACGATGGCCGCGCCGGTGGACTCGGCGAGGCGCGCGGCGAGCGTCATCGTGTAGGCGGGCCGGCCGAAGAACTCGGCCCACTCGCCCTCGCCGCGGCTTGGCACCTGGTCCGGGAGCATGCCGATCGCCTCGCCCGCCCGCAGCGCCTTCACGAGCGCGCGCACCCCTCTCACGTCGGTCGTCGCGGCCCTCATGTTGGGCCGATTGCGTCCCGCCTCCATGAGCGGCCGCAGCCAGGGCTGCCGCGCCGGCCGGTAGAGCACGGTGATCGGTCCGATCGCATGGCTGAAGAACTGCGCGGTGACGTCGAAGCACCCGAGATGCGGGGTGAGGAAGAGCACGCCCTTGCCACGCGCCGCCGCCTCGTCGTAGATGTCGCGCCCGCGGACCTCGCGTACCCAGCCCGCGACCTCCGCGTGCGGACGCAGCCAGATCGCCGGCAGCTCCGCGACCGCCTTGCCGGCCTCCGCGATGGCGGCGCGCCGGACGTGCGGATCGTCGATGCCGGCCTGGGCGAGGTTCGCGTCGAGATGCCTCCGGTAGCGGGCGGAGAGGAGGTAGGCGGCCCAGCCGAGCGCGGCGCCGAGCCGGTGCAGCCACGCCAGCGGCAGGCGCGCCAGCAGACGGAGGATCGCGGTCATCGGTCGGCACGCGGCGCCGCCCCGGCGCGCGCGCCGTGATATCCTTCGCGGTCTTTTTTATTCAACGACTTGAACCGGGGCCGTCCGCGATGTCGAGCTATCTCTTCACCTCCGAATCCGTCTCCGAAGGCCATCCCGACAAGGTCGCCGACCAGATCTCGGACGCCATCCTCGATGCGATTCTAGCGCAGGACAAGTACTCCCGAGTCGCCGCGGAGACGCTCGTGAACACCGGGCTCGTCGTCCTCGCGGGCGAGATCACCACCGGCGCGGTGATCGACTACCAGAGCGTCGCGCGCGGGGTCGTGAAGCGCATCGGCTACGACAACTCCGAGTACGGCATGGACTACCGCGCCTGCGCCGTGCTCGTGAACTACGACAAGCAGTCGCAGGACATCGCCCAGGGCGTGGACGAGGGCAAGGGCCTCGACCTCGAGCAGGGCGCGGGCGACCAGGGGCTGATGTTCGGCTACGCCTGCGACGAGACCCCGCAGCTCATGCCGCTGCCGATCTACCTCTCCCACCGCCTGGTCGAGCGCCAGTCGCAGCTGCGCCGCGACGGGCGCCTCGCCTGGCTGCGGCCCGACGCGAAATCGCAGGTCACCGTGCGCTACGTCGACGGCAAGCCGGACTCGGTCGACACCGTGGTCCTCTCGACGCAGCACGACGCCGACATCGGCTACGAGGCGCTGCGCGAGGCGGTGATCGAGGAGGTGATCAAGCCGGTGTTGCCGAAGAGCATGCTGAAGGGCGAGGTCAAGTACCACGTCAACCCGACCGGCCGGTTCGTGATCGGCGGCCCGCACGGCGACTGCGGCCTCACCGGCCGCAAGATCATCGTCGACACCTACGGCGGGGCGGCGCCGCACGGCGGCGGGGCGTTCTCGGGGAAGGATCCGTCGAAGGTGGACCGCTCCGCCGCCTACGCCGCGCGCTACGTCGCCAAGAACGTGGTCGCGGCGGGCCTCGCGTCGAAGTGCCTCGTCCAGGTGTCCTACGCGATCGGCGTCGCGCGTCCGACCTCGGTGATGGTGACGACCTCCGGCACCGGCAAGGTCTCGGACGAGAAGATCGCGGAGCTCGTGCAGAAGCACTTCGACCTGCGGCCGAAGGGCATCGTGCAGATGCTCGACCTGCTGCGCCCGATCTACGAGAAGACCGCCGCCTACGGCCACTTCGGCCGCGACGAGCCGGAGTTCACATGGGAGCGGACCGACAAGGCGAGGCTGCTCGCCGCGGAGGCGGGCCTGAAGCAGCCGGCGATGGCCTAGGAAGTTGATGCAAAAGGGGCCCCTATTGGATCCCCGGAGCCGGTGACGCGAAACGCGCGCCTCGCTCGCGGAAGGCTTTCCCGCGGGGATCTCGTCGCTGTCATTGCTGCGTTTCGCATCGCGCTGCCAGGGAGTGCCTGAACGAAGGGGGATACATCCTCCCTCGAGCCCCGAGGTCGGAGGAAGCCCTGATCGATTCGGCGAATCGAGCGGAGCTTCCCCAAGTGGCCCCGGGGGCGACCGGGCCCGGGCGCACCCCGGGCTTTTTCATTGCACGGTTGAATCCATTCTGGTACCATTCTGCATCCATCGGGAAAGAGGGTGCAGGATGCCAGTGACCTTCACGGTCAAGGCGGTGCCCGACCGGCTTGCCCGGCGGCTTCGCGAGCGCGCCGCCGCGCACCACCGCTCGCTGCAGGGCGAGCTCATGGCGATCCTCGAGGCCGCCGCCGGCGCGGAGACTCCGGCGGTGCGCGAGCCTGCACCGCCGCCTTACCCTGCGGAGCGCGGGCGGCGCGCGCCGCGACGGGCCGAACCGGCGGCACATGGGCGCAAGCTGACGCTGGCGGAGCTGTGGGAGCGATCGCGGCGCCTCGGACCCGGCTCTGCGAGCGAGTCGAGCGCGATCGTCCGCAGGCTGCGCGATGAACGTTTCGGTCGTTGACGCGTCGGCCGTCGCCGCGGTTTTGTTCGACGAGCCGGAGGCGGCGGCGCTCGTCGCCGGTGCGGGTTCGGCGCTCGTCGCGCCGACGCTGCTGCGCTTCGAACTGGCGAGCGTCTGCGCGACCAAGCTGCGCCGTGACCCGGCTCGTTCCACCGCGACGCTCGCTCGCTACGCACTGCTCGACGACTTGGCGATCGAGCTGGTCGACCCCGACTGGGACTCGCTCCCGGGGCTCGCCGACCGGTGGAGCCTGAGCGCCTATGACGCCGCCTATCTGCAAGTCGCGCTCGCGCGTCGGGCAGCGCTCGTCACGCTCGATGCGCGTCTCGCCGCCGCGCACGACCTCGCCGCGCGCGGTGCGGAACAGCCCTGAGCCGCCCTTGGCTGGCGGCCGGCACTCCGGTATACTCCCCTCCCGCTGAGGAGCGCTGCGACCCGCGGGGGCCAGGCTCAGCATGGAATCAACGGCGCTCGCATCGGAAACGGTGCGGGCGCTTTTTCTTTCTGCCCCTGCCGAGGGGCGCTGCAGCCGGCGCGATCTCGCCCGGCGAGGCTCGGCAGGCGTGCGGACCTTCGGTCCAACGGCGCCCGTCGCACGTCGAAGGAAGTACGACCATGAGCGCAGTCCTGCAGCCCAAGAACGATTTCCACGTCGCCGACCTGTCGCTCGCCGACTGGGGTCGGAAGGAGATCGCGATCGCCGAGACCGAGATGCCGGGGCTCATGGCGATCCGCGAGGAGTACGCCGCGAGCAAGCCCCTCAAGGGCGCCCGCGTCACCGGGTCGCTCCACATGACGATCCAGACCGCGGTCCTCATCGAGACCCTGCAGGCGCTCGGCGCGCAGGTGCGCTGGGCGTCCTGCAACATCTTCTCGACCCAGGACCACGCCGCGGCGGCGATCGCGGCGGCCGGCACGCCGGTGTTCGCCTACAAGGGCGAGTCGCTCGAGGAATACTGGGAGTTCACCCACCGCATCTTCGAGTGGCCCGACGGCGGGTTCTCGAACATGATCCTCGACGACGGCGGCGACGCGACCCTGCTCCTGCACCTCGGCACGCGCGCGGAGAAGGACGCCTCGGTGCTCGCGAACCCGGCGAGCGAGGAGGAGCGCGTCCTGTTCGCCGCGATCCGCAAGCGCCTCGCCGCCCAGCCCGGCTGGTACGCGACGCGCGCGAAGCACATCAAGGGCGTGACCGAGGAGACGACCACCGGCGTGCACCGCCTATACGAGATGGCCAAAGCCGGGCGGCTCATGTTCCCGGCGATCAACGTGAACGACTCGGTCACCAAGTCGAAGTTCGACAACCTGTACGGCTGCCGCGAGTCGCTGGTGGACGGCATCAAGCGCGCCACCGACGTCATGATCGCCGGCAAGATCGCCGTCGTGTGCGGCTATGGCGACGTGGGCAAGGGCTCGGCGCAGGCGCTGCGCGCGCTCTCGGCGCAGGTGTGGGTGACCGAGATCGACCCGATCTGCGCGCTGCAGGCGGCGATGGAGGGCTACCGCGTGGTCACCATGGACTACGCCGCCGACAAGGCCGACATCTTCGTGACCGCGACCGGCAACTACCACGTGATCACGCACGACCACATGGCGCGGATGAAGGACCAGGCGATCGTGTGCAACATCGGCCACTTCGACAACGAGATCGACATCGCCTCGCTCGAGAAGTACCAGTGGGAGGAGATCAAGCCGCAGGTCGACCACGTGATCTTCCCCGACGGCAAGCGCCTGATCGTGCTCGCCAAGGGGCGCCTGGTGAACCTCGGCTGCGCCACCGGCCACCCGAGCTACGTCATGAGCTCGTCGTTCGCCAACCAGACGATCGCGCAGATCGAGCTCTTCACCAACACGGCGAAGTACCCGGTGGGCGTCTACACCCTGCCCAAGCACCTCGACGAGAAGGTCGCGCGGCTGCAGCTCCGCAAGCTGAACGCGATGCTCACCGAGCTCACCGACGAGCAGGCGAAGTACATCGGCGTGCCGAAGGAAGGCCCGTACAAGGCCGACACCTACCGCTACTAGGCCCGCACCCCCGACCACGCACGCACGGAGGCGCGAAGGGGTCACGGAGCGGCCGTCCGTCTCCGCGTGCCCTCGCGGTGAAGCCGTGGACACGCAGCGCAAGCATCCCCGCACCTACTCGTTCGAGTTCTTCCCGCCCAAGACGCCCGAGGGCGCGGCGAAGCTGCGCGAAGCGCGGCGCGAGCTCGCGCGCCTGGGCCCGAGATTCTTCTCGGTCACGTTCGGCGCCGGCGGATCGACGCGCGACCGCACCCTCGAGACCGTGCTCGAGATCCAGCGCGAGGGCCTCGAGGCGGCGCCGCACATCTCGTGCATCGGCGCGACGCGCACCGACATCGCCGCGATCCTCGCGCAGTACCGCGCGGCGGGCATCCGCCACATCGTCGCGCTGCGCGGCGACCTGCCCTCCGGCGCGATCGGCGCGGGCGAGCTGCGCTACGCGAACGAGCTCGTCGCGTTCGTCCGCGAGACCACGGGCGACTGGTTCGAGATCGAGGTGGCCTGCTACCCCGAGTGCCACCCGCAGGCGAAGAGCCCCGCGGACGACCTCGTGAACTTCAAGCGCAAGGTGGACGCGGGCGCGAACGCCGCGATCACGCAGTACTTCTACAACGCGGACGCGTACTTCCGCTTCGTCGCGGACTGCGAGCGCGCCGGCGTCGGCATCCCCATCGTCCCCGGCGTGATGCCGATCGGCAACTTCAGCCAGCTCGCGCGCTTTTCGGACGCCTGCGGCGCCGAGATCCCGCGCTGGATCCGCCTGCGGCTGCAGTCCTACGCCGACGACGTCGCCTCGATCCGCGCCTTCGGCCTCGACGTGGTCACCGCGCTCTGCGACCGGCTGCTCGCCGCGGGTGCGCCGGGGCTGCACTTCTACACGATGAACCAGGCGGCGCTTACCGCCGAGATCTGGAAGCGACTCGGGCTGCCGCGCTGAGAGCGCAAGACGCTTGTGGGAAAACGAGAGGGCGGCCGCATGGCCGCCCTGCGCAGGTCGCTGCGCCCGGACCTCCCGGGCTAGAGACTGGAGACCGGCCTCGAGCCCCGGCCCTTTGGAGGGACCGCGGGCGAGGCCACGTCGCAGGAGGGTGGGAGCCCCGCGCTCGCCCCAGCCGCCAGCCCGGGAACCCCGGGCGCGCCGGAGCTTCAGGAGCCGCCGCCGGCCACGAGCACCACGGCCGCCGCGGCGACCATGCTGAACACGATGCCCGTCGCGAGCGCGACGCCCAGCGTGCGGGCGAAGTCGAGCGCCACGTCGCGAGTGCGGATCCCTGCGGTCTTCATCGAAACTCCTCCTGTTCGCGGCCGGGCGGCGCCCGACCGCGCCGCCATGCCTCGTATTCGAACGACCCAGTGTGGTGGCGGCGCGTCGCGATGATGGCAGGTTAGCGGGCAAAAGTGGCGGAAAAAAGGCACGCTTCGCCCCGCGCGGCGGCAGCCGGCGGCGCTGCGCTATAGTCGCGGTCTCCGCGCCCCCCATTCCGACGTCATGCCGAAGCGCATCGCCATCGTCGAGGACGACGCCTCGATCCGCGCCAACTACGCCGACGTCCTGAAGCGGCACGGCTACGAAGTCTCGGCCTTCGCCAACCGCCGCGAGGCGATGGCGGCGCTCGCGACGCGGCTCCCGGACCTCGCCATCCTCGACATCGGGCTCGCCGACGAGCCCGACGGCGGCTTCGCCCTGTGCAGAGACCTGCGGGCGATGTCGGCCACGCTGCCGATCATCTTCCTCACCGCCCGGGACAGCGACTTCGACACGGTTTCCGGGCTGCGGCTGGGGGCGGACGACTACCTCACCAAGGACGTGAGCCTCCCGCACCTCCTCGCGCGCATCAGCGCGCTCTTCCGCCGCGCCGACCTCGCGCGCGAGACGCCGCAGACCGAGGACATCCTCGAGCGCGGCCGGCTCGCGCTCGACATGAAGCGGTTCGTGGTGACGTGGAACGGACGGCCGGTCGACCTGACGCTCACCGAGTTCTGGATCGTGCACTCGCTCGCGCGGCACCCGGGGCACGTCAAAAACCGCGAGCAGCTCATGGCCGACGCGAACATCGTCGTCGACGACAGCACCATCACGTCCCACGTGAAGCGCATCCGGCGGAAGTTCGCCGCGGTGGACCCGGCGTTCGACGCGATCGACACGCTCTACGGGATGGGCTACCGCTGGCAGGCGCAGTAGCGATGCCGGCGGCGCCGCGCCTCGCCCCGCGCTTCGGCCTGCGTGCGAAAGTGCTCGTCGTCGCGCTCGTGCTCCTCGCCATCCCGCTCGCCGGCTGGAGCTACCTGAAGGAGGTCGAACGGGTGCTGCGCGCCGGACAGGAGCAGGCCGTCGCGGCGACCTCGCGCGCGGTGGCCACGGCGCTGCACGACCGCCCCAAGCTCCTCGACCTGCGTGCGCGGACCGACGCGGTGCCCGACCCCGCCGCGCCGCCGCTGCCCGGCGGCGCGCGGCGCGTGGCGCCGGACCCGCGCGCCGCGACCGAGGAGATCGAGCTCATCATCCAGGGGCTGGGGCGCTCGAGTGGACGCATCTGGGTCGTCGACCGCAAGTTGAACCTCCTCGCGATCGCGGGCAGCCTCAAGCGGGCGGAGACCCCCGAGCGCGCGCAGTCCGCGTGGGAGCGCTTCGTCACCGCCCCGCTGCGCCCGTTCCTCGAGCGCGTCCTGGCGCGCCCCACCGAGGACTTCGACGACGCGCTGCCGGAGGCAGCGATCGCCGGTGGCCGCGACGTGGCGAGCGCGCTCGACGGCGTGCCCGCCTCGCGCTGGCGGCACACCCCGGACGGGCGCGCGGCGATCGTGTCGGCGGCGCACCCGATCTGGCACGGCGAGGAGGTGGTCGGCGCGGTGGTCGTCGAGGAGACGGCGAACGCGATCCAGTCGCTCTCGAGCGACGCCCTGGAGCGGCTGGTCACGGTGACCCTGGTCGCGTTCCTCATCGGCGGCCTGACGCTCCTCCTGTTCGCCTCGCGGCTGTCGGAGCGCCTGCGGCGCCTGCGCGACGAGGCCGAGGCCGCGATCGACTCGCAGGGCCGCATCCGGCGGCTCATCACCGGCACCGGCGCGCGCGACGAGATCGGCGACCTGTCGCGCAGCTTCTCGACCGCGCTCGAGCGCATCGCGCAGTACAACGCCCACCTCGAGGCGCTCGCGGGGCGGCTCTCCCACGAGCTGCGCACGCCGATCGCGGTGGTGCGCTCGTCGCTCGACAACCTGCGCATGCAGGACCCAACCCCGGAGGCGCGCGTCTACCTCGAGCGCGCCAACGACGGCCTCGCGCGGCTCACGACGCTCATCACCCGCATGGGCGAGGCGACGCGGCTCGAGCAGACGGTGCGCGAGGCCGAGCGCGAGCGCTTCGATGCGCGCGCCGTGACCGCCGGCTGCGTCGCGGGCTACGCGAGCGCCTATCCGACGCACCGCTTCGTGCTCGACGCGCCGTCCGAGCCGGTGTGGATCGACGGCGCGCCGGACCTCTTCGCCCAGATGCTCGACAAGCTCGCGGCGAACGCGGTGGACTTCTCGCCACGCGAGGCGCCGATCCGCGTCGCGCTCGCGCGCCGCGGCGGCGAAGCGGCGCTCACGATGACCAACCACGGCCCGCCCCTGCCCGCGGAGATCGCCGGGCGCCTCTTCGAGACGATGGTGTCGGCGCGCAAGGATGCGGGACCGGAGCCGCACCTCGGCCTCGGGCTGTATATCGTGCGGCTCATCGCCGAGTTCCACCGCGGCCACGCGCGCGCTGCGAATCTGCCCGATGGCTCGGGCGTCGCGTTCACGGTGACGCTGCCGCTCGCCGCGGCGCCGTGACCGTGCCGCTCAGAGGGCGCGGCGCTGCGACGCGATCGAGAGCGCCGGGAGCTGGATCCCGAGCTTGGAGAGCTTGAACACCGCCTGGGTGCGGTTGGCGACGTCCAGCGCCCGCAGGATCGCGGAGATGTGGGTCTTGACGGTGCCCTCGGCGAGGTCGAGCTCACGGCAGATGAGCTTGTTCGGCTTGCCCTGCACGATGAGGGCGAGCACCTCGGCCTGACGGTCGGTGAGCCCCAGGTCCGCGAGCGAGCGTGCCGTCCCGGCGGTCGCCGGCGCGCCGGGCGCTGGTCCGGCCGCTGCGGCCTCGATGGCATCGTGCCCCCCCACGACCTGCGGCGGCACGTAGACCCCGCCGGCGAGCACCAGACGCAGCGCGTTCACGAGCACCGGCGTCGCGGCGCGCTTGGAGATGAAGCCCATCGCGCCCACGTCGATCGCCGCGAGCACGACGTCGCGCTGGTCGTTCGCCGAGAGCACCACGACCGGCACCTCGGGGCGCTCCGAGCGCATCTGCTCGAGCAGGCTCATGCCCCGCGCGCCCGGCAGCCCGAGGTCGAGCAACACGAGCGCGAAGCCGTCGGCGCCGGAGAACGCCGCCAGTGCCTCGTCGGCGCTCGCGGCCTCGATCGTCTCGACCTCCGGGTCGAGCTCGCCCAGCACGTTGGCGAGCCCTTCGCGGATCAGCGGGTGGTCGTCGACGATCAGGATTTTCATCACGGCGCTCCCCGGCGGCCGCCGCCCCGGGCGGCCGCGAATCGCTTGGGCTCCGGGGTGAACGGTAGCCACCTCGCCGCTGCCCGGCAACCATCCCTAGGGATGATCCGGCCCTGTCGGCCGCCGGCGACGGACCGCGGTGCCGGCTGTCGTGGAAGCGACAAGCACTCCGGCGGGCATCGTGACGGACGCCACAGGGCGGGCGCCGGGCCGCAATTGGGCGGGTCGAGGCCGGGTGCTAGTATCGAAGCACAACGCCAACAACATCGGCCCTGGGGGACGTCGTGAAGATCGTCGTCGTCGACGACCATCCGCTGATCGTCGAAGCGCTGCATCACGTGCTGAAGAGCCTCGCCGAGGAGGTGGAGGTCTTCGACGCGCGCACGGCCGCCGAGGGCCGCGCCCGGCTCGAGGCGCACCCGGATGCCGACCTCCTGCTGCTCGACCTCGGGCTGCCCGGCACCGACGGCTTCTCGCTGCTCGCGGACATCCGCGAGTCCTTCCCCACCGTCCCGGTCGTGGTGCTCTCGGGGACCGACAGCCGCGACGACGTCGTGCGCGCGATCGATGCCGGCGCGATGGGCTTCATCCCGAAGTCGTCGTCGAACCAGGTGATGGTGAACGCGCTGCGCATCGTGCTCACCGGCACGCCGTACATCCCGCCGGAGGTGCTGCGCCACCAGGAGGCCGCCGCGGCCGGCGCCAGCGGCGCGCCCGGCCCGCGCTCGCCCGGTTGGCGCGACCTCGGCCTCACCGAGCGGCAGACGCAGGTGCTCGCCCTGATGCTGCAAGGCAAGCCCAACAAGCTCATCTGCCGCGAGCTGAACCTCGCCGAGGGCACGGTCAAGATCCACGTGGCGGCGATCCTGCGCGCGCTCAACGTCGCCAACCGCACGCAGGCGGTGATCGAGGCGAGCCGTCTCGGCCTCGAGCTGCCGGGCCTCGCCGACCCCGGCGTCAAGGGCTGAAACGGGCGGGCCGGGCGGCGAGCCATGGCGGCGCGCCCCGAGCCCGCAGCCGCGTCCGCCAGCCTCGACGACCGCGTGCGGGAGGCGCAGGTGCGCCACCTGTACGAGGAGCTGCCGACTGCGGTTTCCGCGAGCCTCGCGGGGGCGGTCCTGCTCGGCGCGGTCATGTGGGGACGCGTGGCGCCGGCCGTGATCCTCGCCTGGGCTGGCGCGATGGCCGCGAACCAGGCGTGGCGGCTCGTCCTGCACCTGCGGTTCCGGCGCAGGGGCGGGCTCGCCGCCGACGAGGTCCGCCGCTGGGGCGCCACCTGGGCCGTCGGGTCCGCGATCTCGGGCCTCGTCTGGGGCTCGGCGGCGTTCCTCTTCTGGGTCGAGGGCTCCGCCGCGCTGCAGACGGTCCTCATCGTCAGCCTCTTCGCGGTCACCTCGGGCGCGGTCCTGCTCATCGGCACCCACCTGCCCTCCTTCTACGCGTTCGTCCTGTGCGCGCTCGCGCCGGTGGTGGGACGCATGCTCGTCCAGGGGACGGAGACGCATCTCCTGCTCGCCTTCATCACGACCGTCGCGACGTTCGCCATCCTCGTGTTCGGGCGCGGCTACAACCGCACGCTCGTCGATTCGCTGCGCAACCGGTTCCAGAACGAAGCGCTCGCCGAGGCGCTCGCCGCCCGCAACGCGGCGCTCGAGGAAGCGCGGCGCGCGGCCGAAGCGGCGCGCCAGGAGGCCGAGGCCGCGAACCGCTCCAAGACCCAGTTCTTCGCCGCGGCGAGCCACGACCTGCGCCAGCCGCTGCACGCGCTCGGGCTCTTCGCGGGGATGCTCTCGGCACGCGCCCGGGACGCCGAGACCGCGAGCGTCGCGCGCAGCATCGCCGCCTCCGTCGACGCCCTGGAGTCGCTCTTCAGCGAGCTCCTCGACATCTCGCGCATCGACGCCGGCGCGATCCGCGTCAATCCGCAGCCCTTCGCGATCCAGGGGCTGCTCGACCGCGTGCAGACCGACTTCGCGCCGGAGGCCGCGGAGCGGGGCCTCGGCCTGCGTTTCCGCCCGAGCCGCGCGTGGGCGCGCAGCGACCCGGTGCTGGTCGAGCGCATCCTGCGCAACCTCGTCTCGAACGCCCTGCGCTACACGAACGAGGGCGGCGTGCTGGTCGCCTGCCGCAGCCGCGGCGCCACGCTCTCGCTCGAGGTGTGGGACACGGGCGTCGGGATCCGCGAACAGGAGCGCGAGCGCGTGTTCGAGCCCTTTCACCGCGGCGCCGCGACCGCCGAGGGCGAGGCCAAGGGGCTCGGGCTCGGCCTCGCCATCGTGAAGCGGCTCGCGGGCCTCGTCGGCGCGGCGGTCACCTTCCGCTCGCGGCCCGAGGTGGGCACCGTGTTCCGCCTCATGCTGGCGCGGGCCGAGCCCCCGCCCTTGCCCGTGGCGGCGCGGCGCCGCGCGGAGAGCATGACGCTCGCCGGCCGCTGCATCCTGGTGATCGACGACGAGGCGCGGGTCCTCGAGAGCACCCGCGCGCTGCTCACGAGCTGGGAAGCCGAGGTCGTCGCGGCGCCGTCGGTCGCGCGCGCGCTCGCCGAGGCCGACGCGCTCGACCGCGCCCCCGACCTTCTCATCGTCGACGACCGGCTCGGCGATGGCATCGACGGCGTGCGCGCAATCGAGCTCGTGAGGGAGCGCTTCGGCGCGGCGATTCCGGCCATCGTGGTGACCGGGAGCGCGGCGCCCTCGCTCACGGAGGCTGCGGGCGCGAAGGGCCTGCACGTGCTCGCGAAGCCCGTCGCACCCGCGAAGCTCCGCTCGCTGATCGGCTTCAAGCTCGCGCGGTGACGCGCGGCCGGTCCGCGGGCCTGCAAGCCCCGGGCCCGCTCCGATAGACCGCAGCGGCTGGCCTGTCACTAGTCCGTTGGTCCTATGGCACCTCGGGGCTTCGCGCGGGAATAATCGGCCCGGGTCGGCGCCCTCCCCGGCGACGCCCGAGGAGTCCGTGGTGTGCGTGTGCGCCCGGGCTCCGCTTCACAGCTCCTCATTCGCGCGGCGCGCCCTCCGGCCCGCCGCGTTTTTTTGCCCGGGCGCGCCATGGCGCGTCGCGCCGGCCGCGGCGGCGCGGGCGCCTGTGGACGAAAGGAGCCCCGGCGCGCAAGGCACCTCGCAGCGCCGGGGGGCGAGGGCGTTTCAGTACGTCTCGGTGTGCAGGGGCGAGCGGGTTTCCGGCCGCTCGCCCACGTGCGGCACGAGATCCGGCAGGCAGAGGGCGGCGCCGGCGGCGAGGAAGACGAGCGCCATCACCCAACCGGCTTCGAAGAGCGCATCGATCAGCACGACCATGTCCATGTTCGCCTCCTCCACGCCGCCACCGGCTCCCCGGTCTCCCGGTTTCCCGATCCGGCGGGTCCGGGCGCCTGCTGCGGCTGTGCGCAACGGCGAGACTGCGCGGCGCGCGCCTACATCCCGCCTACCCGATCGTCGCCTGTTCGGACGGGCTCGAGGCGCGCGCGCAGCGCCTCGGTGCGGGGCGAGGGCCGTGCGGCGGCCACCGCGGCGAGCAGCTCGCGGCAGTGCAGGTAGGCCTCGCGCGCCTGCGCGGGCCGGCCGGACCGCTCGAGGAGCTCGATGAGCTGCCGGTGGAGCGGCTCGCACGTCGGTTCGACGCGGATCGCGGCCCGGCAGAGGTCTTCGGCACGCGCGGCCTCGCCCGCGGCCTCCCAGCGGCCGGCGGCGCGCTCGACGAGCCGCACGAACCAGTCGCGCAGGCGCACCCGCTGCGGCATCGCCCAGGGCAGGTCGTCATCGGCTGCGAGGAACGGGCCGTCATAGAGGGACAGCGCCTCCGCGGCAGCCCGGTCCGCCGTCGCCGCGTTCGCATCGGACCGCTCGGCGGCACGGGCCGCGCGCTGGAACGCCACCGTGTCGACCCAGACCAGCTCCGGATCGAGCGAGAGCTTCCCGGCTTCGAGCCGCACCGCGCCCTCGACGCCGAGCGCCTTGCGCAGCCGGTGCAGGGCGATGTCGAATGCCTTCTTGCCGGCGTCACCCTCGAGATCGGGCCAGAGCGCGGCGACCGCGGCGCCCGCAGCGACCGCATGCCCCGCGCCGGCCGCGATGACGAACTTCAGGAGCTCGTTCGGCTTGCGCGCCAGGCCGCCGTTCGCGGGCGTGCCGTGTGCGAGCGCCTCCACGCGGAACGCGCCCAGCGTGCGTACCCGCAGGGGCCACGGCCAGCTCGCGGGCGCGCCCGGCGGCGGCTCGAGCCGCATCCGCGCAATGAGCCGTGTCGCGTAGCGCGGCGCCACGTCGTTCGCGAGCGCGAGCGCCGCGAGATCGGCGAGCATCGGCCGCGGCAGGAACGGCAGGCGCGGCAGCGCACCGGTCCGCACGCCCAAGCGGAAGGCTTCGGCCGCGTGCGCGACGGCTTTCGCGGTGTCGCCGCAACGGAGGTCCGCAGAGCCGGCGAGGAGCAGCAGCGCGAGCTCGGCCGCGGGCATCCGGTCGCGCCGCGCCGCGTCGAGTGCCGGAACGATCGCGGCGAGCGCGGCATCGGCCGGCTCGTCCGCCATGAGCAGCGCCGCCGCGGCACAGGCGGCCCGCGCAGGCTCGAGCGCGGGGACGAGCATCACCGGCGCGCGGGCCGCGGTCGCTGCCGTGCGCGCGGCCTCGGCGTCGCCAGCGGCGAGCGCGAGCGTCGCCTGGGCGACGAGCCGGAACGCCTCGTCCAGCGGCGTGCGCGCGGGCGTCAGCGTGGCGAGCGCCGCCCGCGCCGCTTCGGCCTCTCCGCGCGCGAGCGCGAGCGCGAACGAAAGCGCGGCCACGGCGATGGCGTGCGGCCCGTGTCCGGTACTCGCGGCGAGCGCCGCAGCGCGGTCGCGCGTCGCTTGCGCCGCCGCGTCCGCGCCGCTCGCGAGCAGGTGGTGCGCCTGCAGCACGAGGAACGGCAGCGCCTCGCCGGCGGCCGCGCGCGCATCCTCGGCGACGTGCCTGTGCTCGGCGATCAAGGCACCCATGGCGTCCGTCTCGCCATGGAGCAGATGCACCGCGAGAGCGAACGAAGCGAGCGCGAGCCGCGTGCCCGCAGAGGCGGCGGTGCGCGCCAGGGTCTCGGCCTGCGCGCGCCAGCGCTCCACGAGCGCGTGCCGGGCGGGGAACGCCCAGGGCAGGCCGATCGCGGCGAGGCGGCGCGCCGCCTGGTCCGGCTCGAGGAGCTCGGGCAGGCGTGCCGCGGCCGCCTCGAGCTCGGCGATGCGTCGATCGGCAGCTGCGCGCGTCGTGGCGAGGCACGCGAGGCGGGCGCAACAGGCGAGCTCCCCCTCGAGATCGCCGGCCGCGGCGAAAGCGGCGCGCGCGCGCTCGAAGCCCCCGGCCGCGCGTGCCCGATCGTCCGGAGCGAGGCACCACGCGCGCCAGAAGAGCGGCCAGGGCTCGCTTTCGCAGCCTTGCTCGGAGAGCGCATCGCACCAGCTGGTGAGGGTCGCGATCCGCCCCTGCGACGCGAGCGCCGGCGCATGGCTGCGCACGAGCCTCGCGATCTCGCTTGCCGCCCCGAGCTCGGCGAGGAGCGGCACGGCGGCTTCCGGATCCTGCGCGTCTTCGAGGAGGCGCGCGGCGAGCGCCCTGTTGTCGCGGTGCTCGCGCGCGGCGAGGAGCGTCGCAGCGCGCGCACGCAGGAAGTGCCGGAAGAGCGGGTGATACGCGTACCGCGGGGCATCGCCCGCCTTTCGCTCGGTGAAGAGGTTCGCGCGGCAGAGCTCGTCGAGAACCCGGCCCGGCTCGGCGTGGCCCGTCAGCGCGCCGGCGGTATCAGGGCTGACCCGTGGCAGCGCCGCCGTGCGCGCGAGAAAGCTCTGCACATCGGGCGGCAGAGGCTCGAACACTTCGGCCGCGAAGTAGTCCGAGATCTCGCGCGGCAGCGGCGTGGCGGCGCCGGGAAGCGGTCCGCCCGCGAGCAGCCCGCGCGCGAGGAGGACGACGCCCGCCGCCCACCCGCCGCACGCCGCCGCCACTGCACGCAGCGGGTCGCTCGCTTGGAGGCCGGTGCTCGCCGCGACCGCCGCGGCCTCGTCGTGATCGAGCCACAGGTCGGCGCCTTCGAGACGCAGGAACCCCGATCCCGAACCCGCGCGCGCGAGTGCCGGCGGCGGCGCCCGACGACTCGTGACGAAGAGCGTCGTGCCGGCAGGCAGCGACGCGACGACGAGCGCGAGCGCCCGCTCGGCCGGCGCGCCCGGGGGGATGGCTTCGTAACCGTCGAGCACGAGCGCGCTCGCGGGCGGCAGACCGGCGACGATCGCTTCGACCGAGCGCCGGATCGCGATGTCGGCGGCGGTCGCGGTGGCGGCGACGTCGATGCGAGTGCGGGCGCCGCCCGCAACGCGAACGCCTTCGCCCAGAGACTGCAGGAACGCCGTGAGGTCCGCGTCGCCTTCGTCGAGGCGCACCCATGCGGTCGGGCGGCCGCGAGCCGCGAGGTACGCCGCCACGAGCGAGGTCTTGCCGGCGCCGGCCGGCGCCGACAGCCACGCGAACCGCGCATCCGCGGCCCGATCGAATCGCGCGTAGAGCTTCGGCCGCGGCACGAGAGCGGCCGTGTGCGGAACGGCGGTCTTCGCGGACCGGTGGATCCTGGCACGCATCGTGCGTCTTTCCGGGGCGTCAATGCCTCCGCGGCGAACGGCGCGAGGCGGACGCAGTATCCCGTCGCGCGGCGCGCCATACATCCGCCGGAAGGATTAGGCCGAGGCGCGCAAGCGGCTGATGCGATGGCTCATGACGACGGCATTGCGACGCGGCATGACACGCCCGGCGGCGCGGCCTATGCTTGCCGCGGTCGCGAGGACGGGAAGGGCTTTCCGGGAGAGGTCGAGATGAGCGAGAAAACGCCGCGCCTGCCGTTCCCCATGGGCATCCTCGTGCTCGACGCGATCGGCGGCGTCGCGATCGCCCTGGGCGTGCTCGGGCTCATGAGCGGCGGCAGCATCCTGCCGTTCCTCGAGGAAGCGCGGGTCGCATGGTCGCTGATCGCGATCGGCGCCGCGCTGACGCTCTATGCCGGCCTCGAGATCACCAAGCGCGCACGCGAGCGGCGCGCCCGAGCGTCCGGCTGGGAGGGCGCTCGCGGCGGGCGGTAACGCGGCGCCAGGGAACGTCGGAACGAAGGGGGACACATCCCCCTTCGCCCCCCGATGTCAGCGGACGCCCTGATCCGTTCGGCGAATCGATCAGCGCTTCCCTAGGGGGGTCAGGCGCCGTTGCCGGCGAACGGGCCGAATTCCCACTGGTCTTCGACAGCGCCCTCGCGCGTTTCCACCTGCACGCGGCTCGGACGGTTGGCCTCGGCCCAGCTCTTCGCGTAGTTGATCGCCACCGACTTGTCGGTGAAGACATGGCTCTGCGTGCCACCCTTGCAGGCCACGGCCCAGCCCCAGATCGGGCCGGGATAGACGACGAATACCGGCTCTTCTTCCATCGCGTGCGCAGTGTTGTTGTGGCGCGCGGCGGACGCTTCCCCGAACGTCCCGGAACGCGCGCTTGCGCGTGACTTTGCGACAAACTCTCCCTCGCGTCCCACGGTCGCGGCGCCTCGCGTGAAAAAGTGCCGGTTTCCGCGGCCTCGTCGGATTTCCGTCGCGCGGCACGTGCCTCACGGACCGAGGTAGCGGAGATGGCTAACGCACCCGGCGCGGCAGTCACTCGCGCCGAACCCCGGCGCCGGGGTCGTGCCCGCCGCAGATCCGGCGAGCGCGCACTCGGGCCGCGTCGAGCGCCGCACCGCCTCGACGCGGACACCGGGCGCGGCGAGGAGATAGTCGACGTGCCAGAAGAGCCGCTTTTCGCGCGCGAGGTGGCGCGCGATGCGCGCCTCCAGCCCGCGCGCCGCGCTCCCCGTGTAGACGTAGCGGCCGGCAGGGAAGCGGAAGGTTCCGAGCCGGCCCACGCGGATCACCCGATCGCACGCGACGCGGATGAAGAGCTGGTAGGTCGCCGGTCGCGGCGCGCCCGGGCGCTTCACGGCGCGCCGGCGAACGCGTGGTCGCCGACGAACGGGTTCGTGCGCCGTTCCGCGCCGAACGTCGAGGTCGGCCCGTGGCCGGGGACGAACGTGACGTCGTCGCCGAGCGGCCACAGCTCTTCGCGGATGGAGCGGATGAGCGTGTCGTAGTCGCCGCGCGGGAAGTCGGTGCGCCCGATCGAGCCCGCGAAGAGCACGTCGCCGACGATCGCGATGCGCGAGCGCGGCTCGAAGAAGACGACGTGCCCGGGCGTGTGCCCCGGGGTGTGGCGGACCGCCATCTCGATCGCGCCGAAGCGCACCGTGTCGCCGCCGGCGAGCCAGCGGTCGGGCGTGAAGGCCGCGAGCGGCGGGAAGCCGAACATCCGGCTCTGCGCCGGGAGCTGGTCGATCCAGAACTTCTCGTCGACGTGCGGGCCTTCGACCGGCAGGCCGAGCCGCCGCGCGAGCTCGACCGTGCCGCCCACGTGGTCGATGTGCCCGTGGGTGAGCAGGATCCTCTCGGGCACCGCGCCCGTCTTCTCGAGCGCCGCGACGATGCGGTCGACCTCGCCGCCGGGATCGACGATGGCGGCGCGGTTCGTCTCCTCGCAGACGAGGATCGAGCAGTTCTGCTGGAAGGGCGTGACGGGAACGATGGTGACTTTCACTCACTCGCCTCCGCAGGGGAGCGTCCGAAGGGGGCGGCGCGCCGGCGCGCGCCCGGATTCATGGCCCCGACCGCTCACGGTTTCCCGCCGTTCGCCTGCCCGCCCGAGGCGTAGAGCGCGACGAACCGGCGCGCGTCGAAGCCCGACATGAGCCTGCCGTGCACGCGGATGAGCGGGACGCCGCGCCCGCCGAGCGCGTCGAATGCCGCTCGCGCCTCGTGCGAAGCTTCGATGTCGTATTCCGCGAAGTCGAGCCCGCAGGCGGTGAAGAAAGCGTTCGCCTTGGCGCAGTAAGAGCACCAGGCGGTGCGCCACATCTCGACCTTCGCGCCGGCCACCGGCACGGGGCATTCGGCGCGCGCGACCCGCTCGACGAAGAGCGGCTGCAACGCGAACCACGCGGCCACCGCCACGAGCGTCCAGAGCGCGGCGCTGCGACGCCGCGACCGCGGCGGCGAGGCGTCGTGTGCGGGAACGGGCTCGGACATGCGCGCGAAGAGCGGGCGGCGGGCGCCCCGATGAGACCCTCAGACGGGATTGTGCCGCAAGAAGCGCTCGAGGCGCGCGGCGCCCTCGGCGAGCCGCGCCTCGGCCGCCGCGAAGCACCAGCGCAGGAAGCCCTCGCCCTCGGGCCCGAAGGCGATGCCCGGGGCGAGGCCGAGCTTCGCCTCGGCGACCAGGCGCTTGGCGAAAGCGAGGCTGTCGGCGACGCCGCGCACGCGGAAGAACACGTACATCGCGCCCGGCGGCGAAGCCGCTTCCACACCGGGGATCGCGGCGAGGCGTGCGACGAGGAGATCGCGCGCGCGGCGGAAACGCTCCACGGTGTGCGCGACCACCGGCTCACCGTCGCGCACGGCGACGATGCCGGCGCGCTGTACGAACCCGGGCGCGCAGGAGGTGTTGTACTCGACCAGCACCCCGAGGTCGGGCACGAGCGCCGCAGGGGCGACGATCCAGCCCAGCCGCCAGCCGGTCATGAGCCACGACTTGGAGAACGTGTTGGTGGAGACGAGGCGGTCCTCGGGGTCGGCGATGTCGAGGAAGGAAGGCGCCGCGGCCTCGGGCCCGTAGTAGAGCCGCTCGTAAGCGTCGTCGGCCACGATCCAGATGCCGTGGCGCCGGCAGTGCGCGAGGATGGCGGCCTGCGCCTCGCGGCCGATCGTCCAGCCCGTCGGGTTGTTCGGCGAGTTGACGTACACCGCCTTCGTCCCGGGCGTGAGCGCGGCGAGCAGGCGGTCGAGGTCGAGCGCCCAGCCGCGCGGCCCGAAGGCGAGCGGCACGCATTCGACCTCGGCGCCGAGGATCTTCGGCTGCTCGACGAGGTTCGGCCAGAGCGGCGTCACCTCGACGACGCGGTCGCCCGGGCCCGCGAGCGCCTGCGTGGCGAGCATGAGCGCGGAGACGCCCGAGCTCGTCACGACGATGCGCTCGGCCGCGACCGGCCGGTGCAGCCGCGAAAGGTAAGCGGCGATCGCCTCGCGGAGCTCGGGGATGCCCAGGTTGTGCGTGTAGAAGGTGTCGCCTGCCGTGATCGCGTCGGTCGCCGCGCGCCGGATGAAGCCGGGCGTCGCTTCGTCGGGCTCGCCGAACCAGAACGCCGCGACCTCCGGGTCGCCCATGCCGGCGTTCGCGACCTCGCGGATCGCGGAGGCGCGCAGCGCGCGCACCGCGGCGCGGGCCCGGAGACGCTGACTTGCCGTGTTCATGACGATCGCCGCAAGGCCCGCATTCTCTCACGCGCGCGCGGCGCGCTCGCGAAGGCGCCTGCGCTCCGGTAGCATCTGCGGCCGGAAGGCACGCGCGGGAAGCTCACGATCATGGACGACAAGCGACGATTCGTGCTCGGCGTCGATCTCGACGGCGTGGTGGCCGACTTCACCGCCGGCCTGAAGCCGATCGCGGCGGAGTGGCTCGGCGTCCCGCCACGCCGTGAAGCAGCGCGGCCTCTTCCGCACGCTGCCGCCGCTGCCGGGCGCGCCGGCGGCGCTGCGCCGGCTCTCGGCGCGCCACGTGCGCATCCGCATCATCACCCACCGCCTCTACATCCCCTGGTTCCACCGCGAGGCGATCGGCCAGACGGTGGACTGGCTCGAGGAGCACGGCATCCCGTACTGGGACCTCTGCTTCATGCGCGACAAAGTCGCGGTCGGCGCGGACCTCTACCTCGAGGACAGCCCGATGAACATCGAGGCGCTCGCGCGCGAGGGCCACCCGGTGATCATCGTCTCGAACTCGACCAACCGGCACCTCCCCGGACCGCGCGGCGAGAGCTGGGAGGAGATCGAGCGGCTGGTGCTCGACGCGCTGGCGCGCTGGGAGCGCGGCGCCTGAGCGGGCCGCGCGCTTTCAGCGCAGCGCGGCGTTGAACTCGCGGAGCGCCGCGGCGCCCGGGCAGAGCTCGCGCTCGCCGAGCGAGTTGAGCGGCGCGTCCACCGTCCCGAGGTGGTAGTGCAGGTCTTCGGCGCGCGCGTCGACGTAGAGCAGCCCCGTGACCACCTCGCCGCGCGCGGCGCGCTCGGCGAGGTAGTTCATCGCGCGCACGCGGTCGGTCGGGTCGTAGTCCGCAGCGAGCTTGTGCAGGTGCATCACCGAGCCGTCGTGCATCACGACGTCCACCACCGAGCCGGGCGGATAGTCGGCCGTGACCTCGTCGCGGCGCGGCATGAAGTCGAGCCGGTTCACGGCCTCGTTGTGCGCGCGCACGTAGTCGTAGCTCTTGGTCGAGCCGGGATGGTTGTTGAACGCGACGCACGGGCTGACGACGTCGATGAACGCTGCGCCGCGGTGCTCGACCGCCGCCTTGATGAGCGGCACGAGCTGCGCCTTGTCGCCGGAGAAGCTCCGCGCGACGAAGCTCGCGCCGAGCTGCAAGGCGAGGCCGACCAGGTCGATCGGGCTGTCGGTGTTCACGGCGCCGCGCTTGGACTTCGACCCGCGGTCGGCGGTGGCCGAGAACTGGCCCTTGGTGAGGCCGTACACGCCGTTGTTCTCGACGATGTACACCATGTTCACGCCGCGGCGCATCGCGTGCGCGAACTGCCCGAGGCCGATCGACGCGGAGTCGCCGTCGCCCGAGACCCCGAGGTACACGAGCTCGCGGTTGGCGAGGCTCGCCCCGGTGAGCACCGAGGGCATGCGCCCGTGCACGCTGTTGAAGCCGTGCGACTGCCCGAGGAAGTAGGTGGGCGTCTTCGACGAGCAGCCGATGCCGGAGAGCTTGGCGACGCGGTGCGGCGGGATCGCGAGCTCGAAGAAGGCCTGGATGATCGCCGCGCTGATCGAGTCGTGCCCGCAGCCCGCGCACAGGGTCGAGACGGTCCCTTCGTAGTCGCGGCGCGTGTAGCCGAGCCGGTTCTGGGGGAGGTCCGGATGGTGCAGCTTCGGCTTGGCGAGATAGGTCATTCGTCAGGATTCGGGATTCGGGATTCGAGATTCGGGATTGAGGATCGAGGGCGCTGGGGCTAGCCTTCTGTCCTCTGTCTTCTGTCCTCTGTCCTCTGAGCTAGGCCGCGCGGCCGCCGTGCAGCGGGCGGACGTTCAGGCGGCGCACCTCGGCGGCGACCGCGTCGGTGATGAAGCGCGCGGTGATCGGCGTGCCGTCGTAGTGCAGGATCGGGATCAGGGTCGCCGGGTTCACGCCGGCGTCGTTGACGAGCAGCGTCTTCAGCTGCGCGTCGCGGTTCTGCTCGACCACGAACACCTCGTCATGCGCGGCGATGAAATCCGCCACCGACTTGGGGAACGGATAGGCGCGCAGGCGCAGCGCATCCAGGTGCATGCCGCCTTTGGCCAGCATGTCCAGCGCCTCGTCCATGGCCGGCGTGGTCGAACCGAAATAGATCACCCCGCGCCGCGTCGGCTGCGCGGCCGGGCGCATGATCGGCTGCGGCACCAGGTTGGCGGCGGTGGCGAACTTGCGCATCAGCCGCTCCATGTTGTAGAGGTAGTCCGGCCCGCGTTCCGAATAGCGGGCGTAGGCGTCGCGCGTGGTGCCGCGGGTGAAGTAGGCGCCCTTGCTGGCATGGGTGCCGGGGTAGGTGCGGTAGGGGATGCCGTCGCCGTCCGTGTCGAGGTAACGGCCGAAGTCCTGCCCGGACTCGAGCATCTCGTAGGTCATCACCTTGCCGCGGTCGTAGCGCCGCGCGTCGTCCCACTCGAGCGGCTCGCACAGGCGCTCGTTCATGCCGATGTCGAGGTCGGAGAGGACGAACACCGGCGTCTGCAGGCGTTCGGCGAGGTCGAACGAGAGCGCCGCGAACTCGAAGGCTTCCTTCGGGTCCTCGGGGAAGAGCAGCGGGTGCTTGGTGTCGCCGTGCGAGGCGTAGGCGCAGGCGAGCACGTCCGACTGCTGGGTGCGCGTCGGCATGCCGGTCGAGGGGCCGCCGCGCTGCACGTCGAAGATCACGGCCGGGATCTCGGCGAAGTAGGCGAGCCCGATGAACTCCTGCATGAGCGAGATCCCCGGCCCCGAGGTCGCGGTGAACGCGCGCGCGCCGTTCCACCCGGCGCCGATGACGACACCGATGGCCGCGAGCTCGTCCTCGGCCTGCACGATCGCGTAGCGCGCGCGGCCGCTGTCGGGGTCGACGCGGAACTTGCGGCAGTGCCGCGCGAACGCCTCGGCCATGGAGGACGACGGGGTGAGCGGATACCACGCCGCCACCGTCGCGCCACCATAGACGCAGCCGAGCGCGGCCGCACTGTTGCCTTCGATGAAGATGCGGTCGCCGACCGCGTCCGAGCGCGCCACGCGCAGCCCGATCGGCCCGCCGAGCCGGTCGCGGGCGTAGGCGTAGCCCATGTGCAGCGCGTGCACGTTGGGCTGCAGGAGCTTCTCCTTGCCGCGGTACTGCTCGCCGATCAGCTCCGCGATGACGTCGGGCTCGATGCCGAGCAGCGCGGCGAGCGCCCCGACGTAGATGATGTTCTTGAAGAGCTGGCGCTCGCGCGCGTCGCTGTACGCGTCGTTGCAGATCGCGGTGAGCGGCATGCCGATCACAGTGATGTCGTCGCGGAACTTCGACGCCGGCAGCGGTTTCGTGGAGTCGTAGAAGAGATACCCCCCCGGGTCGATCTCGGCGACGTCGCGGTCCCAGGTCTGGGGATTCATGGCGACCATGAGGTCCGCCCCGCCGCGGCGCCCGAGCCAGCCCTGCTCGGAGACGCGCACCTCGTACCAGGTCGGCAGACCCTGGATGTTCGAAGGGAAGATGTTGCGCGGGCTGATCGGCACGCCCATGCGCATGATCGACTTCGCGAAGAGCGTGTTCGCCGAGGCCGAGCCCGACCCGTTCACGTTCGCGAACTTCACCACGAAGTCGTTGACCGATTCGATGCGCTTCGCTGCCATGGGCGCTCCCTCAGGCGGCCTTGCGCGGCGCCGGGCGTGACCGGCACGGCGCGCCGGCCTGCGCCATCTCGAGCAGGAACTTCTGCATGTCCCAGGCGCCGGTCGGGCAGCGCTCCGCGCACAGCCCGCAGTGCAGGCACACGTCCTCGTCCTTCACCATCACGCGCCCGGTCTTGAGGCCGCCGGACACGTAGAGGTCCTGGGCGCGGTTCTTCGCCGGCGCGCGCAGCCGCGTGCGCAGCTCCGCCTCCTCGCCGTTGGCGACGAAGCTGATGCAGTCCATGGGGCAGATGTCGGCGCAGGCGTCGCACTCGATGCACAGCCGGTCGGCGAACACCGTCTGCACGTCGCAGTTCAGGCAGCGCTGCGCCTCGGCGAAGCCGAGCTCCCGGTCGAAGCCGAGCTCCACCTCGACGCGGATGTCGGCGAGCGCGCGCGAGAGGTCCCGCAGCGGCACCCGGTAGCGCGCGTCGGTCGCGACCTGGTTGTCGTAGCTCCACTCGTGGATGCCCATCTTCTGTGAGACCAGGCTCGCCTGCGGCGCCGGACGGTCGGCGACGTCCTCGCCGCGGCAGTGCCGGTCGATCGAGATCGCCGCCTCGTGGCCGTGGGCTACCGCCCAGATGATGTTCTTCGGTCCGAGGGCGGAGTCGCCACCGAAGAACACCCTCGGGTGGGTGGACTGCAGCGTCAGCGGATCGACCTTCGCCATGCCCCAGCGGTCGAACTCGATGCCGATGTCGCGCTCGATCCACGTGAAGGCGTTCTCCTGGCCGACCGCGACGAGCACGTCGTCGCACGCGAAGTGCTGGTCGGGCTCGCCGGTGGGCACGAGATGGCGGCGGCCGCCGGAGTCGTGGGTCGCCTTGACGCGCTCGAAGGTGACGCCGGTGAGCCGCCCGCCCGCGTGCGTGAACGCCTTGGGGACGAGCCAGTTGAGGATCGGGATGCCCTCGTGCATCGCGTCCTCCTTCTCCCACGGGCTCGCCTTCATCTCGTCGAAGCCCGAGCGCACGATCACCTTCACGTCCTCGCCGCCGAGGCGCTTCGCCGAGCGGCAGCAGTCCATCGCCGTGTTGCCGCCGCCGAGCACGACGACGCGCCGGCCGATCGCGGTGACGTGGCCGAACGCGACATTCGCGAGCCAGTCGATGCCGACGTGGATGTTCGCCGCGGCCTCCTTGCGCCCCGGAATGTCGAGGTCGCGGCCGCGGGGCGCGCCGGTGCCGACGAACACCGCGTCCCAGCCCTCGTCGAGGAGCGCCTTCATCGACGGCACCCACGTCCCGCCGCGGAACTCGACGCCGAGCCCGAGGATGTAGCCGACTTCCTCCTCGATCACTTCCTCGGGCAGCCGGAAGCGCGGGATCTGCGAGCGGATCATGCCGCCGGGGCGCTCGGCCGCGTCGAAGACGACCACCCGGTAGCCGAGCACCGCGAGGTCGCGCGCGACGGTGAGCGACGCCGGCCCGGCCCCGATGCACGCGACGCGCTTGCCGTTGCGGGCCGCCGGTTGGGGCAGCCGCGGGCGAATGTCCTCCTTGTAGTCCGCGGCGACGCGCTTCAGCCGGCAGATCGCCACCGGCTCCGGTTTCGCGCCGTTGCCTTCCTCGACGCGGCCGCGCCGGCAGGCGGGCTCGCACGGCCGGTCGCAGGTGCGGCCCAGGATGCCGGGGAACACGTTCGACTTCCAGTTGACCATGTAGGCGTCGCCGTAGCGCCCCTGCGCGACGAGCCGGATGTATTCGGGGACGGGCGTGTGGGCGGGGCACGCCCACTGGCAGTCGACGACCTTGTGGAAGTAATCGGGATGCGAGATGTCGGTGGGTTGCAACGCGTCTCCTCGGCCCTTCTCGACGTCCCGCTGCCGGGGCACCGGCGGCGCCCGGACGGCGGGATTGTCTTTTTTAATGGAAGGTTTTGTTGCGCTGATATTACGCCTTCGCCTCGAGGGCCGGAAGAGGATGCGGCCGCGAACGTGCGGAAATCCGGGGAACGCGGGAAGTCGCGCGCGGACTAATGGCTGAAACACGGGAAAGCAACACTCGGGGCGCTGCGACGCCCCGAGGAGGAAGGAGGGAAGATGACGATCCGCGAGAGCGACTCGCCCAGGCGCGCGCGTCCGGTTCGCGCCTTCTACGCTCCCGAGGAGCCCCTGTTCGAGGTGTGGCCTTTCGCGTCGCCGCGTCGCCCGCTCCTGCCCCCGGGCCCGCCGGGCCTCGTGATCGACCGCGTCCTCGCGGTGACGGCGCGCTCGTGGGGGTTGCCGCCCGACGCCCTGCCCTGACAGGCCGCCGCGTCCGGCCGCGGCCGGCGCACCGCCGCGCTGCTACCATCGCCCGCGCGCGGGGCGGATCGCACCGCGGCAGACGGTCGGGAGCGAAGCCAAGGCGATGCGGCGCCGTGCGCGGCGGGAAGACCTCGGGCTCACGCGAGCGGAGTTCCGCACGCTCGCGCGCCTCGATTCGCCGCGCCGGATCCAGGACTTCCTCACCTACGAGGTGCGGCAGAACTTCGAGCCCGACGGCGACACGGTGCTCTCGGTGCGCGAGGTGCTCGCGCAGCGGCGCGCCCACTGCATCGAGGGCGCGATGCTCGCCGCCTGCGCCCTCTGGATCCACGGCGAGCCGCCGCTCATCGCCCACATGGGCGCGGTCAACGACTACGACCACGTGATCGCGCTCTTCCGCCGCGGCGGATGCTGGGGCGCGATCTCGAAGACGAACGCGCCGCCGCTGCGCTATCGCGACCCGGTGTACCGCTCGCTGCGCGAGCTCGTGATGTCGTACTTCCACGAATACGCGAACCTGCGCCGCGAGAAGACGCTGCGCAACTACTCGGTGGCCTTCGACCTGCGGCGCGTGGACCCGAAGCTCTGGGTGACGAACGGCGAGAACTGCTGGGACGTGGACGAGCGGCTCGGCGAGATCCGCCACTACGACCTCGTCACCCCGCGGCAGGTGCGGCTGCTGCGCACGCGCGACCGCTTCGAGGCGAAGATCGACCGGCTGCGGCAGTGGCCGCGTCCGCGCGGCATGAAGAAGAAGCGCTGAACCCCGCCCGCCGTGGCGGCAGGGGCCTCCGGCCGCGCGCCGCCGCCGAAACGGCGATGGGCGGCCCGGCGCCCTTCAGGCCGCCGCGCCCGAGAGCACCCGCGCGAAGACGTCCGAATCCACGTTGCCGCCGGTCATCACGATGCCGACGTTCCGCCCCGCGAGCGACGCCTTCTCTTTCGTCGCCGCGGCGAAGCCGGCCGCGCCGGCGCCCTCGGCGACGTTGTGCGTGTCGGCGAAGAGGGCGCGCATCGCCTCGGCGACCTCCGCGTCGGTCACCCGCACCACGCGCCCGACGTTGGCGAGGATCAGCGCGAGCGCATCCTCGTCGGGCACGCGGCAGGCGAGCCCGTCGGCGAGGACGGTCGCGACCTCGTGGGCCACGGGCCGGCGGGACGCGAACGAGAGCGCGTACGCCGGCGCGTGGTCGGACACGACGCCGACGATCTCGGCGCGGTGGCCGAGCGCGGCGCGCGCGGCGATCATCGCCGATATCCCCGAGCCCTGGCCGATGGGCACGTAGACGACATCGAGCGCCGGCGCGCCGCGCAGGAACTCCAGGCAGTAGCTCGCGACGCCGAGGACGAGGTCGCGGTGGAACGCCGGGACGAAGTGCAAGCCCCGCTCCATGGCGAGCCGCCCGGCGAACTCGCGCGCCTCCTGGAAGTCTTCGCCGTGCTCGACGAGCTCGACGCCGAGCGCGCGCATCGCGGCGTTCTTTTCGCGGCTGTTGCCCCGCGGCACGACGATGGTCGCGGCCAGCCCGTGGCGCCGCGCGGCGAGCCCGATCGACTGCCCGTGGTTGCCGCGCGTGGCGCTCACCACGCCCGCGCAGCCGGGATCGGACGCGGCGAGCCGGGCGAAGTAGACGAGCCCGCCGCGCACCTTGAACGCGCCGGTCGGCGTGTGGTTCTCGTGCTTCACCCAGACGTTCGCCCCGAGCCGCGCGGCGAGGAGCGGCCATGCGTACTGCGGCGTCGGTTGCATCGCGCCATAGACGATGCGGGCGGCTCGCTCGAGCTCGGCGAGCTCGGGAAGGCGGAAGTCCATGGCGGGTCGGGAGCGGCGCGAACGGTCGAGGGTAACGCGAAACCGGGGCTCGCGAGCGCTCCGCAGCGCCGCGACGCCGCGATCGCCGGCGCGCGGTCAGGCGGCGAGGCCGAGACGCCGGCGCAGCCACGCCGGCATCGGCAAACGCGAGAGCGAGGAGAGATCCACCGCGTCGAGCATGTTCTTCACGGCGAGCCCGAGCTCGGTGTCGCCCTCGATCGCGAGGCGGCGGTGGAAGAAGAGCGTGTCCGGGTCTTCCTGCCGCGCGAGGAGCTCGAGGAACACCGACAGGTTCGCGCTCAGGTGCAGGTCGGGCGCGGGCGCAGGCCGCAGGAGCGGCCGGAAGCGCCCGTTCGCGAAGCGGAAGTCGGCCGCGCCGCCGGCGTCGAGCGCCGTGACGCGGAACGTCCGGCCCTCGAGCGCGGCGAGCGCCGCGGCCGGCAGCACGCCACCGACGCGGGCCGCCTCGAGCGCAGCGGCGAGCGCCACGGCGTGCGGCCACTGCGGCAGGCGCGCGCCGATGCGCGCCACGAGCGGCGGCAGGGTGAAGCGGGGGATCGTGACCGTCGGGCCCATTGCGATCGCTCCTTCTCAGGCGACGGGCGCGGCTTCGCACGCGATCCCGGCCTTGCCATGCCAGAAGCCGTTCGCGAAGCCCTCGGGATTCCACGCCGGGTCCGGCCGCGGCGAGCCGCCGCGACGTGCGGCGTCGAACGCGGCGACGATCGCGGCGGTGAACGCGGGCTGCGGGCTCACGCGCACGGCGTCGACGCCGAGCGCGAGGAGCTCGGGAACCTCGGCCAGGAGGCTCAGGCTCTGCGCCGACATCGTCTGGATGCCGTTCAGGGCGAGGAAGCCCGCGCCCTCGCGCGTCTTCACGACCAGGCCCTCGGGGTGCCCGAGGCAGCGGAACTGGCAGTCGTCCTTCTTGAGGCCGTAGTGGCGCGCGGTGAAGCAGCGCGCCGAGAACGCGAGCGGCATCCTGCCGAACGCGAACACCTCGGTCTCGAGGCCCGCGGGGCGCGACGCGTGGATCGCCGCGACGAGCGCGCCGCTCGCCTCGAGCGGCGGCACCCAGCGCACCGCGCCCTGCGCCGCGAAGAAAGCGAGCGTGACTTCGTTGTACACGTTGAGGTGCGGGCCGCAGACGAACGGCACGCGCCGCTCGCACGCGATTCTCACCGCGCCGAGGTCGTTCGCCTCGACGGCGCAGCCCGCCTCTTCGACGAGTCGCCTCAGGATGCGCAGGTCGGCCTCCGACTCGAGCAGCGCCTGCGCCGAGAGCACCACTTCCTTGCCGGCATCGCGCAGGTCGCGCGCGAGCCCGAGCCAGTCGGCGGTGCGCAGCTCGCGGCGGCGCGAGCACACGACTTCGCCGAGGTAGATGCGGTCGATCGCCGGGTTCGCGGCGGCCTCGGCGTAGAACTCGAGCACCTCGGCCTTCGGCCAGAAGAAGAGGAGCGGCCCGAGAGCGATCTTCATGGCTACCGCCACGGCCGGTCGTAGGCGCCCAGCGTGACCTGCGCGCCTTCGGACACCTTCGCGAGCGCCGCCGCCCACGCCGGCCGCACCGTGAACCGGGAGCCCTGCGCGAAGGCCGCGTCGATCGCCTCGCGCAGCGTGCGGGTGACCTGCGCGACATACGCCGGGCTGCGCTGGCGCCCCTCCACCTTGATCGCCGCGACGCCGGCGGCGAGGATCGCGGGCAGCAGCGCGAGCACGTTGAGGCTCGCGGGCTCCTCGAGCGCGTAGTAGGTCTCGCCCTGCACGGCGTAGCGCCCCTTGCAGATCGTCGGGTAACCCGCGTTCTCCTCCGCGCCGAAACGGTCGATGAGGATGCCGGCGAGCCGCACGTCCATCGACTCGGGCCGCCCGGCCGCGGCGGGCACCTTCTGCCACTGCACGAACTTCGCGGGCGAGCAGGCGCCGACCGTGTTGGGCGACTCGCCGGTGGCGAAGGACGAAAGCCAGCAGCGGCCCTCGTTCATCACGCACAGGCTGCCGAAGCCGAACACCTCGATCTCGACCTCGGTGTTGGCGACGACGTGGGCGACCTCGCCGAGCGTCAGCACCCGGGGCAGGACGGCGCGACGGATGCCGAAGCGCTCGCGCGCGAAGTTGATCGCCTCGTAGCTCGTCGCCGAGCCCTGCACCGAGAGATGCAGGCGCGCATCGGGATGGGCGCGCCGCGCGTAGTCGAGCACCCCGACGTCGGCGATGATGAGGGCGTCGGCGCCGAGGGCGAGCGCCGCGTCGACCGCGCGCTGCCACTGCCCGAAGCGCCCGGCCTGCGCGTAGGTGTTGATCGCGACGAGGACCTCGCGGCCGCGCGACTGCGCGTAGCGGACACCCTCGGCGACGGCCGCGGCGTCGAAGTTGAGGCCGGCGAAGTTGCGCGCGTTGGTGGCATCGCGAAACCCGAGGTAAACCGCGTCCGCGCCGTGGTCCACCGCCGCTTTCAGCGCCGGCAGGCTGCCGGCCGGGCAGACCAGCGCGGGCTTGCGGCGCGGCGATCCGAGGGTCGCGGGCATGACAGTCCTTTGCGTGGGAAGGGGCTTTTATAGCCCGTCCTCCGCGGCGCGTATTTCACCCACATCAATCCGGGCCCACTTGTCGCCGGCTCTCCCGGGGCCGGCCTGCGCTGACGGTTGGGTATCGGTCCAGCGCGAGGGCCGGATGGCCCGCGGCGATCCCGGGTGGGGCGGGATCCGCTGCGCGCTCCGGCGATGGCGGGATCGCGACGGTCCTCGCGAGCTTCGCGATGACGGGCGCGGTGGGCACCCGCTCCTGGATGACGCGCCCGGTCGCGCTGCCGCTGCCCGCGCGGGGCTGCCGGATGCGGCATTCGTCGCTTTGCCGTGCGGGGGCAGTCGCGTAGCATCCCCGGCCATGCCCTGGCTCGAGGGAAAGCCCGTCCGCGCCGCCGCGCTCGGGGTCGCCGCGGCTGCCGCGCTCGTCATCGGCGGCACGTCGCTGTTCCTGCCGCTCGACAACCGTCTCTCCGACGCCTTCGTCCGCGCGCACGCCGCCGGGCGTCAGGGCGATCCGGGCATCGTGATCGTCGACATCGACGAGGCGAGCTTCGCCCGCATGCAGGACGTGGCCGGCAAGTGGCCTTGGCCGCGGTCGGTGCACGCCGAGCTCGTCGCCGGGATCGCCGAGCAGGGCCCGAAGGCGATCGTGTTCGACATCTTCTTCTCCGACCCGGACGTGTTCCGGCCCGACGCGGACCGGCTCTTCAACGAGACGCTGAAGGCGGTGCCGGGCGTTTACCTGCCGATGGCGCGGCTGCCCGCGCGCGACGACGCCAAGGGCGTGCCGATCGCGGAGGCCGCGGCGGTCCTCGGCGTGGAGGCCGGCCCCGGCGCGCGACCGGACGCGCGCGTCGCGCTCCTCGCGCCGACGGTGGTGGATCCGGCGCTCTGGCGCACCGGGGTCATCAACTTCAACGAGGACGCCGACGGCGTCGGGCGCCGCTACTACCTGTGGCTCGACGCCCATGGCTGGCGCATCCCGTCGCTCCCCGTGCGCCTCGCCCGCGACCTCGGCTACGCGGTGCCCGAGGCGCAGGAGCTCGTGCTCGACTGGCGGGGGCCGCCCGGCGCGTTCCGGCACGTGTCCTACGCCGACCTCTACGAGGACTTCGGCCGGAAGAAACGGGAGCGCCCCGCCGACGAGTTCCGCGACAAGATCGTGATCGTCGGCACCGCCGCCACGGGCCTGCAGGACCTGCGCGTGACGCCGATCGCGAGCCTGCACCCGGGGGTCGAGATCCTCGCCACCGCGATCGACAACCTGAAGAACGGCCGCGCGATGCGCGTCGCGCCGCCCGCGGTGGCCGTCGTGCTCGCGCTCGCCCTGATCGCGGCGATGCTCTTCGCCTTCGAGCGGCGCGTGAGCGCGACCCGCGTCGGGCTCGGGCTCGCCGCCGCGACGCTCGCAGTCCTCGCGGCCGCCTACGCGGCGGTCGGCGCCGGGACGATCGTCCCCGTGGTCTCGCCGCTCGCGTTCGCGTGGACGTTCTTCGTGCTCGCCGCGCTCGCCGAGTACCTGCGCGAGAAGAAAAGCCGCGAGCAGGCAGTCGGGATGTTCAGCCGCTTCCTCAACCCGCGGGTGGTGCGCGATCTCGTCGAGCAGGGGCGCACGCCCGAGTCGATGTCCGGCCAGGCGAGCGAGATCACGGTGCTCTTCTCCGACATCCGCGGCTTCACCACGCTCTCGGAGACGCACTCGCCCGAGGAGATCGTGCGGCTGCTCAACCGCTACTTCAGCCGGCAGGTCGAAGTCGTGTTCCGGCACGGCGGCACGCTCGACAAGTTCATCGGCGACGCGATCATGGCCTTCTGGGGCGCGCCGGTGCCCGACGCGCGCCACGCCGAGCACGCCGTCGCGGCCGCGCTCGAGATGCAGGCGGTGCTGGAAGACTTCAAGCGCGAGCTCGGCGCGGAAGCCGGCGACATCGCCGCGGTCTTCGACGTCGGCATCGGCATCAACACCGGCCGCGCGGTGGTCGGCTTCATCGGCGCGCGGCAGAAGCTCGACTACACCGCGATCGGCGACACCGTGAACACCGCGAGCCGCATCGAGGGGCTCACCAAGGGCGTGGCGCGCATCCTCGTCTCGGCCGAGACCGCGCGCGCGGCAGCGGACGCCTTTGACTTCGTTCCGCGCGGCGCCTATAAAGTCAAGGGCCGCGCGCAGGAGGTCGAGCTCTTCGAGCCGAGGCCGAAGGGAGCACCGCCTTCATCCGCAGGAGAGCCCGCATGAGACTCGCCGCAGCAGTCGCCGTCCTCGCCCTCGCCGCCCTGCCCGCCGCCGCGCAGGAGTTCGGCTTCATGGTGCGGCAGACGGAAGTGAAGGCCGAGCCCTTCGCCGACGCGGCGGCGGCCGGCACGCTGCCGGAGCGCGCGAAGGTGCAGATCGTGAAGCGCCAAGGCGCTTGGATGCAGGTGAAGGGCGACGGCGCGGCCGGCTGGGTGCGCATGCTCGCGGTGCGCACCGAGTCGGGGAGCGCCGGCGGCGCCGGGAGCTCGGGCCTCGCCTCCATCTTCAGCTTCGGGCGCGGCGGATCCTCGGGCACCGCCGTGGCGACCGGCGTGCGCGGGCTCGACAAGGAGCAGATCCGCAACGCCACGCCCAACCCCAACGAGCTCGCGAGGATGAAGGGCTACGCGGCGAGCCGTGCGGACGCCGAGCGCTTCGGGGCGAGCGCGCCCAGGCTCGCCAGCCAGCGCGTCGACTACGTCGCCTCGGCGAGTGCCCCGGCGGCGGGAGGCGGCGGCGCGGGCGGTGGCCAGGCCTCGCCGCTGGGAGGCAACTGATGACGCCGCGGCAGATCCTCGGCCTCATGGCGGCCGCGGCGCTCGCCGCCGTGGCGGCGGGCGCGAACGCGCAGTTCCGCATTCCCGGCATCGACGTCAACCGCGCGCTCGACACGGTGAAGAACGTCGTCACCGTCGTGAACGAGCCGGACGAGAAGCAGGAGCGCGAGATCGGCGCCGAGTGGGCCGCGATCCTCGTCGGCGCCGCGCCGCTCTGGGCGAACCCCGGCGCACAGCGCTACGTGAACGTGGTCGGCCGCTGGGTCGCGCTGCACAGCGAGCGGCCCGACCTCGACTGGCAGTTCGGCATCCTCGACAGCGACAACGTGAACGCGTTCGCGACGCCCGGCGGCTACATCTTCGTGACGAAGGGCCTCGTCGTGCGCATGCGCAGCGAGGCCGAGCTCGCCGGCGTCCTCGGCCACGAGATCGCGCACGTGGTGAGGAAGCACCACCTGAAGGCGATGCAGACCGGCGCGCTCGCGAACATCGGCGGCAACGTGCTCACCGAGGTCGTCGGCCGGCGCAGCGGCGTGCCCGCGGAGCTGCGCAGCCAGCTCGTCAACGCCGGCAAGCAGATGTTCATGCGCGGCCTCGACAAGGACGACGAATACGAGGCCGACCGCATGGGCGTGGTGCTCGCCGCGCGCGCCGGCTACGACCCCTACGGCCTGCCGGCGGTGCTGCAGACGATCGCTGCGATGGGCGCCCAGAGCTCCGAGCTCGCGCTGCTCTTCGAGACCCACCCCCCGCCCGGCGCGCGCCTCGACGCGCTCGAGCGCGTGATGTCGCCGCCGCTCGATCGCTACGCCACGCAGCCGCAGGTCGCCGAGCGCTTCGTCCGCTCCATCTCCGGCCAGTGACCGGCCGGCGCCGCGGGCCGGTCGTCGCGACCACGCGACACGAAGCCGTCGGCGCGCGGGCCGCGGCGGTGCCGCGGCCCGCGCGCGCTTTCAGGCGGCGACCTTCACCTTCTCCTTCTTCTTCTGCTGCGCGGCCTTCTGGTGCATCTGTGCGTAGGCGCTGTGCGCCGCGGCCTCGGCGTCGCCGACGTGCAGCGGATAGCCCATGTCCGAGAGGACCGAGCCGAGCGCCGAGAGGCAGAGCATCACGTTGTCCGGCCGGCACGAATAGCCCATGATGCCGAAGCGCCAGATCTTCCCGGCGAGCGGGCCGAGGCCCGCGCCGATCTCGAGGCTGAACTCCGAGAGGAGCCGCTTGCGCACCTCCGCCTCGTTCACGCCCTCGGGCACCAGCACCGCATTCATCTGCGGGATCTGCCAGGGCTCCTTCACCAGGAACTTGAGCCCCATGGCCTCGAGCCCGGCCTTGAGCGCGATGTGGTGGCGCGTGTGGCGCGCCCAGCTGTTCTCGAGGCCCTCTTCCTTGATGAGGAGCAGCGCCTCGTGCAGGCCGAGCAGCGAGTTGGTCGGCGCCGTGTGGTGGTAGGTGCGCGTGGTGGCGCCCCAGTAGCCGAGGAGCAGGTTCATGTCCATGAACCAGCTGTGGATCTTGTCCTTGCGGCCCTTGACGAACTCGACGACGCGGTCGCTGAACGACACCGGCGAGAGGCCGGGCGTGCAGGACAGGCACTTCTGGCTCGCCGAGTAGATGGCGTCGACCTTCCACTCGTCCACGAGCACCGGGCAGCCGCCGAGCGAAGTGACCGCGTCGACGATGGTCATCGCGTCGTACTTGTGCGCCACTTCGACCAGCGTCTTCGCGTCCGAGAGGGCGCCGGTGGAGGTCTCGGCGTGGACGAAGGCGAGGATGCGCGCGTCGCGGTTCGCCTTCAGGGCGTCCTCGACCTTCTGCGGGTCGACCGGCTCGCCCCACTCGTGCTCGACCACGACCGGGATGCCGCCGCAGCGCTCGACGTTCTCGATCATGCGGCCGCCGAAGACGCCGTTGCGCGCCACGACCACCTTGTCGCCGGGCCGCACCATGTTCACGAAGCAGTACTCCATGCCCACCGAGCCGGGGCCGGAGACCGGGAAGGTGAGCGCGTTCTTCGTCTGGAAGACGTAGCGCAGCAGCGCCTTCAGCTCCTCCATCATCTCGACGAACACCGGGTCGAGGTAGCCGATCGCGGGCTGGCTCATCGTGGTGAGCACGCGCGGGTGGATCTCCGTCGGACCCGGGCCCATCAGCGTGCGCTGCGGCGGATGGAAGGACTGGATGCGCTTCGCGGGGGCGTACGGGTTCATGGCGTCATTCCCTTCGAGTGGGGATCCGAACAGCACTGCGTCGTCGCCGCGCGACTTCACCCGGATGGGCCTGGCGGCGTAGGCTTCGTTGAGGACTTCGGTCGCGAGGATCTGGCCGCCGCTGACGCCCTCGACCTCGACGGCCCAGCGCGACGGGATGTAGCCCGACTTCACCCAGTTGTTCACGACGGCGCGGTCGATCTTCATGCGGCGCGCCGCCTCGGCCTGCGAGCCGAAGAGGGCGACGAGTCTTTCCGCGCAGTTCAAGGGCCGATCCTCCAGCGAGGCCGGCAGGATAGCATCGTCAAGCTTAGCTTGACAATGTCTGTTTGATGATTCGGATCAGCCTCGCGTGACCGGGGTCGGCAGGCGCGCGGTGCCCGGACCGGGATCGGGAAACTCTTCCGAATCAAAGGCCTTGTCGCCATCCTCGCCCGGGATCCCGGTCGCCGCCACCGCCGCGAAATCGAAGAGCGTCCGGTCGAGGAGGTGCGAGGGGGTCACGCGACCGAGGCTCGCGAAGATCGTCTCGACGCGCCCGGGGAAGCGCTTTTCCCATTCGCGCAGGAGCGCCTTCACCTGCTTGCGCTGCAGGTTCTCCTGCGAGCCGCACAGGTCGCACGGGATGATCGGGAAAGCGCGCACCTCGGCATAGCGCGCGAGATCGGCTTCCTTCACGTAGGCGAGCGGCCGGATGACGACGTGCCGGCCATCGTCCGAGACGAGCTTCGGCGGCATCGCCTTCAGCTTCCCGCCGAAGAAGAGGTTGAGGAAAAAGGTCTCCAGGATGTCGTCGCGGTGGTGGCCGAGCGCGATCTTCGTCGCGCCGAGCTCGCCGGCGACGCGGTAGAGGATGCCGCGCCGCAGCCGCGAGCAGAGCGAGCACATCGTCTTCCCCTGCGGGATCACGCGCTTCACCACCGAGTGCGTGTCCTCGACCTCGATGCGGAACGGGATGCCGAGCTTCCCGAGATAATCCGGAAGGACGTGCGCGGGGAAGCCGGGGTGTCGCTGATCGAGGTTGACCGCGACGATCTCGAAGTCGAGCGGCGCCGCCTCGCGCAGCTTCATGAGGAGGTCGAGCAGCGCGAAGCTGTCCTTGCCGCCGGAGAGGCACACCATCACCCGGTCGCCGGCGCGGATCATGTCGAAGTCGGCGATCGCCTGGCCGGCCTGGCGGCGCAGGCGCTTCTCGAGCTTGTTCGCCTCGTAGGCGGCCTTGCGCACGTCGCGGGCGGTGGGGGCGTTCATGGGTCGCGATTATTCCAGAAGGCGCGCCCCGGACACGGCCACGGGCGACGCTCCCGGCCGGCCGCCTCGCTACCAGGTCCCGTCACGGACTCTGCCACCCGCGCCCGGCCTGAGCGGGACGACCGTGCCGGGCTCCGCGGGATTGCCGGCGGCGAAGGGCTTCTCGCCGAGCTGAGCCCCTGGCGCCGCAACGCTGTGTGAGCCGACGAGGTCGGCGGGCACGTCCCCCTCGACCCCCTCATTCAGGGGCTGCCGGAAAACGCTTCCCCCCGAGAGCCCCGGTGGCCGTCGCTGCCGCAGCGTCTCGGGAAGCGTCTTTCAACAGCCCCCTAGAGATTCACGCTCCGGCCGCCGTCCACCGCGAGGATCTGCCCGGTGACGTAGGGCGCTTCGGCGACGAAGTAGTACACCGCCCGCGCGACGTCGTCGGGATCGCCGGCGCGCTTGAGCAGCGTGTGCGCGATCACGCGCTGCCGCGCGACCGCGTCGAACGAGTCGTCTTCCGGCCAGAGCACCGGGCCGGGCGACACACCGTTCACGCGCACCTCGGGGCCGAGCTCGCGCGCGAGGGATCGGGTGAGGCCGATGAGCCCGGCCTTCGCGACCGAATAGACCACGTAGTGCTTGAGCGGGCGCTCGCCGTGGATGTCGGTGATGTTGACGATCGCCCCTTGCGCCTTGCGCAGGTGCGGCGCCGCGGCCTGGGCGAGGAAAAGCGGCGCCTTGAGGTTGGTGCCGACGAGGTCGTCCCAGGCTTCGGCCGAGATCTCGCCGAGGGGGGTCGCGAAGAAGCTCGAGGCGTTGTTCACCAGCACGTCGAGCCGGCCGAAGCGGCCGACGGTGTTGCGCACGATCTCGGCGAGCCCCGCGGTGTCGAGGAGGTCCGCCATCACGAGCGCCACCGAATGCTCGCGCACCGCGCCGAGCTCCGCCTGCAGCGCGTGCGCCTCCGCCTGCGCGCTGCGGTAGTGCAGCATCAGGTTCGCGCCGGCGGCGTGGAGCCGCCGCGCGATGGCCGCGCCGACGCGCCTCGCGCCGCCGGTGACGAGGACGACCTTGCCTGCGAGTGGTTTGGCTTCTGCCGACACGTCCCGTCCCGTTCCCGCGCCAAGCGTTGCGGATTCTAGCGGATGCGCGCAACATCCACGCTCCTCGCCGGTACGCAGCATGGATCTCCCCGAGCCCAGCCCCGAAGCGCGGCAGCACAGCGAGCGCGTCGCGGCGCGCGTGCGCGACGAGATCGCCGCGGCCGGCGGCTGGCTGCCCTTCTCGCGCTACATGGAGCTCGTGCTCTACGCGCCCGGCCTGGGCTATTACAGCGCCGGCGCGCGCAAGCTCGGCCGCGACGGCGACTTCACCACGGCGCCCGAGATCTCGCCGCTCTTCGGCGCGGCGCTCGCGCACGCGGCGGCGGAAGTGCTCGCCACGGGCTGCGACGCGATCCTCGAGGTCGGCGCCGGCAGTGGCGCGCTCGCGGCCGCCATGCTCGCCGAGCTGGAGCGCATCGGCCGCGTCCCGCGCGAGTACCTGATCCTCGAGCTCTCGGCCGACCTGCGCGAGCGCAGCCGCGACACGCTCGCGGCGCGCGTACCGCACCTCCTCGACCGGGTGGCGTGGCTGAACCGCCTGCCGCCCGCATTCGAGGGGCTCGTCGTGGGCAACGAAGTGCTCGACGCGATGCCGGTGGAGATCGTGCGCGTCACCGATGCGGGCGTCGAGCAGGCCGGCGTGGTCGTGACGGCGGGCGCGCTGGCGTGGGGATGGCGGCCCGCGCCGCCCGACCTGCGCGACGAGGCGGAGCGCCTCGCGCTCCCGCCGGGCTACACCACCGAGATCGGGCTCGTCGCGCGCGCGTTCATCCGCGCCCTCGGCGCGGCGCTCGCCCGCGGCGTCGCCCTCTTCATCGACTACGGCTTCCCGGAGCGCGAGTTCTACCATCCGCAGCGCGCGCAGGGCACGCTGATGTGCCACTACCGGCACCGCGCGCACGGGGATCCCTTCTTCCTGCCGGGGCTGCAGGACGTCACCGCGCACGTCGATTTCACCGCCATCGCCCGCGCCGCGCGCGCGGCGGGCATGGACGTGCTCGGTTACACGAGCCAGGCGCAATTTCTCCTGGGCTGCGGCCTCACCGACCTCATGCTGCGCATCCCGCCCGAGGATCCGGCGCGCTATCTGCCGCAGGCCGCCGCCGCGCAGAAGCTCGTGTCGCCCGCGGAGATGGGCGAGCTCTTCAAGGCGATCGCGCTCGGCAAGCGCTATGCGGGCCCGCTCGCCGCGTTCGCGGCGGGCGACCGCACCGCTTCGCTCTGAGAGGCGCGCGTGAGCCTCGCCCAGGCGACGATCCTCCTCGTCCTCGTCCTCGATCCCTTCGGGAACGTCCCGCTCGTCGCCGCCGCGCTCAAGGCCGTGCCGGAGCACCGCCGCGCACGCGTCGTGCTGCGCGAGCTCGCGATCGCCTACGCGGTGCTCGTCGTCTTCCTCCTCGGCGGGAGCTCGCTCCTCGCGCTCCTCAACCTCTCGGAGACCTCGCTCGCGATCGCCGGCGGCGTGATCCTCTTCCTCATCGCCCTGCGCATGGTGTTCCCGCACGGCGACAGCCTGCTCGGCGACCTTCCCGAGGGCGAACCGCTCGTCGTGCCGATCGCCATCCCGCTCATCGCCGGGCCTTCCGCGCTCGCCACGGTGATCGTGCTCGCCTCACGCGCGCCGCAGGGCGTCGCCGGCGGCCTCGCCGCGCTCACCCTGGCGATGGCGGTGTGCGCCGTGGTCCTCGTCTTCGCCGAGCGCATCGCCCGGCGCCTGGGCAAGCGCGGCACCGCGGCGCTCGAGAAGCTCATGGGGCTCATCCTCACCGCCATCGCGGTCGAGCTCACGCTCTCGGGGATCGAACGCTTCGTCGCCCAGGTCCCGCGCTGACGGCCCGCGGCGCCCAGGAGCCCGCGGCAGCCGCAGGAGCCCGCGCCCCGGAGAGGGTCTTTCGGCCGCGCCGACATCCTTCACGCGCCGCCGCGCGATCATGGGCGATGCGTCCCCTATAATCGGCCGCGATGATCCGTGCCCTCGCCCTCGCCCTCGCCCTGGCGGCCGCCGCGCCGGCGCTCGCGCAGAGCGAAGCCGAGCGCGCGGTGAGCGACGCGAGGCAGCGCTGGGCGGAGAGCCCGCACGGCCCGATGCTCGAGCGCATCCTCCCGCCCACCTTCGCGGCGTCCGAGCTGCCCGACCGGAACTCCGCGGGCGCGCGGCTCGTCGTGCAGTACTGCGTGCAGTGCCACAACCTCCCGAACCCGGCGATGCATCAGGCGGCGAAGTGGCCGGCGATCGTCAAACGCATGGTCGCGCGCATGCAGGGCAAGGGCAACATGGGCGAGCTGATGGCGGAGATGATGGCCGGCGTCCGCGCGCCGTCGGACGCGGAGTCGGCCGTGCTGCTCGCCTACCTCGAGCGCCACGCGCAGGCGCCGTTCGACCCGAGGAAGTACCCCGACATCGAGGCGCCGCAGGCGCAGTCCTTCCGGCTGGCGTGCAGCCAGTGCCACGTGCTGCCCGACCCGAAGCGCTACACCGCCAGCCAGTGGCGGGCCGTGGTGGCGCGCATGGAGAAGAACATGGCGTGGATGAACCGCGTCGTCGGCTCGCGCCCGGTGCGCGGCGAGCCGCAGCTGCGCATCGACGAGATCAACGCCTACCTCGCGAAGCACGCGCGGCGCGGGTAAAGCCAGAACCGCAAGAGCGCGCCGGCCGCCAGGCAGTGCAAGGGCGGCGCCGTTCGCGGCGGAACACCTCTCGGGCGCTGCGCGATCGGGCATGCGCTGCGCGACATGGGCCGCGGCAGGCACGCACGCCGCGGCGCGGCGCGTTCGCTTCTCCTGCGATCCTTCGCGTGCTCTGGGCTTTCGCGGTTCCGCGTCAGGCCGCGGCCGCCGTCCTGCGCAGCCATCCCGCAATCCGCGCGGCGACTCCCTCCCAGCCCGCGTCGAGCATCATCGCGTGCCCGATGCCTGGCACGACCTCGAGCGGGATGCCGAGCATGCCGGCGCCGATGCGCATCTGCTCGAGCGCGAAGAGCGCGTCCTTCTCGGCGGCGAGCCACAGCGCCGGCGGTTTCGCCATCGCCCACACGCGCGGCAGGCTGAAGAGCGTCATGTCCCAGATGGCGCGCTGCGACTCCGGCTGGGTGTTGCGGAAGAACTCGCGCAGCTTCTCCGGCGGCAGCTCCCCGGCGAACAGCGCCTTGCGCAGCGCCTCGGCCGAGCCCTTCCCGTGCGAGAGCACCGAGTTGAGCTGCGCGAAGAGCGACGGGTTGCCGAACGCGAGCTGCAGCTGCGAGGCGAGCAGCCCCTGCGGCGGCGTGCTCGCCATGAGGACGACCGCCGGCGCCTTCTCGTCCTCGAGGTATTTCTGCACGACGAATCCGCCCATCGAGTGGCCGACGAGGACCGGCGGCGCGCCGATGTGCGCGACCGCCTCGTGCAGGTCCTCGACGTAGTCGGCGATCCCGGCGAGGAGCAGGCCCTCGCGGCCGTGGCTGCCGCCGTGGCCGCGCAGGCTCACCGCCCAGGCGTCGAACCCCGCGCCCGCGAACCACGGCAGGAAGTGCTCGGTCCAGCACCACGCGGCGGTGAACGCGCCGTGCACGAAGAGGACCGGATGGGGGTAGGCCGGCCGCTCGGATCGCGCGCGGAAGATCTCGAGCCGGCGGGTGGTCTCGCGGCGCACTTCCATCTGCATGGCGGCGCTCCTACGCGGGCACGGCCATGCCGCGCTGGACGGCGGGCCGCGCGGAGATCGCGTCGAACCAGCGCTTCACGTTCGGGAACGCGGCGAGGTCGGTCTTGTGCCACTCGTGGCGCGCGACCCACGGGTAGGTCGCGATGTCGGCGATCGTGTACTCGTCGCCGGCGAGCCACGGCGCTTCGCCGAGCCGCCGGTCGAGCACGCCGTAGATGCGGTCCTTTTCCTGGGTGTAGCGCGCGATGGCGTAGGGCACCTCCTCCTTCGCCGCGCGCACGAAGTGGTGCACCTGCCCGAACATCGGCCCGACGCTGCCCATCTGGAACATGAGCCACTGCAGCGCCACGTACTTGCCGCGCGTGTCCCCGGGCAGGAAACGGCCGGTCTTGCCGGCGAGGTACACGAGGATCGCGCCCGACTCGAAGAGGCTCATGGGCCGCCCGTCCGGGCCCTCGGGATCGACGATCGCCGGGATCTTCGCGTGCGGGCTGATCGCCACGAAGGCGGGGTCGAACTGCTCGCCCTTGCCGAGGTCGACCGGGCGCATGGCGTAGGCCAGCCCGCATTCCTCGAGCATCAC